>JAEXCA010000088.1 GCA_023393755.1 Actinomycetes bacterium | reverse complement strand
CACACCCGCCCCCCCCCGGGCGACGCCGTCGAGATGGCCGGAGAGGGAGTCCCATTCCAGCAGGGTCGCCAGGGTCCTCGCGTCGGCGAGGTCGTTGACCGCGACCACCTCGACGTCGGCGTCATTGGCGAGGGCGGCCCGCAGGTAGCTGCGTCCGATCCGTCCGAATCCGTTGATGCCAATTCGCACTGTCATGACTGTCACTTTCCTTCACTGGTGTTGTCGGCTGCTGCTCTGAGGAGGTCGAGGGCACCCTGGCGGGCATCGTCGAACGGAGCGGGATCCTGCTGGGCGATGGCCAGCACGTAGCCGCCCTGCAGCACGGCCATCAGGGTGTGGGCGAGCCGGTCGGGATCGAGATCCTGCCGAAGCTGGCCGGCGGCGACGGCCTGCCGTAGCACCGCGGCCCAGCTGCGATGAATCTGCGCGAATGCCCGGGAGACCGGCGCCAGCAGCACCGGATCCTCGCGGACCTGGGGATCCTGGGTCATCCGGCCGACCTTGCACCCCTTGAGCGGGTCGCGGGGACGCATCAGGTACGCCTCGATCCGCGCCAGCGGATCGCCGGGGCCCTCCAGCTCGGACGCCGCCGGCAGCAGATCGGCCACATTGCGCTCCAACGCCGCCACCGCCAGATCCCGCTTGGTGGGGAAGTGGTGGTACAGGCTCCCCTGCCCGACGCCGGAGCGCTCCCGGACGTCGCGCGGGCTGGTGTCGGCATAGCCGCGCTCCCACATCAACTCGCTCATCGTCCGGACAAGTCGTTCCCGCGTCTCCATGGAGCTACGCTATACCTACTAGTAGGTACAGTCCAGTCGGAGCTCCCGCGGAGGGCGGTTCCGGTGCGCCGTGGCGAGGGCGCGGTGTGTGACTGGAACTGAGCCTGGTTGCTGGTCTGGTCGTAACCGGCCAGCCGGGTACGGGTAACGTTCCCGCAACACCGGCACGGCATCATGGGTAGCGAGGGGGTATCCATGATGCTGACCGGAAATCGACGCCAGATCGCGTTGGTTGCGCACGACAACATGAAGACCGAGCTGCTCCGCTGGGCGGGGTACAACCGCGACACCCTGGCCGAGCATGACCTCTACGCCACCGGGACGACCGGGACGATGTTGGAGTACGAGTTGGGGCTGCCGGTCCACCGGTTCCTCTCCGGGCCGGTGGGTGGCGATCAGCAGATCGGCGCCCGGATCGCGGAGGGCGCGCTGGATCTGCTGATCTTCTTCTGGGATCCGTTGGAGGCTCAGCCGCACGACCCGGACGTGAAGGCGCTGCTGCGGATCGGCGCGGTGTGGAACATCCCGATGGCCTGCAATGTGGCCAGCGCGGACATGATCATTTCGTCCCCGCTGCTCTCCAACGGCTACCTGCATCGGCGTCCCGACCTCACCCCACGGGAGTGGGATCAGACCGCCGGGACCCCGACCACCGGGACCCCGACCACCGGGACCCCGACCACCGGGATGCCGACCGCTGGCGCGGCGGCGTAGCGCTGCGATTCGGCCGGATCAGTCGGCCGCGCTCAAGGTGCCCACGAGGGGTGCCGACGAACAAATCGACTTCCAGATGGCGTCATCCGGCTCGTTGGCCGCCCGAATCGCCTATCTGGAGGACGATTTGTTCAACGGTGGTCCGGGCTGGGTCAGGAGGTGCCGAGCAGGTGCTCGGCGATCCGGCGCAGGGCCGTTCGCTCGGCGGCGGTGAGCCTGGTCAGCACGGTCGCCTCCTCGCCGATCGCTTGGACGAGTTGGGCGCGGAGCTTGCCGCCTTCACCGGTGGTGCGCAGTAGCTTGACCCGCCGGTCGGCCCCGGGGATCCGCTCGACCAGGCCGGCCCGCTCGAGTTCGTCGGCGACCCCGGTGATGTAGGACGGGTCGACGTCCAGCGCGCCGGCCACCGCGCGCATGGACATGGGCTCGGCGAGCAGCAGCAGCAGGCGAGCCATCGGCGGCGTGGCGCCGTGCCGGGCGGCGAGGGCGGCGAAGTCGCTGCGGGCCCGCTCGGCGGCTTGGTGCAGCAGCATGGAGAGGGTGCGCGCTTCGGTGACGCGCTGTTCCTGCTCGGTCATGGCAGCAGGTTAGTGGATGTGCTCAATGGTTGACGAACTCAAGTATCTGCCTTACCCTCGAATTACTTGACCAACTCAAGCATTGGAGGAGTCATGGCTTTCACAGCCCCCACCCCCGTCCGCTCGCTCGGCATCGCGGTTCCCACCGCGGCGGTCGCCGCGATCGTGGTCAATCTCGTTGTGCTCTTCATCGGCCGGGCGGCCGGTGCAACCCTGGTCGCTGCGGGACAGCCGGTCGGGGTCGCCCAGGTGATCATTGCCACCGGCGTGACCTTCGCGCTCGGCACCGGATTGCTCTGGCTGGTTGCCCGCCGCCGTCCCGGCGGTGTCCAACTGCTGGCCTGGATCGGTCTGGGGCTCGGCGCAGTCTCGACGATCGCACCGCTCACCATGGCCACCGACCTCACCGCCGGCCTCACGCTGGCGGCGATGCACCTCGCCGCAGGCATCGCCTGGTTCGTCGCGGTTCGCCGTTCGGGGGAACAGGCGGAGCCCCGACCGTGAGCGCACGGGATTTGGGCCGATACCCGGTGGTGGCGTAGGATCGATCCTTGCATGACCTGCGTCGGCAGCGCGTGCGTCCTCACATCTCACGTTAGGGAGTAATGGCGAAGAAGGAAGGCGCCCTCGAACTGGAGGGAACCGTCGTCGAAGCCCTGCCCAACGCCATGTTCCGGGTGGAACTGGCCAACGGGCACAAGGTTCTGGCGACCATCAGCGGCAAGATGCGGCAGCACTACATCCGCATCATCCCCGCCGACCGGGTCGTCGTCGAACTTTCCCCCTATGACCTGAGCCGCGGACGCATCGTCTTCCGTCACCGGTAGGCCACAGATAACCACCACCAGCCCGAACCGCAGGGGTACCCCTGTGCTCGGCGATGAGTCAGAAAGTTGCTCGATGAAGGTTCAGCCGAGCGTCAAGAAGATCTGCGACAAGTGCAAGGTGATCCGCCGGCACGGTCGCGTGATGGTGATCTGCGACAACCCGCGCCACAAGCAGCGCCAGGGCTGATATTCGCGTCAGACCTCGCCCCGCCAGCGCGGGACGCGGAACACCCGGACGGGCAACCGTCCACGGACACAACTGAAGAGGGGCACACCAAGCCCCAGGCCCACCAGGGCCAGATTGCGAGGAACGAGGGGAGCGCCTCCGGCGCGACTCGCGGCGCCAGCCGCAATCACTACAGAACGTGGTAGCAAGCCCGGGACGCAGTCTCGGGATCCACCCCCGGACGAAGGCCGGGGCCCCGCCAGGCGGTGGGGGACGCACCACGCCAGACACCTTCGCGGTAGCCGGGGAACCGGGTGCCGAACACTGAAAGGTAACCGCCTGATGGCACGCCTCATCGGGGTCGATCTGCCGCGCGAGAAGCGGCTTGAGATCGCCCTCACCTACATCTACGGCATCGGCCGTACCCGCGCCAAGGAGACCTTGGCCGCCACTGGAATCAGCGGCGACATCCGTGTCCACCAACTCACCGACGATCAGTTGGTTGCGCTGCGTGACCACATCGAAGCGAACTACGAGACCGAGGGTGACCTGCGCCGCAGCGTCGCCGCCGACATCCGTCGCAAGATCGAGATCGGCTCCTACCAGGGCCGTCGCCACCGGATGGGCCTGCCCGTCCGTGGCCAGCGCACCAAGACGAACGCCCGTACCCGCAAGGGTAAGAAGAAGGCCGTCGCCGGGAAGAAGAAGGCCCGCTGACCGCGGCCTGTAGGGACACAGGAGAGACTGAGAACACATGGCTACTGCAGGCCGCACGGCAAGCCAGAAGGCTGCCAAGACCAAGCTTCGCCGCAAGGAGAAGAAGAACATCGTCGCCGGTCAGGCGCACATCAAGAGCACGTTCAACAACACGATCATCACGATCACCGACCCGACCGGTGCGGTGATCGCGTGGGCGTCCGCCGGCACGATCGGCTTCAAGGGCTCCCGCAAGTCCACCCCGTTCGCGGCCGGTATGGCCGCCGAGGCCGCCGGTCGGCGTGCCATGGAGCACGGGATGAAGCGCGTTGACGTCTTCGTCAAGGGCCCCGGTTCCGGCCGGGAGACCGCCATCCGTTCGCTCGGCGCGGTGGGGCTGGAGATCGGTCCGATCTCCGACGTCACCCCGGTGCCGCACAACGGCTGCCGTCCGCCCAAGCGTCGTCGCGTCTAGTCCCGAGCTGAGAGAGGAGTTCAACCATGGCCCGTTACACCGGACCCATCACCAAGAAGTCCCGCCGGCTCGGCACCGACCTGGTGGGCAATGACAAGGCCTTCGAGCGTCGCGCGTACCCCCCGGGCATGCACGGCCGCGGCCGCACCAAGGAGAGCGAGTACCTGCTGCAGCTTCGCGAGAAGCAGAAGGCCCGCTTCGCCTACGGTGTGCTGGAGAAGCAGTTCCGTCGCTACTACGAGGAGGCCAACCGGCTCTCCGGCAAGACCGGCGACAACCTGCTGATCATCCTGGAATCCCGGCTGGACAACGTGGTGTACCGCGCTGGCCTGGCTGGCACCCGGCGGCAGGCCCGCCAGCTGGTGGTGCCCGGCCACTTCCTGGTGAACGGCAAGAAGGTCAACGTCCCGAGCTACCGGGTCAGCGCCTACGACGTCATCGACATCAAGCCGAAGTCGCAGAACCTGACCCCGTTCGTGATCGCCCGCGAGGTGCACCACGAGCGCGTCGTGCCGGGCTGGCTGACCGTGCGTCCGAACCGGGGACGGATCCTGGTGCACCAGCTGCCGGTCCGCGAGCAGATCACCATCGACGTCAGCGAGCAGCTGATCGTCGAGCTCTACTCCAAGTAACAACTTCACATGAGGCCCGGGCGCGATCCAGCGCCCGGGCGCTTCACTCGACACCGTCAAATAGCGGGCGGTTGAAAGGAAACACATGCTCATCGCACAGCGTCCGATCCTGACCGAAGAGGTCACTGACGACTTCCGCTCCCGGTTCGTCATCGAACCCCTGGAGCCCGGCTTCGGCTACACCCTGGGCAACTCGCTGCGTCGCACCCTGCTGTCGTCCATCCCGGGCGCGGCCGTGACCAGCATCAAGATCGAGGGCAACCAGCACGAGTTCTCCACCCTGGAGGGTGTCGTCGAGGACGTCACCGAGATCGTGCTGAACCTCAAGCAGCTGGTGCTCTCCTCCGAGGAGGACGAGCCGGTCGTCATGTACCTGCGCAAGGCCGGTGCCGGCGCGGTGACCGCGGCCGACATCGCCCCGCCGGCGGGGGTGGAGATCCACAACCCCGAGCTGCACATCGCCACCCTGAACGACAACGGCAAGATCGAGATGGAACTGGTCGTCGAGCGTGGCCGCGGCTACGTCTCCGCCGTCCAGAACAAGAACCCCGAGGCCGAGATCGGCCGGATCCCGGTCGACTCGATCTACTCGCCGGTGCTCAAGGTCACCTACAAGGTCGAGGCCACCCGCGTCGAGCAGCGCACCGACTTCGACAAGCTGATCGTGGACGTCGAGACCAAGCCGTCCATCCTGCCGCGGGACGCCGTCGCCTCGGCCGGCAAGACCCTGGTCGAGCTGTTCGGCCTGGCCCGTGAGTTGAACGTGGACGCCGAGGGCATCGAGATCGGCCCGTCCCCGGTGGACGAGCAGCTGGCTGCCGACCTGGCGCTGCCGGTGGAGGAGCTCAAGCTCACCATGCGCAGCTACAACTGCCTCAAGCGCGAGGGCATCCACACCGTCAGCGAGCTGGTCTCCCGCTCGGAGCAGGATCTGCTCGACATCCGCAACTTCGGCTCCAAGTCGATCGAGGAGGTCAAGCTGCGGCTGCACGAGATGGGCCTGTCGCTGAAGGACAGCGCCCCCGGCTTCGACCCGCTGGCTGCGCTCAGCCAGTACGACGCCGCCGACGACTTCGACGATCAGTACTGATCCATCGCCCAACAGGAGAACTGAACCATGCCAAAGCCCACCAAGGGCCCCCGTTTCGGCGGTAGCCCGGCCCACCAGCGGATCATCCTGGCCAACCTGGCCACCCAGCTGTTCGAGCACGGGAAGATCACCACCACCGAGGCCAAGGCCAAGCGGGTCCAGCCGCTGGCCGAGCGGCTGATCAGCAAGGCCAAGCGGGGTGACCTGCACAACCGCCGCCAGGTGCTGGCCACGGTGACCGACAAGGGTGTGGTGCACATCCTGTTCACCGAGATCGCGCCGAAGCTGGCCGATCGCGAGGGTGGCTACACCCGGATCACCAAGATCGGCCCGCGGAAGGGCGACAACGCCCCGATGGCCGTGATCGAGATCGTCACCGAGTCGGTGGAGGACTCCCGCAAGGCCAAGGCCAAGGGTGCCGCCAAGAAGGCCGAGCCGGCCAAGAAGGCCCCGGCGAAGAAGGCCGCCGCCAAGGCCGAGGAAGCCCCGGTCGAGGAGACCGCCGCCGAGGTTGAGGAGACCCCGGCCGAGGTCGAGGAGGCGGTGGAGGCCGTCGCCGAGGAGGCCACCGAGGCCGCCGAGCCGGTGGACGAGGCTGCCGAGGAAGCGGCCGTCGAGCCGGCCGAGGACGCCAAGGCCTGATCATTCATGCCGAGCGCCGTTCGCCTTCGGGCGGACGGCGCTTCGCCGTCGGGTGGCAAAGCTGCCGCCCGTCCCGCTCTGTGCAGCGGTGGTGGCGTCCGGGATGATCGACCCATGGGGGATGATCGTTTGGTGCTCTCGATCGGTGGGCAGCTGGCAGCGGCCGTCCGATCGGCCGCGCAGGCCGCCGGGGTGAGCCCGGCGCAGTGGGCGGGGAGCCTGCTCGCCCAGCACTTCACCGGGGCTGCGCCGGAACGTCCGGACGCCCGGCAGGCGGCGCCGGCGCCACCGGCGTCCCTCGCCGATTCGTTGGCCGATCCGGCGGCCTGGCAGCAGGTGACCGACGACTCCGGGAGCTACGTCGTCGCTCTCCCGGTGGGCTGGCAGTCCCGGGTCTGGCTGGAGCCGACGCCGGCGATGGCCTACCCGATGGCCCGCGCGACCAGCCCGGACGGCGGCACCACCCTGTTCAGCGGCGATTCGGCGATCCCGCTCTACGTCGACCCCGCCATCGCGCCCTTCGCCCCGCCGGGAATGCAGCTGAGGCCGCCCGGGCACGCCGCCGAGCTGCTGGCCGAGTGGGCGCAGTTCCGCTACGGAGGGCGACCGGGCTACCGCCAGCTGGACCTGCGCGAGGACGCCCAGCTGCGGGACCTCGCCGCTCGGGTACTGCAGCAGCAGGGCGCCACCGCCCCGTGGCTGTACGCCGCGCGACTGGCCGCCGAGTTCGCCGACGAGGACGGCCGGCCGGTCCGGGCGGTCTTCCTCGGAATCACCCGTGGCGCCGGGCAGGTGTGGATCGTCCAGGTGTACGGCGTGATCAGCACGGCCGACCCCGAGCCGTTCGTGCCCGCGCTGTGGCAGTTGCTGGCCACCGGTCAGGCCTCCGGGGCCCAGTCGCAGCGCAACCTGCAGGAGCAGGCCACGATCGCGAGCACCCACCGCGCCACGATGGGCATGATCGACGCCAACGGGCAGATCGCCGCCGCCGGTCATCGACAGCGGATGGGCGATCTGCAGCAGCAGGGGAGGGTGTTCTCCGAGCGGATGCGCGAGCAGCGCGAGACCCACGACCTGGCCGCGCAGGCCTGGCGGGAACAGCAGGGGAGCAGCGACCTCGGCCACGCCGGCTTCATGGACGGGCTGCGTACCGGCGCCGCCGAGCCGGGGGTCGGTGGCAACCCCCAGCAGGGCTTCCTGAACGCGCTCCGCGAGGAGACCACAGTGCTGGACGCCCAGGGCTACGCCCACCAGGTCGAGGCCGGGGCCGACCGCTACTACCACCACGAGTACAGCAACACCTGGGTGGGCCTGCAGGAGCACCAGGACATCGTCGAGGTCACCGGCAACGACGACTTCCGGGAGGGCACCATCCAGAGTTAGGGAAACGCTGATCAATGTGCGTGGTGGCGGCATCGGTGGCTGAGGTCGGCCCGTAGGGCCGAGTCTCGAAGCCCCTGAGACCCTTCGAGACTCGCGCTGCGCGCGACCTCAGGGATCGCTCTGTGCGTTGATCAGCGGTTCCTTAGGGCAACCGCTGGTTGGTGGTGCCCCACCGGGGTGGTGGCCGCTGCGCCGGTCGATCTCGCTACAGCACGACGTGTTCGGCGATCGGCGGACGGCCCCAGCGGGCCAGCAGGTGGTTGGCCACCCCGACGGTTTCGGGCCAGTCGGCGTCGGCGTCCCGGAAGCCGGCCGCCAGGAGCCGCTCCGGCACCAGGTTCCGGTCGATCAGGAATCGCCAGGTGGCCAGGTTGGTGGCCAGGTACTCCAGCGCGGGCAACCGGTGCAGGGTCTGGACGCCGGTGACCGGACCCGGGGCGATCTCCAGCGTGCGCAACCGGGGGTGCCCGGCGAGCGGCGTGAGATCCACCGGCTGGTCCACCCGGTTGACGATCAGCACCTCGGTGTCGGGAGTGACGTCCGCCAGGGTCTGCCGGGTGTGGGTGCCGATCCGCACCTTGAGCGACTCCGGCGCCCCGGCGGGACCGGGGACGTCCGGCGTCCGGTGCTTCACGAAGGCGGTCAGCGAGGACGCCACCCAGGTCGCGCCGGAGAGCGTCTCGTGGTCGACGAAGAGCAGCTGGCCGATCGTCCCGCGGGGGCCGGGTGCGAGGTCGCAGACGTAGAGGTTGCCACCCCAGTCGTCGCCGATCGGCACCCAGGCCGGCGAGAAGGCCAGCGGCTGGACCCGGCCGGCCGGATCCGGGGCGACGACCTCGGTGGCACCGAACTCCCAGCCGAGGAACCGGGCCTGCGGCGTCCAGTGCGGGTCCTGCTCGCCGAGCGGAAGGATGCGCATGACGTAGGCGGCGTCCTCGTCGTCGTCGCTCTCAGCGGAGCTTCCGCCGAGGACGAGGTCCCCGCCGGACGCCGTCCGGTAGAGGGCACGGACGTCGGGCGGCAGGACGCAGCGGCTGCGCTGCTCCCACTCCCGCAGTTGCTCGTCCGATAGCCCGGACGCGTCCGGCAGGGCCTGCCGGACGACACCGGCCAGCCAGGCCGGATCCATCCCGGCGTCCCAGGTGGACCGGTGGGGCTCGGGGAGCCGCCGGTAGGGCGCGGGGACGGCTCCCGGCCGCAGCACCACCGAACCGATCGGAGCGCCGAGGCCGCCGGTGCTCACCCCGTCGGGCGGGTCGTAGAGCACGACCCGCGGCGGGCCGTTGCGGTCGACCGCGATGGTCACTCCCACCTCGTCCGCGGGTGCCAGGTCGGAAAGCGCGCGCAGCACGTCCATCGCGGTGTGCCGGCCGTCCCCGCGTTCCTGGAACTCCTCGCCGTCGGCCGTCCGGTAGTACTCGCCGCCACCGTAGGACTGCCGGCCGAAGGTACCGGAGAACCTGTGCGACACGGCCCGCTCGGACAGGTCGGTGCGGAGCTTCTCCAGGTGTGGCAGCCAGGTGGCGGGCTGCAGCAGGCGGGCGTCCATGGGCTGGAGGATACCGGCTGCGGGTCAGCCCTCCCGGGCAGGAAGAAGCCGGTGGCGCCGTCGTGGGGGATGGACGGCGCCACCGGCGGGTACGAAGGATGCCGGGGCCGGGTACAGGATGGGGGATAAGGTCCCAGGCTCCTCCGAGTCTCTAGGCCGCGTGCCGGCAGCCCCAGGGTTTCAGGCCGGCCTTGGCGTAGTAGCGGTTGGCGACGGTGATCTGCTCGGCGCGGCTGGCCTGGTGGGGCAGGGCGGCGAAGTCCCGGCCGCCGTTGGCGTTCCAGGAGGCCTTGTTGAACTGCAGGCCGCCGTAGTAGCCGTTGCCGGTGTTGATGTTCCAGCGGTTCCCCGACTCGCACTTGGCGATCCGGTCCCACATCGCGGCGCGGGCGAGGTTGATGCCGACCCCGTTGGAGGTGGTCTTGGTTCCGACCGCGGTGACCGCGTCCACCGGCTCCTTCAGGATGGTTTCGGTGATCAGCTTCTTGTCGGTCTGCTCCCCGTTGACCGTGGTGATCTCGTAGGTGCGTTCGGCCTTGCCGTTCTTGCCTGCGCTGATCAGCTGGGACTCGCCCTTCCACAGCGACGAGTCCTTCTTGCTGACGGTGGAGAACTTGATCTTCTCGGTCTTGGTCCTGGTGGTCACCTCGACCCGGTCGACGACGATCTCGAGGTTCTCGGTGACCTCCGTCCCCGCGACCGGCTCGAGACGGTCGTCGGCGTCCAGCAGGACACCCTGCTCGGTGAGCAGCTCGGCCACCGTGTCGGCGGTGGTGGTGACCGTGCTGCTCTCGCCGCCGACCTTGAGGGTGATCTCCTTGGGGGTGGTGATGTCTACCGACAGTCCGGCTCGCGGCAGCGCTGCGGAACGCGACACGGAGAGCTTCGAGGCGTGCAACTCGTGAAGCTGGAAGTCCTGCAGCGCCTCGCTGAGCACTGTCGCCGTGGTGTAGAAGCTGACCGGCTCGCCGTCGACGTTCAGCGTGACCTGCTTGGAGTAGGCGACGGTGATGGTCTGGCCGTCCGCCACGGTGTCGGTGAGTGCCGGGTAGACCAGGTCGCGTTCGCCGAGGGTGATGTCGTTGTTGGCCAGCACGTCGGCGACGGTGAGTGCGAACCCGCCGGCGGGGAGTACCTGGCCGTCGACCTCCAGCGTGACGTCCTTGTGGAAGGCGGTGGCGGCGGTGGTGCCGCCCGCCAGCAGCGCGACGCCGAGGGCGCTCGCCGCAAGGACGGTGGACTTCGATGGCACTCAGATTCCTCACGCCGACAACAGATTCCTGAGAAATACTCCCTCATTCTGAGAGGTTTGGCAAGTTTTTCTCAGAAATCGTGGGGACGCTGCCCGTCCGGCGCCCGATCCGGTGGCTGCCAGCCGAGCAACGATGACGGGTGCGGTCCCTCACGGTGGTGACGTGTTCGTGCCGGGCCGAGCCCGTTGCCCTGGTCCCCCGAGCTTCGGGGATCGGGGACGCTCCCTGGGCTTGTCGAAGGTCGGGGCTGCGGGACGGCTGCGCCTACCGCAGGCCGAGCTTGCGCGAGCAGGCGGGCCACTGGCCCCAGCCGGCGCGGGCCTGCAGGATCTTCGCCCGCTTGGTCTGCTCGGCGGCCGAGGCGTCGCTGGGCTTGCCCTTGCCGCCGACCGCCTTCCAGGTGGAGAGGGAGAACTGGTAGAGGCCGAAGTACTTGCCGGTGGGGTTCACCGCACGCGGGTTGCCGCCCGACTCGCACTTGGCCAGCTTCTTCCAGACACCCTTCAGGTCGACCTTCTCGACCTTGGTGCCGACGGCGGCCACGGCATCGACCGGCTCCTTCAGGATGGTCTCGCCGACCACCTTCTTGTCGGTCTGCTCGCCGTTGACCCGGGTGATCTCGTAGGTGCGCTCCGCTTCGCCGGGCCGGCCGGCGGTGAGGATCTTCGTCCGTCCCTTGAGCAGGCTTGAGTCGGGCTTCGTGGTGGTCTCGAACGGAAGCTTGACGGTCTTGGTCCGGGTGGTGATCTCGACCTTGTCGAGCACGACCTCCAGGCCCTCGGTGATCGGGGTGGCGGCGGCGGGCTCCAACCTGTCGTCGGAGTCGGCGGTGGCACCCTGCTCGGCGAGCAGGTCAGCCACGGTCTCGGCGGTGGTGGTGACCTGGCTGGACTCGCCGCCGATCTCGAGGGTGACGTCCTTGGGGGTGGTGATGTCCACCGCCAGGCCGGTGCGGGGGAGCGTCGCCGAGCGGGAGACCGAGAGCTTGGCGGCATCGAGTTCGTGCAGTTCGTACTCCCGCAGCGCCTCGTCCAGCACCAGCGCGGTGGTGTGGAAGCTGACGGTCTCGCCGTCCACGTTCAGCGTCACGGGCCTGGAGTACGAGACGGTGATGGTCTGGCCGTCGGTCGCGGGGGCGGTGAGGGCCGGGTAGACCAGGTCGCGGTCGCCGAGGGTGATGTCGTTGTGGGCCAGCACGTCGGCGACCGTCAGGGCGAACCCGCCGGCGGGTCGGGACTGACCGTCCACCAGCAGGGTGACGTCCTTGTGGAACGCGGTGGCCGCGGCGGTACCGCCGGCCAGCAGGGTGGCCGTCAGGACACCCACGGTCAGGACGATGGACTTGGATGGCACGCAGTTACCCTCGCGTCGACAACGGAATGTCGAGAACCTTCGCTCATCCTGAGAGATTTGGCAAGTTTTTCTCAGAAACTGAGCAGTGGGACCGGGAATCCAGGGCCAGGGATGGACCCTGGCGCCGGGGCGGTTCCTGGTCCCAGACCTGACGTCCGTAGCGGATGGCTGGTTCGATGTCCGGTGTGATGGTGGTGCTGGTCGGCGGGGTTTGATGGCGGGGTTCGGGGTGCTAGGCGGTGGTCGGGTGGGGGTCGGTTCGCGCGGAAGGTGGCTGGCTCGGGTGCGACCGTGGTTCAGATGGTGGAGGAGCGAGGCGGTCAGCGCTGGTTTGGGTGAGTGGGTTTGCCTCTGGTACCGCGAGCGTGGGGCTGGTGACGTGCTGGTTGACTGTCATTCCTGGTCTGCTCGCGCAATGCCGCCGGTTATGACCGGCTGGGAGGGCTGGCCCGCCGGCGGGTGCGCATCCGCGCCGCATACCGGGCCCCGGCACGGGCTGAGAACCGGTGTGGATGCGCAGCCGGGACGGTCGTGGCTGCGGGGACCTGGGGTATGCGGCGTGGATGTGCGCCGGGGTGACGCTCGCTCCAGCAACGTACCGGTATCAGCCTCAGCCGGCTCGGCCCCCGGCATCGGCGACGACACCACCGGCATCCCTGACAAGGTCCGCGACCTCACGGGGGCACCAAAACCAGGCCCCAGTGTGGAAGTCAGGCCAGAATCGTCCCCGCTCCAGGGGGAAGCCGACGGACAGCCCCAGGTGCCGTGGGAAACCGAGCGAATCGTCCCCGCTCCACCGGGAAGCCGGCGGACAGTCCCAGGTGCCGTGGGAGGCCGAGCGAATCGTCCCCGCTCCGCGGGGGAAGCCGCACCCCAGGTGCCCGACGATCGCCGGATCATGGAATCGTCCCGCTCCACGGGGGAGCCGGGCGAGGTGCCGGTGGATGGCTCCCTGTAGGACAATCGCCCCCCGCTCCACGGGGGGAGCCGGGTGGGAACGCAACGGGGGACGCAGGTGACTCCTGCGTCCCCCGGTGGGAACTGCTCAGAACAGGGAGGTGGCGCGAGCCTTCTCCAGGCGGGCGGCGACGTCGGCCCAGTTGACCACGTTCCACCAGGCCTTCACGTAGTCGGCCTTCACGTTCTTGTACTGCAGGTAGAAGGCGTGCTCCCACATGTCGAGCTGCAGCACCGGCAGTTGGCCGACCGGCACGTTGGCCTGCTGGTCGTAGAGCTGGTTGATGTTCAGCCGCTGGCCCAGCGGATCCCACACCAGCAGCGCCCAGCCGGAGCCCTGCAGGCCGTTGGCGGCCGCCACGAACTGGCCCTGGAAGCCGGCGAAGGAGCCGAAGAACTCGTCGATCGCCGCGGCGACCTCGCCGTCCGGCTCGCCGCCGCCGTCCGGCGACATGCTCTTCCAGAACACCGAGTGGTTGAGGTGGCCGCCCAGGTGGAAGGCCAGATCCTTCTCCAGCTTGTTGACGGCACCGAAATTGCCGCTCTCCCGGGCCTCGGCCAGCTGCTCCAGCGCGGTGTTCGCGCCCGCCACATAGGCGGCGTGGTGCTTGCTGTGATGCAGCTCCATGATCTCGGGTGCGATGTGCGGGGCGAGTGCTCCGTAGTCGTAGTCGAGATCGGGCAGCGTGTAGACCATGACATGTCCCCTTCGTTGATGTGACCGTGTTGACGTGGCTGTCCTTCGTCTACCCCAACCTGCCCGATCCCACCCCTATTCCGGAAGGGCCTGAGCCGGAATCGCCGGCTCGAAATGGGCCTGCCGGGCCGCGCGGCGGAACAGCCGCAGCAGCGCCGGCCCGACCAGCGCTATCGCGACGGCGTTGGTGAGGGCCCGGCCCAGGTTCCAGCCCATCGACGTGGCCAGGTTGAACAGGACGAACCGGTGCAGGTTCTCGCCGATGGACGCTCCGGGGTCGAACGACAGCTGGGTGCCGTCGCCCAGCGCGAACGGCCAGAAGGAGAAGTCCATCAGCCAGCCGTAGACGAAGGCGGAGACCACGCCGTAGCCGATCAGCCAGGCCAGCTCGGCCCTGCCTCCGGCGCGGGGCAGCAGGCCGGCGAACAGGCCGACGAAGCCGGCGGCGATCATCTGGTAGGGCAGCCAGGGGCCGACTCCGCTGGTGATCAGCGCCGAGGTGAACATGGTGATCGCGCCCAGCGCGAACCCGAAGCCCGCGCCGAACACCCGGCCGGCCAGGATCAGCAGGAAGAACACCAGCTCGATGCCCGCGGTGCCGGCGCCGAGCGGACGCAGTACCGTCCCGACCGCCGCCAGCACGCCGAGCATGGCCAGCGCCTTGACGTCGAGCCGGCCGCCGGTCAGCTCCGCCAGGACCACGACCAGCACCATCGGCAGCACCAGGGCGAAGACGATCGGCGCCAGGGTGGGTGGCATCCCCGACTCGGGACGCAGGAACAGCGGCCAGCCGAACGCCACCAGGCCCACCGCCAGCGCGACCACGAGGGCGAGCGAGAGCCGGCGGGTGCTCCCCGGCCCGTCCGGCCCAGGGGAGCTCGCAGCCACCGATGGCTGCCGGTGATCGACCGTCATCGCAGCCCCCGCACCACGTCGTCCACGGTCAGCACCGGGACGGGGGAGAAGACCTTCGCCAGCTGCGGCGCGTACGCCGGGGAGGAGGTCAGCAGCTCGGCGGTGCCGCCGTCCGCGATCAACTCGCCGTCGGCCATCAACAGGGTGCGCTGGCTCAGCCCCGCCGCGAACTCGACGTCGTGGGTGCTGATCAGGCAGGCGATCCCCTGACCGGCGAGTCGCCGGACGATCCGCTGCAGTTCCGCCTTCGCCCGGTAGTCCAGGCCCCGGGTGGGCTCGTCCAGCAACAGCACCTTCGGGCCGGCGGTGAGCTGGATCGCCAGCACCAGCGCCAGCCGTTGCCCCTCGGAGAGATCCCGCGGGTCGCGGTCGGGCGGGACGTCCGTCCCCAGCTCGGCCAGCAGTGCGGCGGCCGTCCCCGCCGGCGCGTGGCTCTCGGCGTCGGCCTGGCGGCACTCGGCCTCGACGGTGGGCAGGTACAGCAGATCGGCGGCGGTCTGGGGCACCAGGGTGACCAGCCGCCGGGCCTGGAAGGCGTCCAGGGTCCGTGGGTCGGTGCCGTCCACCAGGATCTCGCCGGAGCAGCTGAGCGCCCCCTGCAGCGCCCACAGCAGCGACGACTTCCCGGCTCCGTTGCGGCCCAGCACGGTGGTGATGCTGCCCGCGGTGAGCTCGAGGTCGACCTCGCGCACCGCGACCAGGTCGCCGAACCGGACGCCGACCCGCCGCGCCGCCAGCACGATCCCGCCGGACGGTGGCTCCGGTGACGCGGGCGGCGCGGGTTCCAGGCCCTGCGCCTGGACGGCGCGGCGGGCCTCCCGGACACTGAGCGGCACCCGCTGCCAGCCGACCGCGCGAGCCAGCGCGGCCAGCGGTGGCTGGACGGAGGCCCGGGCCAGGATCTCGGCCGGCTCGCCGTGCTGCGCGGTGCCGTCCCCGGGCAGCCAGATCATGGTGTCGGCCGCCTGCATCACCCGTTCCAGCCGGTGCTCGGCCAGCACGACGGTGAGCCCCACCTCGTGCACCAGGGTGGAGATGGCCGCCAGCACGTCCTGCGCGGCGGTGGGGTCCAGCGCCGAGGTGGGTTCGTCCAGCACCAGGACGCGGGGCTGCGCGGCCAGCACGGCGGCGATCGCCACCCGCTGCTGCTGCCCGCCGGAGAGCTCGGCGAGCGGGCGGCGCCGCAGTTCGGCGATGCCGAGCAGGTCGAGGGTCTCCTCCACCCGCTTGCGCATCGCCACCGGGTTGATGCCCAGCTGTTCCATGCCGTAGGCGATCTCGTCCTCCACCGTGTCGGTGACGAAGCCGCGGACCGGATCCTGGCCGACCAGGCCGACCAGATCGGCCAGGTCGCGGGGGCGGTGCCGCGCGGTGTCGCGTCCCGCCACCAGCACCCGGCCGCTGAGGGTGCCGCCGGTGAAGGTGGGGACCAGCGCGTTGATCGCCCCCAGCAGGGTCGACTTGCCCGACCCGGTGCCGCCCACCACCAGGCAGAGATCCCCCTCGGCGATCTCCAGTGACACCTGCCGCAGCACCGGGCGGCCGGACTCGGGGTAGTGGAAGCCGACGTTCTCGAAGCGGATCATCGCGCGTCCGTCCTGGCCGGGGCGAGCTGACCGGGGATGCGTCCACCGTCGGCCGTCCCGAGCGCCCGCGGCGACCGGAGCCGGGTGTCGTGTCGCCGGGAGGCGACCTCCGCCGGGGGGCGTTCCCTGGTGAGCGGCAGGGCCGCCAGCACCGACCCGAGGACGACGAGCATCGGCCAGGTCAGGGTGGGCCAGAGCAGCGGGTCGGTGCTGGGCGCGAAGGCGTCCGGGTCGGTTGTGGCACCCCACCACACGGTGAGTGCCGCCAGCAGACCGCAACCGGCGACCAGGCCGGAGCGCAGCGTCCACGGGTGGGGACGGTAGCTGGTCACCGCGAGCCGCCGTCCGGCCAGCCGGAGTCCCCAGCCGGCGCCGGCCCCGCCGATCACCAGCAGACCCAGCGCGAGCTGCCAGAACGAGGTGCTGAGCAGCAGGAAGACCCCCGCCGTGGCCAGGATCGCCGAGCTCAGCATCAGGGCCAGGCTGCCCTTGACCGGCAGCCCGCGGGTCCGCCCGAAGCCGCGCGATTCCATGCCGGTCGCCAGGGCCAGGGAACGGTCGACGGCGTCGGCCAGCACCGGCATCGCGACCGCGCCGAGGGCCCGCAGCCCGGCGCCGGTGTCGCCGCGCAACCGTCGCGCCCGGCGGACCCGCAGCAGGCTCTCGATCAGTTGGGGGGCAAGGCTCAGCGCGATCACCACCGCGGTCGACGCCTCGTACAGCGCCGCCGGCACCGAACGCAGCGCCTGCCGGGGGTTGGCCAGGCTGTTCGCGGCCCCGACGCAGAGCAGCATCACCGCCAGCCGGAGCGCGTCGTAGAGGGTGTAGGCCAGCGCTTCGGCGGTGACCGCGCCACCCAGCCGGATCCCGGCGGCCCAGTCCGGCAGCGGGATCTCCGGCAGCCGGAACAGCACGGTCTCGCCCCAGCCACCGCCGATCACGATCTGGAAGAGGACCCGGATCCCGATCACCACCAGGGCCAGCAGCAGGTAGGCGCGCACCGAGCGCGCCCAACCGGCCGCGGTGCGGCGCAGCAGCACCACCGCCACCATGGCGGTGGCGATCAGTGCCAGCAGGAGGGGGTTGGTGGTGCCGCTGACGGCCAGGCCGATCCCGATCGCCCAGCACCACCAGGCCCTGGGGTGCGGGGTGGTCAGCGGTGCCGTCCCTTCAGCCACCACCACAGCCCGGCGGCGCCTCCGCCGGCGACCACCAGGACGCCGGCGACGATCGCCGGCAGCGGGCTGCCGGGGCCGGGTGCGGGGTCAGTGGTGGAACCGGGTGGGGCCGGGTCCTCGGCCGGGCCGGGGGTCTCGGAGCCGGCGGAGGGGCTCGACTCGGCGGACGGGCTGGTGGGACCCGGTGCCGGGGTCGGTTCGGTGGTGGTCGTCGGCGTCGGCTCGGCCGGTCGGGTGGGTTCCGGAGCGGCCGGCTTCGAGGGCTTCGGCTTGGCGGTCCTTGCGGGCTTGGGCTTGGCCGGCTTGGCCGGTTTGGTGGGCTTCGGCTTCGGGGTCGCGCTGGGCTCGGGCTCCTCGGCCGGGGGGTTCGCGCCGGGGCTCACCTTGCCGTCGGCGAGGGATTGATAGCGCCAGCCCTCGGCGTTGCCCCGACCGGGCTTGGAGCTGTTGGCTCCCTTGTTGGAGTACTCCCAGGCGCCGAAGCTGCCGTCCGACCGGCGCTCGGCCTGCCAGTACGACCAGTACGCCTGGTTGGCGTCAGGCTTCTCGGGCAGGCCGTCGATCCGGTAGACGAAGCCGCCGTCGATGGTGGGGGAGAACCCCGCGCTCCTCAGCGCCTTCGCACCGGTGCCGTGGCTGGTCGCGCACTGGGTGCTGATCCCGCCGAGCTCACCGAAGTCGACCACCACCCAGACGCCGTCGCAGGTCTTGGCGGCGGGCAGCGGCTGGGCGGTCGCGGGCCAGCCGGAGAACGCCAGCAGGCCCGCCAGCGTCACGGCCAGCAGCGCCGCCAGACGTCTCACTTCTTCACCTTGGCCGTTTTCTTCGAGGTGGTGGTGACGGTCTCCCAGCCGCTGCGCTTGCCGGTCACCTTGACCGTGATCCGCTTGCCGCGGTCGGCCTTGGTGAGCTTGTAGCTGGCCTTGGTGGCGCGGGGGATCTTCTTGCCGGAGCGGTACCAGCGGTAGCTGAAGGACGGGGCGGGCGACCAGGTGCCGACGCCGGCGGTCAGGGTGGCGCCGACCTTCGCGGTTCCGCTGATCGTCGGTTTCGCGGTGTCGGTGTACTGCCGGGGTGGCGTGATCGACGGAGCCGTGGCGTTCCCGTCGACGAACCGCCAGCCTTCGGCGTAGCCCGGCGCGGGCCTGCTGCGGCCCGGGCCGGTGGCGGCGTAGACCCACTCGCCCCAGCTGCCGTCGGGGTTCAGCTTCGCCTTCCAGTACGACCAGTAGCGCATCTGGTCCCAGGCGTCCCGGCAGTTCTTCGGGTAGCCCCTGATGGCACACAGGTAGGCGGTGTTGTCGTTGCTGCCGACCTTGGTCACCTTGAGCCCGGCGCTCTTCAGCGCGGCGAAGCCGTTGCGGGTGTCGGTCGCGCACCGGACGGTCCGGTCCTTCGGACTGATCTCGACCACCACCCACACCCCGGCGCAGCTGGTGGTCGGGCCCGGCAGGGCTGCCGCAGCCGGTGGCTGGGCGACCGGCAGCAGCAGGAGGGCGCCGGCCACCAGCCCGGTCGCGAGCGTCCGCAGCCGGAGCATCAGCTCTGCCTGCGACGCAGCGCCACCAGGGCGCCACCGGCGGCGATCAGGACCACCGCCACGATGCCGAGCAGGCCGTTGGCGTCGGAGGCGCCGGTGTTGGGCAGCTCGTCCTCCTCGTCGGCCTCGCCGGCCGCGTCGGTGGGGTCATCGCAGGTCGCGGTGAAGCCGACGGTCAGGTAGGTGGTGTTGGCCAGCAGGAACAGGCCCTCCACGGTGGCGAACCGGTTGGCCTCCTTGCCGTCCAGCAGATCCGGCAGGCCGCCGTTGGCGAGCTGCTGGGTCTTCAGCCAGGCGACCGCCCGGCCGGAGCTCTGCCCGGCCAGGTCGAGCGCGGACCCCACCAGCCCGGTGGTGTTGACCGGCGCGAAGTCGTTCGGCCACCGGCCGGAGGCGGTCTGCTGGGTGAGCGCCCAGGCGACGGCCTTGTCGAGCGCGGTCTTGGCGGCGGGGTCGGAGCGGAGGTGGTGCAGCACCTGGATCGCCAGACCGGTGGTGTCCAGGTCGGGGAAGAAGCTGGCACCGGAACCGAAGCCGAAGGCGCCCTCGGCGTTCTGGGCGCCGAGCAGGGCGGTGAGCATCGCCGGCGGCACCGCGGTGCCGGTGCGGGCCAGGCCGATCATGGCCAGCGCCTGGCTGAACGGGTTGCCACCGCCGTCCACCTGACCGTCGGCGGCGGTGTTGTCCAGGATCGCCTTGACCAGGTCGACGCCGCCGAAGTCACGCGGGTTCTCCCCCGTGGCGGCCGCGACCACGGCCAGGCGACCGGCGCGTCCGGCGGTGTTGCGGGAGAGGTAGTCCTTGGCCTGCTTCTCCAGCCGAGCCAGCTGGGTCTGGATGGCGGGCTCGAAGGAGCACCGGTTGACCGCGGCCAGGCCGAGGACGGTCTGCCACAGGCCGTCGGCGTCGGTCGCCTCGGGCAGGTTCCGGCTCAGCCAGGTGGCCGCCTTGCCCGCCTCGGCGGCGGCGTTCTCCCGCGGCGGGTTGGTGGGCGGCACGGTAGGGCTGGCGGGCGGCGAGACGGTGGGTGTCGTCGTCACGTCCGGCGACGGCGATGGTGACGGCGACGTCGTGTCGGCCGGCAGGGAGGTGACGGTGGGGCAGCCGTCGAACAGGTTGGTGAGCATGAAGCCGTACACCGCCGGCGACGTGGCGGGGATGTTGCCGGCGGCGTCGGCCGCGAAGCCCCAGGTCAGGGTGTCGGCCGGCGCGGCGGTGCAGAACGCCCAGAAGTAGCCTCCGTTGGAGGTGTAGTCGGGGTCGGTCGGCGCACCGTTGATCTGCCCGGGTGACTGGTAGGCGTTCTCCACCACGGTGTGGATGCCCGAGAGCACCTGCAGCACCGACTGGCCGGCGGTGACCGGGGCGCAGGTGGTGGTGGCGGTGGAGGGGTCGGCCTGGTCCGGCTGCACCACCACCCAGACGCCGTCGCAGGCCTGCGGAGCCGCGTGGCTCTGGGTGGCGGTGGTGACCGCGATCCCGGCGGTGGCCATCAGGACGGTGGCGGTGATCGCCGCCGTGTACCGGCGCGAGTGCGACATGGGGTCCCTTTCGGCGTGGTGACCCTCGGCGGGGCGGCTACGCCTAACTCCCCGGCTCTACCCGCTGGCCACGACGGATGTATGTCAGAGCTCGAACCGGTGGGCATTCCGACTTGGCGAAGGATCGCGTCACGGCTGCGGGTCAGTACCGGATTCGCACCGGCTTCCCCCACCCAGTTCGCCGCTCACTATACGGAACGTCCACGCCGCCGTCACCTCGCCGACCAGGCGTTGATCAGGGAGAAAGGGCGGGAAGGGGCCGGCTCCGCACGACCTGCGACATCCCGCCGGCCCATCGCCCGGCCGCGCGCTCGCCTCCCGCCATGCTGCCCGGGCGGCACCGGAGGCGCCGGGAACGCCGACGCCGTCCCCGCCGCGGGTCGGGTGACCCGGGCGAGGACGGCGCTGTCGAGTGGGTCTACTGCCCGTCGAGGCGATCCCGGACGTCCTCGGCGACCTCGGAGGCCTTGGCCGCGGCGTCACCGGCCGCGTCCTTCACGTCGGCCACCACGTCCTGGGCGACGTCCGCAGCCTTGTCGGCAGCCTGGCCGGCCGTTTCCTTGACGTCGGCGGCCACGTCCTTCGCCTCGTCGGAGGCGCCGGAGACGAAGCCCTGGACGCCCGCGACGGCGTCGTCGGCGAGTTTGCGGGCGTTCTCGGGGAAGTCCTCGGCGAAGTCCTTCGCCTTGGCTCCCGCCTCGCCGGCGAACTCCTTCAGCTGCTCGCCGGCGTCGCCGGCGAGGTCCTTGGCGTCCTCGGCGAGCTTCTTGGCGTTCTCCGGCAGATCCTCGGCGAAGTCCTTGATGTCCTCGATCGCCTCCTCGGCGAACTGCTTCACCTTGTCGAAGAAGCTGGGCTCCTGGGTCATGGGGTTCCTCTCGATCGGAGTGTTGCTGCCAGCGTAGGCAGCAAGCCCCAACCACACCAGAGGCTGTGGGGCCCGGCGGTCAGCGTTCCACCCGCAGTACCCGGAAACCCTTGGCGCTGGCCGCCCGCTCGCAGCGGTAGCCCTGCCCGATCAGCCAGCGCTGCAGGGAGTCGGCGCCCAGGTTGCGTCCCACCACCAGCCGGGCGAGTCCGTCGGGCGCCAGCCGGGGCAGCCAGGTGCCCAGCAGGGTGTGCAGCGCCTCCTTGCCGATCCGGATCGGGGGGTTCGACCAGATCTCGTCGTACCGGACGGCGGGGTCGGCCTGCTCCGGCAGCGCGGCGTGGACCCGGTCGGCCACCCCGTGCCGGGCGGCGTTGGCTGCGGTCAGCGCGAGCGCACGCTCGTTGACGTCCACCGCGTCCACCCGGGCTCCGGGCGAGGCCACGGCCAGGGCGACCGCGAGCACGCCGTAGCCGCAGCCCAGGTCGAGCAGCCGCCGCGCCTCCGGCCGTGGGGTCGACTCGCGGAGCAGCACCGAGGTCCCCAGGTCGAGCCCGTCGGCGGAGAACACCCCGTCCGCGGTCTCGAACTCCCAGTCGGTCTCCCAGAACCGGGCCCGGACGGTGCGCCGGTTCTCCGGGCCCTCGGGGGTGACGAAGTAGTGGCTCACGCGTCCTCCTGAGGTAGCTGCCGGCGGGCTCTGGCCTCGGTCGCCCGGGCTGCCAGCTGGTCGGACGGCGGGTAGCCGACCTCCTCCAGCACCAGCCCGTGGGCTGGCATTACCGGGACGTCGCCGCTGCGCCGCCCGGCGTCCAGCAGGCCGGCCAGCCAGGTGGGGTCGCGGCGTCCACTACCCACCTCGGTCAGCGCGCCGACCAGGGAGCGCACCATGGAGTGGCAGAAGGCATCGGCCCGCACCGTGATCTCGATATGGCCGGCGGGTACCCGGTCGGCGGCCAGGTGCTGGAGTTCACGGACCGTGGTGGCGCCGTCGCGGGCCTTGCAGAAGGCGGCGAAGTCGTGCAGCCCGAGTAGCGCGGTGCCGGCGGCGTTGATCGCGTCGACGTCCTGTCGGTCGCGGACGGCCGC
The DNA here is from genome assembly GCA_023393755.1 of Actinomycetes bacterium. GTDB lineage: Bacteria > Actinomycetota > Actinomycetes > Propionibacteriales > Propionibacteriaceae > Propionicimonas. The sequence continues at coordinate 5,853 of JAEXCA010000088.1, read as the reverse complement.
GATCTGGTGCCGCAGGATCGGGTCGGGCACGGCGTCGGTGAGCCGGTAGACGTAGCGCCGCCAGCTGGCGGAGAACCGGGCATCGAACCCCGGCTCGGCCACCCGGACGCCGTGCACTCCGACATCGTCGGGCAACGCGCGGCGGAGCCGGCGCAGCAGCAGCGCGGCGATGTCGTCCGTCCCCGGGTCGTGGCGCTGGCCGGCGAGCGCGACCGCGGCGTCGGCGTCCGAGAGGTCGAAGTGGGCCACCTGGCCGCGGGCGTGGACGCCGGCGTCGGTGCGTCCGGCCACCACCAGCTCGGGACGTTCCGGCAGTCGCAGCACCCGCTGGATCCAGGTTTCCAGCTCCCCCTGGACGGTCCGCAGCCCGGGCTGGCCGGCCCAGCCGTGGAAGCCGCTGCCGTCGTAGGCCAGGTCGAGCCGTAACCTCATGCCGTCGCCGTTCGGTAGCAGAGGTCGGCGATCTCGCGGCCGGCGGCGATCCCGCGGGCCTCGTACTTGGTGACCGGACGCAGGCCCCAGCGGGGGACCGTTCCCTCCTGACACGGAACCAGCCCGGGTTCGGCGTCCAGCACCTCGCGGGCGTGCTCGGCGTAGGCGGCCCAGTCGGTGGCCAGCCGCCAGCAGCCGCCGGGGGCCAGCTTGCGGGCGACCACCGCGGCGAAGGCCGGATTGACCAGCCGCCGCTTGTGGTGCCGGGCCTTGTGCCAGGGGTCGGGGAAGAAGGTCCACAGCTCGTCGATGGACGCCTCCGGCAGCGCGGTGGTGACCGCCTGCGAGCCGTCCGCCACCACCAGCCGGACGTTGGTCACGCCGGCCCGCTCCAGCTTCGACAGGGTGCTGGCGACCGCGGGCTCGAACACCTCGAAGGCCAGCAGGTTCGCCTCGGGCCTGGCCCGGGCGACCGCTGCGACCACGTCCCCGTTGCCGGAACCGATCTCGACCAGCAGCGGCGCTCGGCGTCCGAAGATCGCGGTGGGGTCGAGCCGGGCGTCGGCGGCCACCGAGGTCACCCGGGCCGCGGTCGGCAGGTCGATCACCCAACGCTCCCGCAGCCGCTCCCAGGCCTTCTGCTGCGAGGGGTTCATCCGGGCGCTGCGCCGGACGTACGACACGACATCGCGCGGGATACGGTCGTCGGGCATGGCCGTCATTGTAGGGCTGTGGCCGGGGCCCACCGGGGACGGTTCCCATGGCCCCCTCGGCCAGGGAGCGGCCAGGGACGGATCAGGGTCGTTCGGGTTGGCCGGCCGCCGCCCGGACGGGTTACATGGAAGGGCGCCCGGAGCTGTCGGGCCGGACTGGAAAGGACGTCGATGCGGGCTCTGCTCAACATCATCTGGCTGGTCTTCGGTGGGATCTGGCTGGCACTGGGCTACGTCCTGGCCGGCATCGTGGCCTGCATCCTGATCGTCACGATCCCGTTCGGCATCGCCTCGTTCCGGATGGCCGGCTACGCGCTGTGGCCGTTCGGCCGGACGGTGGTGCGGCGGCCCGACGCCGGCGCCGGCTCGGCGATCGGCAACCTCGTCTGGTTCATCGTCGCCGGGCTCTGGCTGGCGATCGGCCACCTGACCACCGCTGCCGCCCAGGCGGTCACCATCGTCGGCATCCCGCTGGCGATCGCCAACCTCAAGATGATCCCGGTCACCTGCGTCCCGTTCGGCAAGGAGATCGTTGACTCCCGGTACATCCCCGCCGGCACCCGTCCTCTCTTCAGCGTCTGAGCCACCACTGCTTCCCCTCCGTCCCGGCACGCCCTCGCGTCCCACCCCGCACGCCGAGGCCCTCTCCGGAGGCGCAGGCCCTCGGCGGTGGGACAGGCCCTCGATGAGTGGGGGTGAGGGGTAGGTGGGGAGCCCGTCAGGGTCCGGTTTCGGACGCCGTTGCTGATCCCATAGTGTGGTTCGGTGAACCTGATCGACGGGCAGTTGCTGCTCAGCACCGCCGTCACCCTCTTCGTCATCGTCGACCCGCCGGGGCTGCTCCCGGTCTTCCTGGGCCTGACCAGCCGGATCAGCGCCGCGGAGCGCAATGCCGCCGCGACCAAGTCCTCGCTGGTGGCCCTCGGGGTGATCGCCGTCTTCGCGCTGTTCGGCCAGCAGATCCTCAGCTATCTGCACGTCTCGGTGCCCGCGCTGCAGGTCTCCGGGGGCCTGCTGCTGCTGATCGTCGCCCTGGAACTGCTGACCGGGAAGGGGGGAGACCCGGTCCTGCACCAGGGGGTCAACGTGGCGATCGTCCCGCTCGGGACGCCGCTGATGGCCGGCCCCGGCGCGATCGTGGCCACCATGCTGGCCGTGCAGGCCGCGCCGGTCCCGACCGGCCACATCACCGTCGGGCTGGCGCTGCTGATCGTGATGGGCCTGGTCTGGGTGTTCCTCCGGTTCGCCGGCGTCATCCGCTCGATCCTGCGCGAGTCCGGCACCATGCTGGCCTCCCGGATCGCCGGCCTGTTGCTGGCCGCGATCGCCGTGCAGATGGTCGCCGACGGTGTCTTCGGCTTCATCGCGGACGTCGGGTAGTCGTCCGCGCCGAGCCGCCGGGGGTCAGGCCTCGATCGGGTGGACGCGGCCGGCGACCGACGCGGTCAGGGCGGCGTTGTGCTGATCGCCGTCCGGCAGGTTCATCGAGCGGTAGACCGGCGGGATCCGCCCCTGCTCCAGGAACACCCGCGCGACCCCCTCGATCAGCAGCTGGGCGACGACGACCCCGGCGAGGTTCGAGACCGCTCCGACCAGGACACCCTGCCCGAGGTCGAGCGCGGCGTCACCGGCGGGGGCGCCGTTGTCGATCACCACATCAGCCAGATCGCGCAGCCGCATCCCGGAGGGATGACGGGGCGCCACCGAGGTGGTGTGCGCCACCGAGGTGAGCGCGATCAGCGGCAGTCCGGCTTGCCGCACCAGGCTGGCGAACTCCACCACCGCCCCGTTGATCCCCGAGTTCGAGGCGATCAGGAAGACGTCGTCCGGGCCGGGGGCGGTCAGCGCGAACAGTGGTGCGGCGATCCCGGGATCCCGCTCCAGCAGCGGATCGGCCAGGTCGGCCGGATCGTGGCCGCCCCGGAACGCCAGGTCGCTGAGCCGCACCAGGTTCACCGGCACCAGACCGCCGGCCCGTCCGGCCAGCTCGTGGACGGGGATGCGGGCGTGCCCGGTCCCGAAGGCCTGCAGGACGCCCCCGCGGAGCAGCCGGTCGGCGATCAACCCGACGGCGGTGTCGATCGCGGCCGCCTGGCCTTCGGCGATGGTGTCGATCAGGGTGTGGGCGAGCTCGGGATAGCGGTACTTCATCGGATCTCCTTCAGCAGCCGGTGCGCCTCGCGCACCAGATCGTCCGCGGCGCTGGGCAGGAACAGGCTGGAGAGCGCCTCGTAGGTGCCGTGCCGGAAGGCGGGTTCGTCGACCATGTAGCCGAGATACCCGTCGGCGTAGCCGACGATCCGCGTCACCGGGAACGGGCTGTCCGAACAGATCCGGTCGGAGATGCTGGTGAACAGCTCAACCGGGAGCTGGACCAGGGCGAGATCGCCGATCGCGGTCGCGGAGATCGGGAAGCGGATCGTCGAGGTCGGGTTGGCCGCGACCAGGCTGCGCTGGATCCGCGCGCCGTCCAGCCGGGACTGCGTGAGCCGGACGCGGGGGTCGAGGGGCGGCAGGGTGTCCAGCCGGCTCCGGGCCGCGGTGGCCTCGGCCAACTCCCGCTCGGTGGCCTCGACCGACGGCAACGGCCGCCGGTCGAGCTCGACCACGCGGCTCGCATGCCGGAGGCTGCCCTGGAGCTGGCTGCCGTCGCGAGCGATCGCCTGGATCCCGGCGGCGGCCGCGATCGTGCCGAGCCGCGCGACCTCAGCGGCGTCGGAGCCGCGCCGGGTGAAGCGTGCGCTGACATCCCCCGCGGCGCCCTGCAGGAAGAGCACCGTCGGCACCGTCCCGGCCACCCCCGAGGCATCGTTCATGGCGGCGGCGGTCGCCCGGAGCACCCGCCGGGTCGCCCCGGGCCAGTCGGCCGACCAGCGGAGGTTCGCCGGCCCGAACACCGTCGGGTGGTTGGCGGCGTGGAGTACCAGGGTGCGCAGGGCGCCGGTGGCCGCCGACCGCAGGATCAGGACGCCGACCCGGTCGTCGTGCGGGCCGGACGGGTCCAGCCGGTTGGCGCCCAGGCCGATCGCACGATGGTGGGACCAGTTGGCGATCACGGGCTCGGCGGGCCGGCCGGCCAGTTCGGCCGCGAGCGTGGTCACCCGGGTGACGAGTTCCGTCACCGCCGCCGGATCGACGCTGCCGATGTGCCCCGGATGGATACTGCCGACCCAGCCGACGGGGGCGGAATGGGTGTGCGAGGCGGAGACGGTGAGGTGGAGGCCCGGGTCGCCCATCCCGGCGCGGACGGCCGTCCGCAACTGCTCCGCCAGCGCGGTCGGCACCGCGACCGCGTCGATCGCCAGCCAGCCGACCCGGGTCGCGCCGTCGTCGAGGACCAGCAGCGCCGCCTCCAGGGGATCCTGAGTGCCGATGCTGACCGCGCTGCCGCGCGCCGCGTAGCCGGCGAGGGGGCCCGCCGCCGTCGGGGTGATCTCGATCACCCCGGATCGCATCCTCAGCGTTCCGAGTTCCGGCTGGTGCGCCGGTGCCGGTCGAGGCTCTACCACGTTCGTCCGTTCTCTCGTGGCGGTAGTTGCGCTACCGCTTCACCGACCCGCCGCGGCGGGTGGCCTGTGCTGCAGGTTGATCCCGAGCTCGTAGCGGTCCGCCCGATAGACCGAACGGCCGACCTCGAAGACCACGTCGGCCGCGTCCGTGCTGACCATCTGCACGACCAGGCACGGGTCCCGGGTGGTCACGCCGAGCAGGGCGGCATCCGCCTCGCTCGGCAGGGTCGCGGCCGCACGACCGGTCGAGGTCGCCCGGACCAGTCCCCATCGTTCGGCCAGGATCTCGTAGAGCGACACCTTCTCCAGGTCGACCTCGTCCAGCCCGGGAAAGCGGTCCAGCGGGATGGTGACCCGCTCGATGCCGATCGGCCGGTCGTCCAGGGCGCGCAGCCTGGTGAGGGTGAGGACGGGTGCGCCGGCGGGAATCCGCAGCAGTTCCGAGGTCGCCGGATCGGCGCCCGCCCGGACGCTCTCCAGCAGGGTGGTGCGGGGTTCGCCCTTGGCGGCCCGCGCGGCCAGCGTGTACGAGGTGCCCCACTCCGGGGCGAGTCGCGGGGTTCGGGCCACGAAGGTGCCCCGTCCGTGCTCGACCTCGAGTACGCCGTCGATCACCAGCCGTTTCACCTCGGTGCGGACGGTCATCCGCGCGACGCCGAAGTGTTCGGCCAGTCCCCGATCGGAGGGGATGGTCGCGCCGGGGCCGAGCCGGTTGGCCAGGTCCTCCAGCAACTCCCGGATCTGATCGCCACGCGGACGATCGGGGCGGAGCTCGGCCGGGAGCCCAAGGCTGGCGATGTCCGCGCTGCGGTGACGTCCCATCAGTAACCTCCCTCGAACGCGATCCGGTGCCCTGCCCGCGCGAACGTCATGCTAGACGCGTAGGCGCCGGCGACGATGTCGGCGGCATCGACGGCTTCCGGCGGCAGGGGGGTCAGGATCCGGATGCCGTCGCGGTCGAACCGATCGGCGAGCCGGGAGCGCAATGCCGGGGCCTCCCCGAACCGTCCGGTGATCAGCACCGCGGGCACCCCGGCCGCGGCCCCCGCGAGCCGGGCCGTTCGATGCAGTTCGGCTGCCGCGGTGTCGATGATCTCGGCCGCCTCGGCTACCCCGGCCGTCGCGAGTTCGTCCACCCCGATCGCGATCCCGGCCAGGATCCCGGGCCACTGGTGGTCGGAAAGGACGGAGCCCGCGCC
>JAEXCA010000077.1 GCA_023393755.1 Actinomycetes bacterium | reverse complement strand
CCGACTCCACCACCGAGACCTATGCCGCGATCAGGGTCGGGGTGGACAACCGCCGATGGCCGGCGTCCCCTTCTACCTGCGCTCGGCCAAGCGGATGCCCCGGCGGGTCACCGAGGTCGCGCTGGTGCTGCGTCCGGCGCCGCACCTGCCGTTCCAGGGCCCGGACGTCACCAACCTGGGGTCGAACGCGCTGGGGATGCGGATCCAGCCGGACGAGGGCATCATGCTGCGGTTCGGCGCGAAGGTGCCGGCCACCCAGATGGAGGTGCGGGACGTGACGATGGACTTCGCCTACGGCAACTCCTTCGCCGAATCCAGCCCGGAGGCCTACGAACGGTTGATCCTGGACGTCCTGCTGGGCGACCCGCCGCTGTTCCCGCAGCACGACGAGGTGGAGGCTTCATGGCGGATTCTCGACCCCGTACTGGAGTACTGGGCCACCGCGGACGAGCCGCTGCAGGGCTACCCGGCGGGCTCCTGGGGGCCTGCCTGCGGCCGCGAGATGCTGACCCGCGACGGCCGGACCTGGCGGCGACCGTGAGGAGCGTCGGGTGATCATCGACCTGGAGAACACCAACGCCAGCCGGATCGGCCAGCGGATCCTCGCCACCCGCGGCCGGGTGGGCGTACCGACCGGCCTGGTCTTCACCATGATCGTGGTGGCGCAGCAGTGCGACACCGAGGAGGTGATCGCCGCCTCGATCGACGCCGGCCGGGAACACCCCTCGCGCATCCTGGTGCTCCGCGAGGACGAGGGGCCGACCCGGCTGGACGCCCGGCTGCGGGTCGGCGGGGAGGTGCCCGGCGACATCGTCGAGTTGACCTTCCGGGGCGAGCTCACCCGGCACCGGGATTCGGCCGTGCTCCCGCTGCTGCTGCCGGATTCCCCGGTGGTGGCCTGGTGGCCCGGGGCGGCCCCGGTCGTCCCCGGGGAGGATCCGATCGGGCGGCTGGCCCAGCGCCGGATCACCGACGCCATGGGCGCGGCGGATCCCGTCCCGATGCTGCTCGAACGGGCGCACAACTGCGTCCCCGGCGACATCGACCTGGTCTGGACCCGGCTCACCCGGTGGCGCGGCCTGCTGGCCGCCGCCGTCGAACAGTACCCCTCGCCGATCCGCCGGGCCGCGGTCCAGGCCACCCCGGGCAACGCCGCCGGCCTGCTGCTGGCGGCCTGGCTGGAGAGCCGGCTGGGAATCGAGGCGGAACTGCGCGATGTGCGCGGTGACTACGGCATCATGGGGGTGGAACTGACCACCGACGCCGGCGAGATCCGGCTGACCCGCACGGATGGTTCGATGGCTACCTTCAGCGCACCCGACGTGCCCGGCCGGCTGGTGGCGCTGCCGCGCCGCGACCTCAACGCGCTGATCACCGAGGAACTCCGGCGGCTGGAGGACGACGCGGCCTACAGTGCTGCGATGAGTACGCTCGCCGCCCGCTGGGATGCCAGCCCCGACCACGAAGGTGCCCGCTGATGAGCCGGCCCACGTCCGCGGTGGTGCGCTACCAGGACGCCGACGACCTGGCCCGACAGGCCGCCGCCCGCCTGCTGCGGGCACTGATCGGCTTCCAGGCCGACGACCGGGTCGCCCAGCTCTGCCTGACCGGTGGCCGGATCGCGCAGCGGATCTACGCCCGGCTGGCCGAACTGGTGGGGGGTTCCGAGCTCGATCCGGCCCGTCTGGAGCTGTGGTGGGGGGACGAGCGCTTCCTGCCCACCGACGATCCGGCGCGCAACGCCGGCCCGACCCTTGCCACGCTGGCCGGACGCTTCCCGCTGGCGCCCTCGCGCACCCATCCGATGCCGGCCGCGGACGGCGTGATCGACGCCTCCGCCGGCGCCGCCACCTACGCCAAGGAACTCGGCGACACCCGGTTCGACCTGGTGCTGCTGGGGATGGGCGAGGACGGGCACGTGGCCGCGCTGTTCCCCGACCATCCCTCCAGCGAGCCCACCACGCAGACCGTGATCGGGGTGAGCGACTCCCCCAGGCCGCCGAGCGAGCAGATCAGCCTCACCGTGCCGGCACTGAGCCGGGCCGGGCAGGTGTGGTTCCTGGTCAGCGGGCGGGAGAAGGCCGCCTCGCTGCGCCGCGCGCTGGCGGGCGACCTCTCGCTGCCCGCCGCGTGGGTCCATGGCGAGGAGGCGACCTTCTGGCTGGTCGACCAGGCCGCGGCGAGCGAGTTGCCGTACTTCGAGTGTTCGGTCTGAGCCCGCTCAGGCCATGGCTCGCAGCTCGTCGGCGATGATCAGCTGGGCCTCGGTGGCCGCCTGAATCTCCTCCAGGCTGAACTCGGGGTTGTACTCGGTGAGCACCAGGCCCTGGTCGGTCACCTTGATCACGCCCATCTCGGTGATGATGTCGGTGACGCAGCTGACCGCGGTCAGCGGCAGCCGGCATTTCTCCAGGATCTTCTTGGTTCCACGGGCGGTGTGCTCCATCGCCACGATCACCCGCTTGGCGCCGACCACCAGGTCCATCGCGCCGCCCATGCCGGGCACCTTCTTGCCCGGGATGATCCAGTTGGCGAGGTTGCCCTCGGCGTCCACCTCGAGGGCACCCAGGATGGTGCAGTCGACGTGTCCGCCGCGGATCAGGCCGAAGCTGAGGCTGGAGTCGATGTAGGCACCGGTCGGTGCCACCATCGCCGGCTGCCCTCCGGCATCGGTCACGTGCAACGGCTCGGCCCGCTCCGGGGTCGGGGTCGGGGCGGTGTCGATGATCCCGTTCTCCGACTGCAGGACCAGATCAACCCCTTCGGGGAGGTAGAGCGGTACCAGCGTCGGCAGCCCGATCCCGAGGTTGACGACGTCGCCGTCGCGGAGCTCCTTGGCCACTCGTGCGGCGATGAATCCCTTGGTGTCCTGCATGGTTCAGCCCTCCTGCGTGCTGGTGACGTAGTCGACGAGGATGCCCGGGGTGACCACGTCCTCCGGACGGATCGCGCCGATCTCGACGACCTGCTCGGCTTCGGCGATCACCACGTCCGCGGCCAGCGCCATCACCTCGTTGAAGTTCCGGGTGGTGCCCTTGTACCAGACGTTGCCCATCCGGTCGATCTGGTAGCCGCAGATCACCGCGAAGTCGGCCCGCAGCGGCTTCTCCAGCAGGTAGACCCGGCCGTCGATCTCCACCTTGGAGTGGACGTGGTCGGCCTCCTCGACGATGGTGCCCACGCCGGTCGGGGTGAGCACACCGCCCAGCCCCATCCCGCCGGCCCGGATCATCTCGACCAGGCTTCCCTGCGGGATCAGCACCACCTCCAGGCTGCCCTCGGCCATCTGGGCGGCCACCTCGGGGTTCAGCCCGACGTGGCTGGCGATCAGCTTGGTCACCTGGCGGTTGTGGATCAGCTTGGCCAGCGCGTAGTACTCCTCGCCGTCCGGGCCGTTCAGCATCGCGGCGTCGTTGCAGTAGACCGTCAGGTTGCGGACGTCGCGGTTGGCGAGCTCGGCCAGGAAGCGGTGCGCGCTGCCACAGCCCATGAACCCGCCGACCATGATCGACGCACCGTCCGACACCAACGCGGCCGCCTCGGCGATCGAAACGAATCGTGGCATGTCCTTCTCCTCAGCACTTCTCGAAAATGGTGGCGATCCCCATGCCGCCGCCGATGCACAACGTGGCGAGGCCGCGTCGGGCGTCCTCACGGCGTCCCAGCTCGTGGAGCAGGGAGACGATGATCCGGGCGCCGGAGGCCCCGATCGGGTGACCCAGCGCGATCGCGCCGCCGTTGACGTTGACCCGGTCCGAAGGCAGGCCCAGCTCCCGGCCGACCGCGCACGCCTGGGCGGCGAACGCCTCATTGGCCTCGATCAGATCGAGGTCGGCGACCTCGAGCCCGGCCTTGGCCAGCGCCTTCCGGCTGGCCTGAACCGGCCCGATGCCCATGATGGACGGATCCACCCCGGCCTGGCCCCAGCCGACCAGCCGGGCCAGTGGCCGCAGGCCGAGCCGGGTGACGGCCTCACCGCTGGCCAGTACCAGCGCCGCAGCCCCGTCGTTGATCCCGGAGGCATTGCCGGCGGTGACCGTGCCACCGTCCCGCTTGAACGCCGGACGCAACTTCGTCAACGCCTCGGCGGTGGTGGCGCGCGGGTACTCGTCGGTGTCGAACACCACCTCCTGGCGCTTCACGGTGACGGTGACCGGCACGATCTCGTCGGCGAACCGACCCGACGACACCGCCTCGGCGGCCTTCTGCTGGGAGGCCAACGCCAGGTCGTCCTGATCCTCGCGGGAGATGCCCCACTGCTCGGCGACGTTCTCGGCGGTGATGCCCATGTGGTAGCCGTTGAAGACGTCGGTGAGTCCGTCGGCCACCATCATGTCCACCAGCTTGGCGTCGCCCATCCGGGCGCCCCAGCGGGCGGCCGGGGCCAGGTACGGCGTGGCGGACATGCTCTCGGTGCCGCCGGCCACCACGATCTCCGCGTCACCGGCCAGGATGGCCCGGGCGCCGTCGACCACCGTCTTCATGCCCGAACCACAGACCATGTTGGTGGTGGTGGCGGTGACGCCCACCGGCAGTCCGGCCCCGATGGCCGCCTGCCGGGCCACGTTCTGGCCCTGGCCGGCAGCCAGCACGCAGCCGAGGTAGACCTCGTCCACCTGCTCGGGGGCGAGACCGGCGCGGTCCAGCGCCGCCCGGATCACCACCCCGCCCAACTCAGCCGCCGGAACGTCCTTGAGGGTGCCGCCGAAGCTGCCGATCGCTGTGCGACAAGCCGCAACGATGTAGATCTCAGTCATGGTGTATGTCCTCTCCCTTGATCAGACCAGGCCGGTGAGGGCGTAGAAGCCGATCACCACGAAGACGGTCAGCGTCTTGATCGCGGTGATGGCGAAGATGTCCTTGTAGGACTGGCGGTGGGTGAGGCCGGTCACCGCGAGCACGGTGATCACAGCGCCGTTGTGCGGCAGGGTGTCCATGCCGCCGGAGGCCATCGAGGCGACCCGGTGGACCACGTCCAGCGGGATGCCGGCCGCGTCGGCCATCTTGATGAAGGACTCGCCCATCGCGGCCAGGGCCATCGACAGACCGCCCGAGGCCGAGCCGGTGACGCCGGCCAGCACGTTGACGGTGATCGCGACGTTGGTCAGCGGATCGGGGATCCGGCGCAGGGTGTCGGCGGCCACCAGGAAGCCGGGCAGCGCGGCGATGACGCCGGCGAAGCCGAACTCCGAGGCGGTGTTCATGCTGGCCAGCATGGAGCCGCCGATCGCTTCCTTGGAGTCGCGGGCGAAGGTGGCGGTGATCCGCTTGCCACCGAGCGCGAACACCGCGGCGATGCCGAGCACCAGGGCCATCTCCAGTGACCAGACCCCGAGGTTGGCGGCCAGCTTGACCGTGATCGGGTCGGACTGGGTGACCACGGTCGGGGAGAAGGACATCTCGGCCGGGAGCCAGAGCGGCAGCAGTCGGGTGAAGACCAGGTTGCCCGCCCAGACGATCAGCAGCGGGATGACCGCCAGCGCCCAGTGGTGGGGCTTCTCCAACTCGACCAGTTGCGGCTCGTTGATGTGGCCCTCGCCGTACCCCTCACCGGCCTTGGCGGCCGCGCGACGGCGCCACTCCAGGTAGGTGATGCCCACCGCGAAGACGAACAGGCCACCGAAGCTACCCAGAATCGGGGCGGCGAAGCTGGTGGTGTTGAAGTAGGTGGTCGGGATGATGTTCTGGATCTGCGGGGTGCCCGGCAGCGCGTCCATGGTGAAGGCGAAAGCACCCAGTGCGATGGTGGCCGGGATCAGCCGCTTCGGAATGTCGGCCTGACGGAACATCTCGGCCGCGAACGGGTAGACGGCGAACACCGCGACGAACAGCGAGACGCCGCCGTAGGTGAGGATCGCGCCGACCAGCACCACCGAGATGATCGACCGGGTCGGGCCGACCAGCTTGATCACCGCGGAGGCGATCGATCGGGCGAACCCGGAGATCTCCATCAGCTTTCCGAACAGCGCTCCCAGCAGGAAGATCGGGAAGTAGTTCTGGATGAAGGTGACCATCTTGGCCATGAACAGGCCGCTGAACATCGGCAGGGTGTCCGCCGGCACGGTCAGCAGCACGGCCAACAGGGCGGCGATCGGCGCGAACAGGATCACGCTGTGACCCCGGTAGGCCATGAACATCAGGAAGGCCAGCGCCCCCAGGATCACCAGTAGGTTGAGGATTTCCACGTCAGTCTCGTTTCAGGAAAACGGTACGGTGCCGACCGGGCTAGGCCGCGGTCCAGCCGCCGTCCACGGTGATGGAGGTGCCCGTGATCGAATCAGCCGCCGGCGAGCACAGGAACTTGGCCACCTCGGCGATGGTCTTGGGCTCCAGCAGCTTCTTGATGCTGGACTTGGCGAGCATGATCTGGCTCACCACCTCGTCCTCACTGATGCCGTGCGTGGCCGCCTGGGCGGCGATCTGGTTGTCCACCAGCGGCGTGCGGACGTAGGCCGGGCAGATCGAGTTGACGGTGATGCCCTGCGGGCCACCCTCCAGCGCGGCGGTCTTGGTCAGGCCCATCAGGCCGTGCTTGGCCGAGACGTAGGCCGACTTGAACTCGGAGGCGACCAGGCCGTGGATCGAGTTGAGGTTGATGATCCTGCCCCAGCCGTTCTGCCGCATCGAGGGCCAGACGTAGCGGGTGAGATAGAACGGCGCGTTCAGCATCAGGTCGATGATGAACTCCCAGCGGTCCTCCGGGAAGTCCTCGATCGGGGAGACGGTCTGCACCCCGGCCACGTTGACCAGGATGTCGACCCGGCCGTACTCGGCCAGGGCGTGGTCGACCAGTCGCCGGCAGTCCTCCCGCTTCGTGAGATTGACCGCCAGGTACTGCTGACCGATGGCCGTCGCCTGCTCGGCGAGCGCCGCCTCGTTGATGTCGGCGAGCACCACGCGGGCGCCGTCCGCGGCGAACTCCTGCGCGACCGCCAGGCCGATTCCGCTGGCCGCTCCGGTGACGATGACAACCTTGTCCTGCAACATTGAATGACTCCTCTCGGGGAGCCCGGCGGGCTCCTGACTGACTGGTGGCAGAGTCGGCCGGACCTGCGTCGTCACAGGCCTCTTCTACCGCCCGGCTAGGGCATCCAAGGGCGCACGACACCAGCTTCGTTACCAGTGCGGAACGCACGGACGTCCTTGCGGTCGGCCGCCCTTGGCCATGGGCGACCGGCGGGAGGGGAATCGCCACCGGCATGCGTGCCCAGCGGACGACTACCGTTCCAGGTGATCTCGACCAGCCGGGTCGACCCGCGGGAACTGCTCCCCGCACGTCGATCCACCAGTGACCCTAGCCAAACCGGATATGGTCAGTCCATATAGCGAACAACAAGGTTTTCGCCATCGCCATTGTGATTTCTACAGTCTGGCGGGACGGGGTGGCAGCCCACCGATCGACAGCGCCCAGATCACGTCGGCCAGGTCGGACGGGTCGGCGAGCTCCATCCCGGTGACCTCCTCGAAGCGGCGCAGCCGGTACCGCATGGTGTTGACGTGCAGGTTCTGCTCGGCGGCCGCGCGCGGGATGCTCATCCCGTGGTCGAGATAGCTGCGGACCGATGCCTCCAGCTCCGCGCCGAAGCCGCCCTCGGCCGCCAGCGGCTCGAGGATCCGGCCGCGCAGCAGTCTGGCGAGTTCCGGCTGATCGACCGCCGCCACCCGCCAGGTGAGCTGCTCCAGCGCCTGAACCCCGCTGAGCCCGGCATGCCGGGCGACGTGGCTGACCCGGTCGGCGATCTCGAAGGAGCGGGCCACCTCGGACAGCGGCACCCGGGTGCCCATCGCGACCAGCACCCCGGCCGGCGGCTGGGGCGGGCAGGCGACCAGGCCCAGGCACTCCCCCTCCACGATCGCCAGGACGGCGGCGGTACCGGGCAGGCTGCCGGTCTGCTCCAGCTGCCGCTGGTCGGCGACGGTCAGCCCCAGGGGTGAGGTGCAGCGCACCGCGGCGTAGCTGGCGCTCCGGTCCAGCCCGAGTTCCTTCATCTCGGTACCGGAGACCAGTCCGGCCAGCAGCCGCCGGACCAGGTCGCCGCGGCGGTGCGCGTCCAGGAGCAACTGCTGCAGGTCGAGCTCGTTGTAGACCGTCACCACCTGCGTGGTGATCGCGTCACCGAGGCGCCACAGCGCGTTGGAGCCGTCCAGCACCTCATGCTGGTCGACGCCCTCCTCGGTGCAGACCTCCAGGAAGCGCTGGTGGATCTGCCAGATGCACAGGGCGAAGGCCCGGACCGCCTCCTCCATCGGGACCCCGCCCTGGTGCCGTTCCCGGATCGTGTGGGTGACCTGCTCCAGGTGGTCCCGCGGGTGGATCGGAGGATCCCGCAGCACCCTGACCGCGGTCTGCATGTTGCGGTGCACGGCGCGGTAGAGGGAGTCGTTGCTGATGTCGCGATAGCTCTCCTGCTCGCGATGGACCAGGTCGGCCACCAGCGCCGACAACGCGGGCAGGTCGTCGGTGAGGCGTTCGAAGACCCGGTCCAGTTGCGTCACGCCGGCCGGGAACTCAGTAGATGACCTCGCCGCTGGCCCGACGGGCGCGCAGGGTCTCCAGCGCCTCGGCCAGGATGGCCACCGCCTCGGCGTCGGTACGCCGTTCCTTCACGTAGGCCAGGTGGGTCTTGTAGGGCTGGATCTTCGGCGGTGGCGGCGGGTTCTCCGAATCGAGGTTGGCCGGCAGCCCGCAGCGCGGGCAGTCCCAGGTCTCCGGCACCACCGCGTCCGCGGCGAAGGCCGGACGGGTCTCGTGCCGGTTCGCACAGAAGTACGAGACGTACAGCCTGGGAGCCGACTCACCCCGTTCGGCTTCGCCCATCGGCCCGGCGCCCACACGGCTGCCGCGAATCGCACTCCCACCAACCACCGGTGTCCTCCTTGCCGGAAACGATCGCCCAGACGGGCGGGATTACAGAACCCCGACCTCGGGGAAGAAGCGGTACAGGGTGAGCAGGCCCAGGACGCTGAACAGCCAGATCAGGCCGACCACGATGGTGATCCGGTCGAGGTTGCGCTCCGCCACCGAGGTGCCGCCCATGTTCGTGGTGGTGCCGCCGCCGAACAGGTCGGACATGCCGCCGCCACGTCCCTTGTGCAGCAGGATGAACAGCGCCAGGGCGATGCTGGTGAGGATCAGGATGATCGACAAGGTCAGGATCGGCCAGGTCAGCAGGGGCACAACAGTCACGGGCAGAATCCTAACCCACCGCACGGGGGATTCCCGCATCGGCGGCGAGATGCGGCGGGCCCCCCCGGGCCCCCCCCCCGGCGGGGGGG
>JAEXCA010000063.1 GCA_023393755.1 Actinomycetes bacterium | reverse complement strand
GGGGGGGGGTTTTGGCTCATGGGTGCCCCATAAACCCGCCCCCCGGTCCAGAGTGAGCCAGAGAACCGTCCCCCGGTCCAGAGTGAGCCAGAGAACCGTCCCCCGGTCCACCCCGGTCCACTGCTGGCCCTGAGAAGCGCCACCAGGAACCGTCCCCGGTGGCCACGAGAAGGGCCATCAGGAACCGTCCCCGGTGGCCCCGTGCGCGACTACTCGCCGGGGAGGTGGACGGACACCAGGCGGGCGGCGTGCAGCTCGCCCCACGGGCCGGTGAACTCCAGCTCGACCAGGGTGGCCGGGGAGAACTGGCCGGCCAGTTGACGCAGCGCCGCGGGGTCGGAGCGGCGGTCGGCCAGCTGGTGGGCCAGGGACGGGATCCCCGGATAGTGCCCCACCACCAGGACCGTCCGGATATGCTCGGGCAACCTGGCCAGGGCGCTCAGGATGCGCTCGGCCGAGCAGTTGTAGAGGGAGTCGATCACCTTCACCGGTGCCGGCAACCGCAGCCCGGCGGCGGTCTGCCCGGTGCGGACGGCGGGTGAGCACAGGATCTGCTCGACCCCGCGGTGGGCCAGGATCGCACCGATCCGCGCCGCTTGGGCCCGGCCCTGCGCGGTCAACGGGCGTTCCCGGTCGGTGCCGGCGAATCCGGCCTGGCCATGGCGCATCAGGAAGAGCCGGCGGGTCGCCGGACTGCCGATCGACGCCATCGCCCCGGCCGGCTAGGACTGGTCGTCCGAGCGGGTGAACTCGTTCTCGTAGGAGGTGCCGCGGGCCCGGTCCCAGCTGTTGCGGATCTCCCGCTCGGCCTCGGCATGCCCCACCCAGACGGCGCCCTCGACCGACTTGCCCGGCTCCAGGTCCTTGTAGACCGAGAAGAAGTGCTCGATCTCCAGCAGCGTCAGGTTCGGCAGATCGGTGAGTTCCTTGATGCCCTGCTGGCGCTCGTCGGCGACCGGGATGCACAGCACCTTGTCGTCGCCGCCCATCTCGTCGGTCATCCGGAACATCCCGATCGCCCGGCACTCGATCAGCGCACCGGGAAAGGTGGCCTCCGGCACCAGCACCATGGCGTCCAGCGGATCGCCGTCCTGACCCAGGGTGCCCTCGATGAAGCCGTAGTCATTGGGGTATTGGGTGGAGGTGAACAGCGTCCGGTCGAGCCGGATCCGGCCGGTGTGGTGATCCATCTCGTACTTGTTCTTCGTGCCCTTGGGGATCTCGATCGTCACATCGAAGTGCAGATGTGGCTGGATCTTCGGACGGGCGAAGGAGGGCAGGTCCATCGATGTTCACCTCGGACTCTCTGTCATCATGGATGGTGCGGCTGAGCCTATCGCCAGCGGCGGGAAAGGAGGAGGCCGGGATGACAGCTCGGACCGGGCGGACGCCGTCCAGTTCCCGGATCCCGGGCCGGATCGGACTC
This sequence comes from Actinomycetes bacterium, assembly GCA_023393755.1. Lineage (GTDB taxonomy): Bacteria > Actinomycetota > Actinomycetes > Propionibacteriales > Propionibacteriaceae > Propionicimonas. The sequence goes on along the minus strand of JAEXCA010000063.1, from coordinate 2,326 downwards.
CCAGGTTCCGTTGCCGCCGCTGCGCTGGCCGTCCTGCTGGCCGGCTGCTCGATCGTCCAGCCCGGTGTCCGGCCGCCCAGCCCGTCCGCGATCTCGACGGCGTCCGGCGGGCAGTCGCAACCGCCCGCCGCGCCGGCCACGGAGCCTGCTCCGATCCCGGACGGTGACCCGCTGCTCAAGGCGCTGGCGAAGGTGTCGGCCGGCGGCGTGGGGATCTCGGCGGTGGTGGTGATCGATCCCGCCACCGGCCGGACGCTGGCCAGCCGCGGCGACCAGCCGCTGATCCCGGCGTCCACCATGAAGGTGCTGACCGGGCTGGTCGCGATCGACACCATCGGCGCGGACACCAGGCTGACCACCAGCGTGGTCGCCCCCGAGCCCGGACGCCTGGTGCTGGTCGGCGGCGGTGACCCGCTGCTGACCGACAAGCAGTCGAAGTCGGCCGCCAAGGCCGCCTCGCTGCAGGCGCTGGCCGAGCAGACCGTCGCCGCGCTGAAGCAGGCCGGGGTCGCCGAGGTGCGGCTCGGCTACGACACCTCGTTGTTCGCCGGACCCGGCTGGCATCCCTCCTGGAAGAAGGACTGGCAGGTGTTCACCCCCCGGGTGGGCGCGCTGTCGATCAACGGCGGGCTGGCCAACCAGTGGCAGGCGCACGCCGATCCGGCGAAGGTGGCCGCCGAGGCCTTCGCCGCCCGGCTGGAGGCCGCCGGAGTCAAGGTGACGAAGGTCGCCGCCGAGCAGGCTCCGGCGGGCGCCCAGCAGGTGGCGTCGGTGTCGTCAGCCCCGCTCGCCGAGGTGGTCGGGTACGTGCTGCGGGTGAGCGACAACCACGGCACCGAGGTGCTCGGCCGGCAGATCGCCCTGGCCACCGGTGGCACCCCGAGTTTCGAGGGTGGGACGAAGGCCGTCACCACCTGGCTGAAGGCGCACGAACTGTGGGCCGACGGCATGAGGATCGACGACACCAGCGGCCTGTCCCACAAGTCGCGGGTGAGCCCGTCCGTCCTGGCCCAGACCTTCGCCCTGGTGCTGGTCACCCCCCGGTGGGCGGCGCTGGCCAGTGGCCTGCCGGTGGCGGGTGTCAGCGGGACGCTGAAGGACCGGTTCGACGACCCGGCCGAGCAGGCCGGACGCAACGTGGTCCACGCCAAGACCGGGACGTTGCAGGGGGTGGCCACCCTGGCCGGCTACGTCACCACCAGGGACGGCGCGGTGCTCACCTTCGCCGCGATGGCCAACGAGGCCGGACGCGACAGCGCCTACAACTGGCTGGATCGCACCGCCACCGTCCTGGCGAAGTGCGGCTGTCGCGCCGGATCGTGACCCTCGGCCTCCGCCCGGCTCGTAGAGTGTGCCCATGCAGCAGCTGCCGTACATCGACTGGGACCAGGCCGCGCGGTTCGGCGCCAAGCTGGCTCACCCCGGGCCGGAACTGAGCCCGGGCCAGATCGACCAGGTGGTCGAGGCGCTGCGCAGCGCCGCCCGCAGGGCGCCCGCCCACGTCGCGGAGGTCTCCGGCATGCACACCCCGGCCGACGCCGAGACCCTGGTGGTCGACCGGGCCGGCTGGGTGGCGACGATGGCCGCCTCCGCCCGGGCGATCACCGCCGCTCTCGGGGCGCCCGCGTCACCGGCGAACGGCATCGAGCGGGTACGCGGACGGGGCATCGGCGCGCAGGCCGGCGGCGTGTTCGCCCTGCTCTCCTCCCGGATCCTCGGCCAGTTCGATCCCTTCGGCCAGCCCAACCGGTTGGTGCTGGTGGCGCCGAACGTGGTGGCGATCGAACGGCGGCTGGGCGTCAACCCGACCGACTTCCGGCTCTGGGTCTGCCTGCACGAGCAGACCCACCAGCTGCAGTTCGGCCAGGCGCCGTGGCTGCGGGAGCACCTGCTCGGCCTGATGCGGGAACTCATCGGCGACACCGAGCCGCTGGCCCAGTGGCGGGCGGGCGATCGTCCGCGCAGCGTGATGGACGCGGTGCTCGCCCCCGCCCAGCGGGAGACCTTCGACCAGGTGACCGCGATCATGTCGCTGGTCGAGGGCCACGCCGACGTGATGATGGACCGGGTCGGCACCAGGGTGCTGCCCACCCTGCCGGTGATCCGGCGGGCCTTCGAGCACCACCGCGACCGGGGCGGCTGGTCGGCCGTGGTCGGCAAGCTGATGGGCACCGACCTCAAGCGCGCCCAGTACCGCGACGGCGCCAAGTTCTGCGAGGTGGTGCTGAAGAAGGCCGATCTCGACCTGCTCAATCTGGCCTTCAGCCAGCCGTCCATGCTGCCCAGCCTGACCGAGATCCACGACCCGGAGCAGTGGCTGCACCGG
>JAEXCA010000040.1 GCA_023393755.1 Actinomycetes bacterium | reverse complement strand
CCCCCCCGGGGCCGGTTCCGGGGGGGGGGGGGGACGTTCCCCTCCCACCACCATCGAGAGCGAGTCCATGGCAGCCACCCAGAGTTCGACGAAGGCCCTGCTGAAGTACCTGGGGATCCGGCTGCTGCTGATCGTGCCCACGGTCTGGATCCTCGTCACGGTGGTGTTCTTCCTGCTCCGGGTGACCGGCGATCCGATCACCGCCGCGCTGGGCGGACGGCTGCCACCGGACCAGATCGAGGCCCGCAAGGAGGCGGCGGGCTACAACGACCCCATCCTGGTGCAGTACCTCCGCTTCCTCGGCGATCTGGTGCAGGGCGACTTCGGACGCACCGCCGACAACCGCAGCATCGCCTCGATCCTGATCGAGTACGGGCCGGCCACCCTCGAACTGGCCTTCTGGGCACTGATCGTCGCCTTCGCGCTGGGCATCCCGCTGGGCAGGCTGGCGGCCCGCTTCTACAACAAGCTCCCCGACGTGCTGATCCGCTCCTTCGCCGTGCTGTTCTACGCGGCGCCGGTGTTCTTCGTCGCCCTGGTGCTGAAGCTGATCTTCTCGGTCTGGCTCGGCTGGCTGCCGATCTCCGGGCGGGCGTCGACCCGGGTCGCGTCGGCGCTGGAGAACGGCGTCCAGACCAACACCCACATCTACATCCTGAACGCCCTGCAGTACGGCGAGCCGGCCTACATCCTGGACGTGCTGCGGCACGCGGTCCTGCCCGGCCTGGCGCTGGGGCTGCTCACCGCCGGCGTGTTCATCAGGCTGGTCCGGATCAACCTGCTGCAGACCCTGCGGGCCGACTTCGTCACCGCCTCCCGGGCCCGCGGCGTCCCGGAACGGGACGTGGTCAGCAAGCACGCCTTCCGCAACGCGCTGATCCCGGTGGTGACCGTGATGGGCATGCAGATCGCGATGCTGCTGGCCGGTGCCATCCTGACCGAGACCTCCTTCGAGTGGCAGGGGTTGGGCTACTGGCTCAGCCAGTTCCTGATCGCCCGCGACTTCGTGGCGGTGCAGGGCATCGTCACGGCGATCGCGGTGATCGTGGCGGTGGCGAGCTTCCTGATCGACCTGATCAACGCGCTGGTGGATCCGAGGGTGAGGTACTGACATGGCACTTCCCATCCTCGAGGCGCCGATCTCCACCGTCCCGCCGGTACGCCGCGGGCTGCGGATTCCCGGCCTGGCCCTGATCCGCAGCACCCACGGCCTGCAGCGCGGCATGTTGCTGACCGGCGTCGGCATCGTCGCGGTCTTCCTGGTCGTGGCGCTGCTCGCCCCGGTGCTGGCGCCGCACGGCTTCGCCGAGATCTTCACCCCCCAGCAGCCGATGTCGGCCGAGCATCTGCTCGGCACCACGGTCGGCGGGTTCGACGTCTACTCCCGCATCGTCTGGGGGGCGCGCACCGCGCTGGAGGTCATCCTGATGGCGGTGGCGCTGTCGATCGTGATCGGCGTCCCGCTCGGCCTGGTCTCGGGCTACCTCGGCTCCTGGCTGGACCGCGTCCTGGTGCTGGTGATGGACGCGCTGTACGCCTTCCCGTCCCTGCTGCTGGCGATCGTGGTGTCGATCGTGCTCTCCGGGGGCAGTTCGGACGCGCTCGGCGGCGTGATCGCCGCCGCGGTCTCGATCACCGTGGTGTTCGTCCCGCAGTACTTCCGGGTCACCCGGAACGCGACCATGGCGGCCAAGGTCGAACCCTACGTGGACGCCGCCCGGGTGGCCGGTGCCAACCCGGGCCGGATCATGTTCGGCCACATCCTGCCGAACGTCTCCCAGTCGGTCCCGGTGCTGATGACGCTGAATGCCTCCGAGGCGATCCTGACCCTGGCCGGCCTGGGCTTCCTGGGCTTCGGCATCGAGCCGAACTCCGCCGCCGAGTGGGGCTACGACCTGAACAAGGCCCGGGCCGACGTGGCCAACGGGATCTGGTGGACCGGCGTCTTCCCGGGCCTGGCGATCGTGCTGATCGTGGTCGGGATCACGCTGATCGGGGAGTCACTGAACGATGTGCTGAACCCGCTGCTGCGCACCCGGGGCGGCACCACCACCGCCGACGAGCAGGAGGTGGCGGCCTTCGCCGAACAGGAGATGGCCGAGAGCGCCGTCCTCGGAACCGCCCCGGTGGAGCCACCGGAACCGCCGGAGCCGGAGGACCCGCCCGGGGCCGGGGCCGCCCCGTCCGCGACGCCGGTTCCAGACGACCCGCCGGACCGACCGGTCACCGCTGCGGAAGGGGACGCCCGATGACCGCCCAGGCCGAGCCGAAGGTGCTGCTGCGGGTGGACAACCTGTTCGTCTCCTTCCGTACCGACGGCGCGCCGGTGCGGGCGGTGAAGGGGATCAGCTACGACCTCGCCCCCGGCGAGACGCTGGCGATCGTCGGTGAGTCGGGTTCGGGCAAGACGGTGGGTTCCCGGGCGATGCTCGGGTTGCTGCCGGAATCCGCCCGGGTGGCCGGTTCGGCGACGCTGGACGACACCGAGCTGGTCGGCCTGCGCGGGGAACAGATCAGGCGGGTGCGCGGGGACCGGATCGCGATGATCTTCCAGGAGCCCTCCACCGCCCTGGACCCGGTGCGGACGGTGGGCTGGCAGCTCTGCGAGGCATTGCAGATGCACCGCAAGCTGAGCCGGAAGGCGGCGATGGCCCGCGCCGTGGAACTGCTCGCCCTGGTCGGCATCCCGGAGCCCAAGCACCGGGTGCACTCCTACCCGCACCAGCTCTCCGGGGGTCAGAAGCAGCGGGTGATGATCGCGATGGCGATCAGCTGCGACCCGGAGGTGATCATCGCCGACGAGCCGACCACGGCCCTGGACGTCACCGTGCAGGCGCAGATCCTCGACCTGCTGCGCGACCTGCAGGAGAAGCTCGGCACGGCGATCATCCTGATCACCCACAACATGGGCGTGGTCGCCGACCTGGCCGACCGGGTCGCGGTGATGTACCGCGGCGAGATCGTCGAGGCCGGCACCGCCCGGGACATCTTCGAACGCCCGCAGCACCCCTACACCCAGCATCTGCTGGCCTCCGTGCCGCACCTGGGCGCGCCCCGTCCGGCGTCGATGGACACCCCGCTGGTGGCGGTGCCCTCCCGCGAGGTCGTGATGAGCATCAAGGACGTGGACGTCGACTTCCCGGGCCGGTTCGGCTCCGGACCGGTCCATGCCGTCTCCGAGGTCTCGCTCGACGTGCATGCCCACGAGATCGTCGCGCTGGTCGGCGAATCCGGGTCGGGGAAGACCACCCTGGGACGCTGCACGGTGGGCCTGCAGCCGGTGACCCGCGGCGAGATCGATGTGCTCGGGACGAACATCGTCACCGCCGGACCCCGCGAACTGCGCGGCTTCCGCCGCCGGGTGGGCTTCGTCTTCCAGGATCCGGCGGCCTCGCTGAATCCCCGGATGACGGTCGGGGACTGCATCGCCGAACCGTTGCTGATCCACGGCATCGGGACCAAGCAGGAACGTGCCGATCGCGCCCGTGACCTGCTGGTCGCCGTCGAACTGCCCGCCGACTACGCGCTGCGCTACCCGCACGAGCTCTCCGGCGGACAGCGCCAGCGGGTGAGCCTGGCCAGGGCGCTGGTCACCGGTCCGGAGTTCGTGGTCGCAGACGAGCCCACGTCCGCGCTGGACGTGTCGGTCCAGGCCAAGGTGCTGGAGGTGTTCGTCAGGTTGCAGCACCGGATGGGCTTCGCCTGCCTCTTCGTCACCCACGACCTGGCGGTGGTGGACATGCTGGCCGACCGGATCGCGGTGATGCAGAACGGGAAGCTGGTCGAGCTGGGGGAGCGGGAGCAGGTGCTGCGGCAGCCGAGGGAGCAGTACACCCGCGACCTGATCGCCGCCGTGCCCGTCCCCGACGCGGCCGAGCAGACCAGGCGCCGGGAGCTGCGGCGGGCCCTGCGGGCCGGCTGAGGGCGCTCGGCGACCCGCGGCGATCCCCGATCGAGGACGGATTCCGGTCATGGACGAACCCGGCCGCGGTGTCGACCCGGACGAGTTCGCGCGCATCGTGGCTCCGTACCGGCACGAGCTCCTGGTGCATGCCTACCGGCTCACCGGTGGGTCGGCCGATGCGGAGGACGCCCTGCAGGAGGGGATGATCGCCGCCTGGCGGGGCCTGGCGGGGCTCCGGGAGCCCGGCGCCCTGCGGGCCTGGCTGTACCGGGTCACCACGAACGCCGCACTACGGCTGGTCGAGCGCCGCGGGCCCAGGCTTCTGTCGTGGGATCGGGGCCCGGCCGCCGATCCGGCGGCGGAGCTGGCACCTCCCCGGGAAGGGCCGCTCTGGATCGAGCCGCTCCGGGTGGCCGGCGACCCGGCGGACGAGCGGGAGCGGCGGGAACACCTCGAGCTCGCCTGGATCGCCGCGCTTCAGCGCCTTCCCGCCACCCAGCGCGCGGTGCTCGTTCTGCGGGACGTCCTGGGCTTCTCGGCGGAGGAGGTGGCCGACCTTCTCGCGACGTCGCGCGCGGCGGTGAACAGTGCGCTCCAGCGCGCTCGCGCCACGCTCGAACGGAGGCCGGCCCGCGACGAGGGCGACCCCGGCGTCGATCGGGCGGCGGTGAGGACGTTCGTGGACGCCTTCACCGCAGGGGACGTCGAGCGGGTGATCGAGCTGCTGGCGCAGGACGTGCGGTTCACCATGCCGCCGCTGCCGGCCTGGTTCGACGGCCGCGCCGAGGTCGGTGAGTTCCTGCGGGGGCGGGTGTTCGCGAGCCCGTGGCGGGTGCGCGAGGTGGGCGTGGTGAACGGGCACCCCGCCGTGCTCGGCGAGCAGTGGTGGGAGGGCGGCTGGCGTCCGGGCGGCCTGATGGTCCTGCATCTGCGCGAGGGGCGGATCGGGTGGCTTGCCACCTTCGTCGATCCCGTCCTCGTCGCGGGCTGGGTGGCGGAGTTCCCGCTCGACCGATGATTCCGCGGTGTTCTGCGTATCTGAACAGGTGAAGGACACCTACTCCGAGGAGCACGACATGCGCAGGATCATCGTCAACAACATCGTCTCGCTCGACGGCTACTACGCCGATCGGGCCGGCAACCCGCTCGCGCTGAACATGGACGCGGCCTTCGACCGGGCGAACCTCGACAGCATCGGCGCGGCCGGTACCGTCCTGCTGGGCCGGGAGTCGTTCGACGGGTTCAGCTCCTACTGGCCGTTCATCGCCGACGCGCCGGAGCCGGCCGACCCCGACGTACCCGGGGCGCGGGCCGTCAGCGAGGTGAACCGCGAGGTCAGCCGGCGGTACAACGTCCTCCCGAAGGTGGTGGTGAGCGACCGCGGACCGGTGCCTTCGGACAACGCGTGGGCGGCGTCCACCAGCGTCGTGCCGCGCAGCGGGGCTGCCGCGTGGGTGGCCGAGGCCAGGCAGGCCGACGGTGGCGACGTGGTGATCTTCGGCAGTCGCCGGACGTGGAACGGGCTCCTGGCCGTGGGGCTGATCGATGAACTCCACCTGATGGTGAGCCCGACCGTCCTCGGCGAGGGGGTACGCCTCTTCGGTGGACCGGTGGAGCTCGATCTCCTGGAGTGCCGCCGGTACCCGGGATCCGCCAACGTGCAGCTCCGGTACCGCGTGCTGCCGCGAGCCGAGTGACGTGCTCAGCCGGTGTAGAAGTCGCTCAGGACGGGCCCGAGCAGGGCCGGGTCCGGGACGTGCCCCGGGAGCTCGATGGTTGCCCGGCGCGCGTGGGGGAAGGGTCTGGTCTTCGATGCCCGTCCCCTCGATGACGCCGTCGCCGGCGGCGACGCGCGTGCCGCAGGGGACACCATCTTCCTGAAGCGCCTGCTGGCGGCCTTCGACGACCATCGCTCCCGCTAGCGCGGTCAGCCTCCAGGCTGTCGTGACCCTCGCGCATCCGGAGCTGTCGTCGCGACGGACCAGGGTCGGGAAGAGCAGAAACGGGAACACCCGCATCGTCCGATGTCGGTGTTCCCGCAACTCGCGCTGGGTGGGCGTAACTGGGTTCGAACCAGTGACCTCTTCGGTGTGAACGAAGCGCGCTACCACTGCGCCATACGCCCGCGAGCGACAACCATAGCCCAGCGGTGGGCTCCTCGTCACATCGACCCGGCGACGATCCCCGGCGGCGATCCAAGCTGTCGGGACGTACCCCCGCGGCGACCCCGGGCGGACCTCGGACGGTGGGCCGTAGGGTGTCCGACGGTCGACGGACCGCCTCCGCGTCCCCGATCCCGCCGCGGTTCCGCTCGGTTTGCGACGCGTGGTGCAGCTAGGTATGGTTGTCGTCGCGCCGGAAGCCGGGGGTTCCCAGCAGAAGGTTGTGCGGACGTGGCTCAGTTGGTAGAGCATCACCTTGCCAAGGTGAGGGTCGCGGGTTCGAATCCCGTCGTCCGCTCGGAGAAGGTCTCAAGGATCGAGGTTCGAGAC
>JAEXCA010000038.1 GCA_023393755.1 Actinomycetes bacterium | reverse complement strand
CGCCCCCCCCTCGCGCCCGCGGTCCCGGGGGGGGCCGACCGGATCGACCCCACCGCGGGCGATGGCTACACCATCTCCGTCGACAGTGACGGCCGCGCCGCCGTCACCGCCGGATCCCGCGCCGCACTCAACCGGCTGCGCACGGTGATCGCCTCCAGCGTCGAAGCCACCTGGGACGGAGTGCGCACCGTCGCCGACTCCCCTCGGATCCCGGTCCGCTCCGTGCACGAGTGCTTCTACGGCGAGCGGTGGTCGCCGGAGGACCGGCTGGCGGTGATGCGGTTCGCCGCCGCCTTCGGCGCCAACGCCTACGTCTACGGACCGTCCGCCGACCGCCGGACCGGCGGGCTGTGGCGGGAGCCCTATCAGGGCACCGAGCGGGACCAGCTCGCCGGGTTCGCCCGCCAGGCACGCCGGGAAGGCGTCGAACCGATCTGGCGGATCTCCCCCGCGGCGCCCCTCGAACCCGAGCTCGCGATCCGGATGACCGACCCCGCCGACGCCGCCACGCTGGTCGCCAAGGTGCAGCACGTGCTGGAGCTGGGCTTCGAACGGATCCTGATCGCCTTCGACGACCTCACCGCCGGGCTCGACGCCGAGGCCGCCGCCCGCTTCGCCGACGCCGACCATCCACTCGCCGCCGCCCACGCCAGCGCCATCCGCAGCCTCGGCGAAACGGTGGGCCACGACCGGCTGATCGCCTGCCCGCTGCACTACTGGGGAGACGACCCCTCGCCGTACCGTCGGGAGTTCGGCCGTGGCTTCGCCAGCGAGGTACCGGTGGTCTGGACCGGCCCGGCGGTGATCTCCGATGCGATCACCGCCGGACAGACCCGGGCCGTCGCCGAGGAGCTCGGCCACCCGCTGTGGCTGTGGGACAACTACCCGGTCAACGACTGGGACCTGGACGGCATCGCGGCCCTGGCGCTGCACGCCCGCCCCGGGCTGGACAACCTGGTGACCCCCAGGCGGCTCCCCCTGGCCGCCTCCACCGGCCGCGACCCGGAACTGGCGGACGTGGTCGTCGCCATGGGGGGCAACCTCGCCCTGGATCCCTATACCGGCCTGCCGGCGGCGCTCACCCTGCTGGACTTCGCCTGGTCGGGAGCCGGCTACCGTCCGGACGCCAGCTGGCGGGCCGCCGTCGAACTCATCGGCGCCGATCCGGAGGCGCTGGCCCTGCTCGCCGACGCCGCCGGCCCGGGCTCGGGCGTCCCCTCGGGCCGGCCGTCGGCGTTCGCGACCGCCTGCGCCCGCGTCTTCGTCGCCGAGGATCCGTTCAGCGATGACGTGACAGCCGAGCTCGACGCCGTGGTCCACCGGCACGTCGAGGCGCTCGGCCGGTTGCGGGCACGCCCCAGCCGCCTCACCCGCGAACTCCAGCCCTGGCTGGTCGAGCTCGGCCGGCAGTGCCAGTTCGCCCTGCTGGCGATCGCCACCCTGCGCGCGACGACCGGCGAGAAGGCCGATCTCGCGGCCGAGCTCGGCGGTGCGCTGAGCCGCCGCAGCCAGGTGGCGGTCGGCTCCGGCATGGGACGGGCCCTCGCCGAGTACGCCCGCGGGCTGGTGGCCGGCGGTGTCCCCCAGGTCGACGTGCCGGACCGGGAGAGCTTCGGGCATTGACACTGGTCTAGACCTGTTCTACGCTCACAGCTGTCTGGACTAGACCTGTAATTGCTCATCGTCGAGTAGCGAGGAATGCACATGAAGAAGGTTGTAGGAGTCGCAGTCGCCGCACTGATCGCCGGGATGTTCGCCGGCTGTTCGGCCACGCCACCGCCCGCCAGCGAGGAACAGGTCCTGACCGTGTGGGGATGGCGCACCGACGCGCCGTGGGTGGCACTGATGGAGAGTTTCCAGGGTGAGGGGATCACCGTGGAGTACAAGGGGTTCAAAGCCGAGGAGTACAACCAGATCCTGCAGACCGGTCTTTCCAGCAGCACCGGTCCGGATGTGGTGATGCTGCGCTCCTACGGGGGGCTGGACACCCTGGTCGCCGGCGGTGGCGTGGCGGCCCTCGACGACAACTTCGAGGGGCTGGCCAAGATCGCCGACAACCTGGTGGACGGGGTACGAAGCCAGAGCGACGGCAAGGTCTACGGGGTGCCCTTCCAGTCGGTCACCGCCAACATCATCTACAACAAGACCCTGCTGGACTCGCACGGCCTGACCGAGCCGAAGACCTGGAGCGAGTTCATCGCGCTGAACGACGCCCTGCTGGCGAAGGGCGTCACCCCGATGGCCGCGGGCGCCCTCGACTCCTGGATCCTGCCGATCTACCGCGACCTGTTCGCCGCTGCCGCCTACGGCGGCCCGAACTTCGCTCAGGAGTTGCAGGCCGGCACGACCACCTTCGAGGATGCGCGCTACGCCGCGGCCAACCAGGTGCTGATGGACCTGACCAAGTACTTCCCCCGGGGCTTCGAGGGCATCAACTACACCGACGCCAACGCGTTGTTCAGCTCCGGTGAGGCAGCCCTCTACCCGGGTGGCATCTGGGAACTGACCAGCTTCCGCAAGGACATGCCCGACACCGAACTCGGGCTGTTCAACGTCCCGCCGGTGGAGGGCGGCCAGAAGTACGCGATGGGCTACCTGGACGGCGCCATCGGAATGGCGTCCGGGCTGGAGGGCAAGAAGCTCGAGGCCGCCAAGGGCTACCTGGCGTGGGTCGGTTCGGCGGACTTCGGTCAGCAGATCGCCGACGACATGCTCTCCGTGCCCTCGGTCGACGGCGTCACCCCGGCCGACCCGCTGCTGGCCAAGGCCGCGGCGGAGTTCACCGAGAGCCCCACGCCGTACCTGACCTACGTCCACTTCGACTTCGGGACCCCCTCCGGCACCTCGCTGGAGTACGCCAACCTGCAGAAGATGGTGATCGGCGAGATCGAACCCGCCAAGGTGGGTGCCGAGGTTCAGGCCGGCATCTCGCAGTGGTTCAAGGCCGGTAAGTGACCATTGCACGACTGGCCAGTGGAGGGCGCCGCAGCACGCGGCGCTCTCCGCGGGCCGCGGTGGTCGCGGCCTTCCTTGGCCCGGCCCTGTTGCTCTACGGCCTGATCTTCCTGTTCCCGGTCTTCGCGGCCATGACCAACGGGTTCTTCAACTGGACCGGCACCGCCCGGCAGGAGTTCGTCGGCCTGGCCAACTTCGGCATCCTGATGGGCCTGGAGCCCTACGCCTCCCAGTTCTTCCGCGCCGTCACCAACAACCTGGTGTTCTTCGTCGGCACCATGGTGGTGCAGAACGGCGTGGGCCTGGTGCTCGCCTTCCTGCTCAACAACAACCTGCGCGGCAAGCGGTTCTTCCAGACCGTGATCTCGGTGCCGTACCTGATGAGCGCCCTGGTGATCGGCTACGCCTGGTCGATGCTGCTCTCCCCCCGCTTCGGCGCGGTCAACGCGCTGCTGGGACTGTTCGGGGTCGAGCCGATCGCCTGGCTCGGCACGCCCGCGTTGGTGATGCCGCTGCTGATCCTGATCAATGCCTGGCAGTGGATCGGGGTCACCATGCTGATCTTCGGTGCCGGGCTGGTGGCGATCCCGGCCGAGCAGCTCGAGGCCGCGCGCGTCGACGGCGCGTCGTCGATCCGGATCGCCTGGTCCATCCAGCTTCCCCAGTTGATCTCCTCGGTGTCGATCGTGACCATCCTGACCCTGATCGGTTGCTTCAACCTGTTCGACCTGGTGTTCGCCATCGGCGGCAGCGCGGGCGGCGTCAGTGGTGCGGCGGACGTGATGGGCACCCTGTTCTACCGGCTGTCGTTCAGCAACTCGCCGAACGCCTTCGGGCTGTCCGGCGCCTTCTCACTGGTGCAGCTCGTCCTGATCCTGGTGGCGACGCTGGGCGCGCAACGGCTGTTCCGGCGGCTGGAACGGCGGTACTCGTGAAACGCAACGGCAGGCTCGGGGTCTACCTCATGCTCAGCCTCGTCACCCTGTTCTCGGCGCTGCCGAACCTGCTGGTGATGATCGGCTCACTGCGTCCGAACCGAGAGATCGTGGCGAACCCGACCGGGCTGCCGTCGTCGCTGTACCTGGGCAACTACGCCCGCGCCTGGGAAGAGGGCTCGATCGGGACCTACTTCGTCAACTCCGTGCTGATCACGGTGGTGTCCCTGGCGCTGGCGCTGGTGCTGTTCCTGCCGGCGGCCTACGCCCTGGGCCGGTGGCGGTTCCGGTTCGCGGGCATCGTCACCTCGCTGTTCCTGCTCGGGCTGATGATCCCGCTGAAGATCGGCATCCTGCCCCTGGTCCAGCTGTACGACAGCTGGGGGCTGATCGACAGCATGGGCGGGCTGGTGCTGGTCTACACCGCCCAGGCCGCACCGCTGATGGTGCTCATCCTGTCGACCTTCTACCGTCAGCTGCCCGACTCCCTCGAGGATGCCGCGATGATCGACGGCGCCTCGCACTTCCGGGTCTTCCTCAACATCATGACGCCGCTGATGAAGCCCGCGATCGCGGCGTCCATCATCCTCAGCGTCGGCCCGATCTGGAACGACTTCTTCATGCCGCTGGTGCTGATCCGCAGCGACACCAACTTCACGATTCCGGTCGGCATCAGCACGTTCTTCGGGGAGTACACCGCCGATCGCGGGATGCTCTACGCCGGCATCGTGATCGCCGTCGCGCCGGTCGTGGTCTTCTTCGCGCTCGCGATGCGGCAGATCGTCAGCGGTCTCACGGCAGGGATCGAGAAGTGACCACCGCGGCCTTCGTCGACGTCGGCAAGTCCGGCATCCGCCTCCAGTTCGTGGTGGACGGCGTCCTGCGCAGCCACCAGGGGGAGGGGATCTCACCCACCCAGGCCGGCGATCACGGCACGGCGCTGGGGCGGGGCATCGGCTCGCTGCTGGCGCAGGCGTCCCTGACGACGCTCGGGCACCTCGTGATCGGCTCGACCGCCGACCTCACCACAACCGAACTGCAGTCGCTGTTCACGGCGCTGGGACGGGTGCTTCCCGACGCCCTGGTCGCCGTCACCGATGACGGCACCCTCAGCCACGCCCGCTTCCTCAACGCGCCCGGGGGGGTCCTCGGCGTCGGAACCGGGGGGATCGCGATCGCCCGGCCGGTCGCCGGCGAGCGCCGCCGGTTCGACGGCTGGGGTCCGCTCGCGGGCGACCGGGGCTCGGCCGTCGAGGTCGGCCGGCTGGCCCTGCGCGCCGCGCACCGGGCGGTGGACGAGGACCGGCGTTCCGCGTTGCGCGAGGCGGTCGCGGAGCACCTCGGGGCGGTCGACCTGCAGGTCGCGCGCTCCGTCCTCGCCGACCAGCAGTGGCCCCCCACCCAGGCCCGGATGGCGGGCGTGGGGGGCCAGCACCCCCCG
>JAEXCA010000031.1 GCA_023393755.1 Actinomycetes bacterium | reverse complement strand
GGGCCCCCCCCCCGGGGGGCGGCGGGGGGGGCCACGCCGCCGCCGACCTGCTCTCCGAGGTCTTCCTGATCGCCTGGGAGAAGCGGCGCGAGCTGCCGACCGAGGAGTACCGGACGGCCTGGCTGCTCGGCGTCGCCCGGCGGGTGACGCTGAGCCATCTGCGCGGGGTGTACCGGCAGCGGGACGTCCACCACCAGCTCACCCTGCTCCCCCACCCGCCGGAACCGGTCGAGGAGCAGACCCGCGACCACCTCGTCCGCCAGGCGCTGGAACGGCTCCCCGAGAGCGACCGCGCGCTCCTCCAGCTCACCGAATGGGAGTCGCTCAGCCCGGCGGAGGCGGCGGTGGTGCTCGGTCTCAGCGCCGGCGCGACCCGCGTCCGGCTGCATCGCGCCCGCCGACGGCTCGCGTCCGACCCGCTGGTGCAGGCCCTGGTCGCCCCGGCCGGCGTCGACGCCCGGGACGACGTCTAGCTCCCTTCCTCCACCCGGTCGCGGCCGGCGTCAGCGGCACCGCCGGTTCGCGACTACGATGGCCGGGTTTGAGGAGGAACGTGAAGCAGGGACGCAGGACGCTGCTCGTCGGGAGCATGCTGACGGTGTTCAGCATCGCCTTCCAGTCGATCGGCATCGCCACCGCGCTGCCCACCCTGATGGCGTCCTTCCAGGCCGACGCGCTCTACCCGTGGGCCTTCACCACGATGATTTCCGGGATGCTGGCGGCGACCATCGTCTCCGGGCGGGTCGCCGACCAGCACGGGCCGGCGCTGCCGATGTACGTCGGGTTCGCGCTGTTCGGGCTGGGCCTGGTGCTCGGTTGGCTGGCCCCGACGGTCTGGGTGGTGCTGCTGGCCAGGCTGGTCCAAGGCCTGGGCGCGGGCGCGCTGAACCTCACCCTGGCGGTCGCCATCGCCCACGGCTTCTCCGCCGAGGAGCGGCCCAGCGTGATGGCGCTGTACTCGTTCTGCTGGCTGTTGCCCGCCTTCGTCGGTCCGCCGCTGGCGGCCTGGCTCACCCACATCGACTGGCGGCTGGTGTTCGCCACCATGCTGCCGCTGGTGGCGGTCGCGTTCGTGATCACCCTGCCCGGGCTGCGGCAGGTGCAGGCGGCCTTCCGCCCGGGCGAGGACGAGATCGGGCCGGTCGCGGTCTGGCCGACCGTGGCGATCACCCTCGCCCCGTCCCTGATCCTGCTGGCCGGTCAGCCGCTGGGTTGGTGGAGCCTGGTCTCCGCGGTCGCCGGGACGGTGGCGCTGGCCTGGGGACTGCCACGGATTCTCGCCCCGGCAGCGCGGGGCATCGGCCCCGGCATCCCCAGCGTGGTGCTCACCCGCGCGCTGCAGGCCGGGGCCTTCTTCGCCGCCGAGACGATCCTGCTGGTCACCCTGCAGAACCTGCGGCACTACACCCCCACCGAGGTCGGCTGGGCATTGACGGTGGGCTCGGTCGGCTGGACGGCCGGCTCCTGGCTGCAGTCGCAGCGCTGGCTGCGCTGGCACCGCAACTGGTACATCACGATCGGCTCGCTGATCACCGCGGCGGGCCTGGCCGGACTGGTGGCGTTCGCCTGGTTCCCGGACCTGCCGCTGTGGTTCGGTCTGCTCTGCTGGGTGGTGGGCGGCCTCGGCATGGGTTTCACCATGCCGAGTTCGGCGGTCGCGGTGATGGGCCTGTCCACGTCCTTCGAACAGGGACGCAACCAGTCCTCGCTGCAGGTGGCCGAATCCGTCGGCAACTCCGTGGTGACCGCGGTGGTCGGCGGGATCTACACGGCGCTGCTGCTCGTCGAACCGGCCCGACTGGGGTACACCGTCTCGCTCGCGGCCACCCTCCTGGTGGCGATCGCGGCGGTCCTCTTCAGCCGCCGGGTGGGCCACATCCGCAACGAGCTGCTGAACTGACGGCGTCCGTTTCGTGCCAGGGGACGGTTCCCTGGTTCAAAACGACCGGAGAACCGTCCCCGGGTCCGCTGACTCGACGACGGCTTCGTCGGGCTCAACCGTCGTTCGGCTACGGCAGACCGGCCAGGCGACCCAGGGCGGCGGCGAGTGCCCCGACGATCACCACCACCAGGTAGGGGGCCTTCAGCTTCAGCGCGAGCGCCCCGGCAGCCAGTGCCAGCAGGCGGGAATCCAGGGCGATCGCCTGTCCGTCGCCGAGGGTGTTCAGCACGGTCAGCGAGGCCAGCAGCCCCACGGTGAGAGCTGCCGCCAGCTCGGTGACCGGAGGCGAATCCAGCCAGGACTGCGGCAGCAGGTAGCCGGAGAGCTTGATCAGATAGGCCGCAGCCACGGCCAGCAGCAGCCATTCCCAGAGCGTCATGGCCGGCCTCCCCGGCGGCGGATCGCCCACCATCCGGCGGTGACCGCGGCCGCGATCAGCACCGGGATGCCGGGCGGCACCAGCGGCAGCGCGAGTGCGGTCACGGCCGCCGCGACGACCGTGAGGGCGATCGGGTCCCGGCCCTGCAGCCGGGGCCAGAGCAGGCCGAGGAAGGCGGCCACCGCCGCCCCGTCCAGGCCCCACCGGGCTGGGTCGCCCAGTGCGTCCCCGGCCAGCGCCCCGACCAGGGTGAACAGGTTCCACAGCAGGTAGACCCCCAGCCCCGCCGTCCAGAAGCCACGGACCCGCTCGGCCTGGCCGTCCTGCGCAATGGCGGTGGCGGTCGACTCGTCGATGGTGAACTGGGCCATCACCGGGATCAGCCTCCGCGGCGGACGCAGCAACGCCTTCAGCTGCATCCCGTAGATGCCGTTGCGAACACCCAGCAGGGTGGCGGCCGCCCAGGCTGCGGCAGCCGTC
This sequence comes from Actinomycetes bacterium, assembly GCA_023393755.1. Lineage (GTDB taxonomy): Bacteria > Actinomycetota > Actinomycetes > Propionibacteriales > Propionibacteriaceae > Propionicimonas. The sequence continues at coordinate 6,049 of JAEXCA010000031.1, read as the reverse complement.
CCGCCACCGCCGATCACGCCGATGAAGGCGAACTGGGAGCCGCCGGTGAACATCAGCGCGCTGAGCGCGCAGGCCTGCCAGACGTCGAGCCCCGCGGTCACCGCCAGGGCACCGAAGGAGATCCCGTAGACGCCCACCGCGACCGCGATCGACAGGCCCATCCGGACGGCCGGGGTCAGCCGCGCCGTGCCACCGGTGACGGACGGATGCCCGTCCGCATCACCACTCACTGCGTACTCCCCGTCCCTGTCCCGCTGCCGGCGTGTGGCAGGGAACATGCGTTCATCGTCCCTGCAAGGCGGGGGCTCCCAGGCGCCAACCCGGCCGGCGACGACCTGGCCGACATCGTCCCCGCGAAGGCGGGGGCTCCCACCTCAGAGGTTCTCGGCGTCGGGCTGCTTGGGGTCGAACTCGGCGGTCAGGGCCGGCTCCTCCAGGTCGGTGCCGCGCGCCTTCCCGATGGACTTCATCAGGTGGTAGAGCGCCAGCGCGGCGATCGTGCCGACGGTCACGCCGCCGAACACGATGTCGCCGAAGGCGAAGGTGAAGTCGGCGATCGCCATGATCAGGCCGACCGCGGCCGGGATCAGGTTGACCGGGTTGGTGAAGTCGACCTTGTTCTCGATCCAGATCCGGGCGCCGAGCAGGCCGATCATGCCGTACAGCACGGTGCCGGCCGCACCGATCACGCCCGGCGGGATGGTGGCGATGGCCTCGCCGAACTTCGGGATGAACGAGAGCGCGATCGCGATGAAACCGGCGATCCAGTACAGGGCGGTGGAGTAGACCTTGGTGGCGGCCATCACGCCGATGTTCTCGGCGTAGGTGGTGGTGCCGGAGCCGCCGCCGAGACCGGCGACGGTGGTCGCGACGCCGTCCGCCAGCAGCGCCCGTCCCATCTGCTTGTCGTAGTTGTGGCCGGTCATCAACGCCACCGACTTCACGTGGCCGACGTTCTCGGCGATCAGCACCAGCACGACCGGCAGGAACAGCGCGGCGACGTTGAAATCCGGGGTGGGCAGCTGGAAGTGCGGCAGCCCGAGCCAGCCGGCGGCGTCCAGTCGCTCGAAGTTCACCTCGCCCTGAAGGAGCGCGGCGACGTAGCCGACCAGCACGCCGAGCAGGATGGAGAGTCGTCCGATCAGGCCGCGGAACAGCACCGCGATCAGGACGATCGCCAGGACGGTGATCCAGCCGGTCAGCGGGGCGGCCCGGAAGCCCGAGGTCTCGTTCACCCCCCAGGCGGCGCTGGCCAGGTTGAAGCCGATCAGCATCACGATGGTGCCGGTCATCACCGGCGGCATCAGCACGTCGATCCAGTGCGAACCGCCGACGTGGACGACCGCGCCGACAATCGCCAGCAGGATGCCGGTGAGCATGATGCCGAACAGCGCCCGGCCGAAGTCGGCGCCGCCGTCGGTCATGATCGTCGAGGCCATCACCGGGGAGATGAAGGCGAAGGACGACCCCAGGTAGCTGGGCAGCTTGTTGCCGGTGATCAGCAGGAACAGCAGGGTGCCGACGCCGCTGAAGAACAGCGTGGTGGGGATCGGGAAACCGGTGATCAGCGGCACCAGGAAGGTGGCTCCGAACATCGCCACCACGTGCTGGGCGCCGAGCCCGAACATCTTGCCCCAGCCGAGCCGTTCGTCGGGTGTCACCACCGCCCCCGGTACCAGCGATCCGTCTCCGTGCAGCTTCCAGATGGCCATCTCGTTCCCTTCGCCGCTGGAACCCTAGTGCCGCGGGACACCCTCGCGTGGGGATTACTCAGAAGTGGACACCGGGAGACGGACGGCGGTCCCTGAGGCGAAAGCGGCGCGTCGTGAAGCCGGGCCCGATCCCTGAGCTTCGGCAGAGCCCCAGGCCTCCAGGGGGGTCGTCATCTGGCGTCGTAGTTTCCCGGCTTCCCGGCCGGGAAACCGGGTAACTGCATCACCAGACGCGAGCAGCAGCTGAGAAGTGGAGCGACGTTCCGACCCACGGGCTCGGTGTCCGGGGGCCTTCGACAGGCTCAGGGACCGCGGTTCCCGTGTCCGCCGCCACCCGTCCCAGGCGCTCAGCCCTCCAGGATGGCGGCTCCCAGCCAGTGCTCGGGCACTCCCAGCCCCTCGACCAGGGGCAGGGCGTGCTGGCGCAGTTCCCGGCAGAGCTGGTTGAGCTGCTCACCGATCGCCTTGGCACGGGTGGTGGACATCTTGCCGTGCTCCATGAACCAGGCGCGATCCTCGTGCAGGCTGGTCAGCGCGTAGAGGCTGCAGACCTTCTCGAGCAGCTCGCGGGCCTCGGGGTCGGCGCAGGTCTCCAGACCGGTGACGAAGGATTCGAAGATCCGCCGCTCGAGGTGGGCCTTCGCGACGAACAGGACGTGCTCGCCGAGCCGGTTGAACGCCTCGAAGTGGTCGCCGTCCCGGCTGGAAGCCCGCATCCGGCGGGCCAGTGACTCCAGCGCGTGCCGCTCGCGCTCGGTGAACATCAGCGCCTGCCAGCGGCGGTCGCCCATCGCCAGTTCCTCGGGCTGCCGGCGGGCGGCCCGGACCAGCCGCTCCAGCACCACGCCCGCGGACGTCCGCTCGACCACGGTCTCCCCCACCACCCGGGCGGTGGCCTGGACGACGCCCGCCCGATCAAGTTCGCCCCACAGCTGCTTGTAGTCGGTCAGCAGCGCCTTGGTGACCGACTGCAGCAGCACGGTGTTGTCGCCCTCGAAGGTGGCGAAGATATCGACGTCGGAGCGCAGCGCGGTGATCCGGTTCTCCGACATGAAGCCGGAGCCGCCGCAGGCCTCGCGGCACTCCTGCAGCGCGGAGTTGGCGAAGTCGGTGGAGATCACCTTCAGCCCGGCGGCGAAGGTCTCCAGTTCGCGCTGGTCGCGGTCGGTGGACTCGCCGGTGCCCTGCACCTTCATCAGCAGGGCATTGAGATCGTTCTGGGCGAAACCCAGGGCATAGGAACGGGCGACCAACGGCAGCAGCCGGCGCTGATGGATCAGGTAGTCGAGCAGCAGCACGCCGTCCCGCCGTCCGGGGGCTGGGAACTGGCGGCGCTTGAGCGCGTACCGGGTGGCGATCGAAATACCCCGTCGGGCGGCGATCGCACCGCCAACCGAGATGCAGACCCGGCCGCGGACCAGTGTCCCGAGCATGGTGAAGAACCGCCGGTTCGGCGACTCGATCACCGACACATAGCGGCCCTGCTCGTCCACGCCGCCGTAGCGGTCGAGCAGCATCGAACGGGGCACGCGGACGTTCTCGAAGAACAGCGTGCCGTTGTCGACCCCAACCAGACCGCCCTTGTGGCCCTGATCACCGGTGGTGACGCCGGGCAGGTCGCGTCCAGCCTCGTCCCGGATCGGCACCAGGATCGCGTGGACGCCGTGCCGGACGTGGTCGACGACCAACTGACCGAAGACCACCGCCATCGAGCCGTGCCGGCCGGCATTGCCGATGTAGGCCTTACGAGCGGCCGGCGAGGGCGAGTTCACCACGAACTCCTCGGTTGCCGGGTCGTAGGTGATGGTGGTCTCCAGGCTGGCAACGTCCGAGCCGTGGCCGAGTTCGGTCATCGCGAAGCAGCCCAGCAACTCCAGCCGGGTGACCCGGGGCAGGTAGGTGTCGTGGTGCCAGGCAGTGCCGAGGTTGGCGATCGCGCCGCCGAACAGGCCGAACTGGACGCCCGACTTGATCAGCACCGAGAGGTCGCCGTGGGCGAGCATTTCGAAGGCCATCACCGCGTCCTCCGGCGAGCCGTGGTCGGTGGACGAGACCGGGACGCCGGCCGCGCCGAAGCCCGCCGCCTGCAGCTCCCGCAGCCGGGTGAGCACCCATTCGCGGGCCTCGTCCATGGTCTGCTCGGGGTCGCGCAGCAGGTTCTCGGTCGGCAGCTCCGCCCGGCCACGGGCCCGGCGTTCGGCGAACGGGCCGTCCAGCGCGGTCCGCAGGGCGGCGCCGAGGGTGGTGAGCGTTTCGTGGGCGGTCAGCGTCATGTCAGATCTCCTGTGATCGGGTCAGGCCGGCGGTGAGTGCCGGGACGAACAAGGCGGTGATGTGGCCGACGATCTGGTCGGCGGGCGGACGGGGGTCGCTGGCCATCCAGCGGTCGGCGGCGGCCCGGACGAACCCCACCAGGCCGTGGCCCCAGGTGGCGGCCGCGGCGGGATCCTGGCCCTGCTCGGCCAGCCGGGCGGCGATCGCGGCCTCGATCCGGTCGCCGATCAGGGTGGTCAGGCCAGCGGCCGGGTCGACCGGCTCCGCGGTCGGCGGGTTCATCACGAACCGGTAGATCTCCGGGTCGCGTTCCACCAGCGCCAGGTAGGCGCTGGCCAGGTCGGCGGTGAGCCGTCCGACATCGGCGGGGTCGGTGAACCGCAGGGCGCGCAGCAGGTCGGCCAGGATGTAGGCGTGGACGGCCTGCGCCACCGCGGCGTAGAGGCCGGCCCGGTCACCGAAATGCCGGTAGATCACCGTCTTCGAGGTGCCGGCCTGGGCGGCGATCTCTTCCATGCCGACGCCCGGCCCGTAGCGCCGGATCGCGCGCAGGGCATGTTCCACCAGCTCGCGGCGCCGGGTGATCCGGTGCTGCGCCCAGCGGGTGTCGCGTCCGTCAGTGGTCACGAACGCAAGGGTACCCAGTACTGGACGTACCTGCTACCTTTGGTACCGGTTAATTTTTAAGGAGGCCCAATGCAGCTCCCCCGGTCCGCTGTCGTCGTCGGCGGCAACCCCCCGCCGTTCCCCAAAGCCAATGGCGCCTACGCCGCCGCCTCGAACCACGACCTGCTGACCGCCGCGATCGACGGCCTGGTGGCCCGGTTCGGGCTGGCCGGCCAGCGACTGGACGAGGTCGTAGCCGGCGCGGTGCTGAAGCACACCCGCGACTTCAACCTCACCCGCGAGGCGGTGCTGAGCTCGGCGCTGTCGCCCGGGACCCCGGCCTGCGACCTGCAGCAGGCCTGTGGCACCGGGTTGGAGTCGGTGATCTACCTGGCCAACAAGATCGCTTTGGGCCAAGCGGACGTGGGGATCGCCGGTGGCGTCGACTCAGCTTCGGACGCGCCGATCGCGGTCAGCGAGGGACTGCGCCGGGCACTGCTGGCTGCCAACGCTGCGCGCACCTTGCCGGCTCGGCTGAAGGCGCTGGCTGGGATTCGTCCGTCCCATCTGGCGCCGGAGACGCCGCGGGTGGTCGAGCCCCGCACCGGGCTGAGCATGGGCGAGCACCAGGCCCGCACCACCGCGAAGTGGGGGATCACCCGCACCGAGCAGGACGAGTTGGCCGCCGCCTCGCACCAGCATCTGGCCGCCGCCTGGGCGGACGGTTTCTTCGACGATCTGGTGACGCCCTACCTGGGCCTCACCCGGGATGCGACGCTGCGTCCGGACACCACGGTGGAGAAACTCGCCGGGTTGAAGCCCGTCTTCGGCGGCCCGGAGGGGACGATGACCGCTGGCAACTCCACTCCCCTGTCGGACGGCGCTGCCGTGGTGCTGTTGGCGGACGCCGACTACGCCGCGTCCCACAACCTGCCCGCGCTGGCCCGCGTGGTGGACGCCGAGGTCGCCGCGGTGGATCACCCCGCCGGGGCCGACCTGCTGCTCGCCCCGGTCACCGCGATCGGACGGATGCTGGCCCGGCAGGGCCTCACCCTGGCCGACTTCGACTTCTACGAGATCCACGAGGCCTTCGCCTCGACCGTGCTGGCCGCGCTGAAGGCCTGGGAGGACGACGACTACTGCCGTTCGGTCGGCCTGCCGGGAGCCCTGGGGCCGATCGACCGCGCCAAGCTGAACGTCACCGGTTCGTCGTTGGCCGCCGGGCACCCCTTCGCCGCCACTGGTGGACGGATCGTCGCCACCGCGGCCAAGCTGCTGCACCAGCGCGGGCCCGGTTCCCGGGCGCTGATCTCGATCTGCGCGGCCGGCGGCCAGGGCGTCACCGCGATCCTGGAGGGGATCTGAGATGACGCACCAAACGACCCCTGAGCCTGTCGAAGGGTCGACTCAGTCCGCCCCCCCCGCCCAACCCCCCCCCCCCCCCCGGAAACCCCCCC
>JAEXCA010000226.1 GCA_023393755.1 Actinomycetes bacterium | reverse complement strand
GCCTTGGCCCGGGCCAGCGCGGCGACCAGCGCCACCGGATCGGGCTCGACGATCGACTCCTCGTCGAACCCCGAGACCACCACCTCGGGTTCGATCCCGGCCGCCCGCAGGGTCGCCAGCCGGGCCGGTGAGCGGGAGGCCAGGACGACCTTCGGGCGGTTCAGGGTCAGCCGCCCAGGATCTGGCGGAGCAGGTCGTTGAGCGGGTCGCCGCCGGACTGCTGGGTCTGCTGCCGCCGGGTCGGCGCCGGCGCCTCCTGCTGACCGCCGAGCAGCCCGCCCAGCAGACCACCCAGGATGTCACCCATCCCGCCGCCGGAGTTGCCGCCGGTGCCACCACCGAGCAGTCCGCCCAACAGGTCGCCCAGGACGTCGCCGCCGCCGGAGGACTGCTGGGTCTGCTGGCCGCCACCCAGCACGTTCTTGGCCAGCCAGTTCATCACGATCGGCGCCAGGATCGGCAGCAGCTTGGCCAGCAGCCCACTGTCCTGCCCGGCCAGCGCACCGAGCCGCTGCGGGTCGTTGGCGAAGGCGTGGCCCAGGATCTTGCGGCCGTCGTCGGTGTCGATGTCGGCCAGCCCGTTGATCTCGCCGGTGTGCTGGCCGAGTGCGCCGAGTAGGCTGGCCTTCCCGTCCGGGTCGGCGGCATTGGCCTGCAGGCTGCCCAGCAGGGTCGGGACGGCGACGCCGACCGCGTCCTCGACCTCGGCGGGCGAGGCACCCACCTGCTGGGCCAGAGCGTTCAGGTCGATCCCCGACAGGATCTGGCGGACGGCGTTGTCACTCATAGCTTCGGTCCCTCTCTCAGATGCGGAAGCTGCTTCGCCAGGCCTCGCGACCCGGGACGACGGGCGTCCGTACGGTGTGCCAGTACGAACGCCAGCCGCCGGCCAGCGTACTGGCCAACGGCTGGTGCGGGATAGGGCGCTCACGGCGCAACGCGACCACCACCGCGGTCAGGGCGGCCAGTTCGGTGTCGGTGGGGTGACCGGCGCGGATCTCCAGCGTGACGTCGTCGGCGGTCCCAGCGGGGTCCCCGCGGCGTTGTTCGGGGGAGCGCAGCGGAGGAGAGGAACGTCGTGGGGTGCTCACAGCGGGGTCCCCGCGGCGTTGTTCGGGGGAGCGCAGCGGGGGAGAGGAACGTTGTGGGGTGCTCACAGCGGGATGTTCCCGTGCTTCTTGGGCGGCAGTTGCTGGCGCTTGGTGCGCAGCAGCCGCAGCACCCGGATCACCTGGGCGCGGGTCTCGTGCGGGAAGATCACCTTGTCGATCGAACCCCGCTCGGCGGCCACATAGGGGTTGGCCAGCTCGTCGTCGTACTCGGCGACGAGTTCGGCGCGGCGGGCGTCCGGGTCGTCGGCGTCGGCCAGTTCCCGCCGGTAGAGGATGTTCACCGCACCCTCCGCGCCCATCACCGCGATCTGGGCGGTCGGCCAGGCCAGGTTGACGTCGGCGCCCAGCGGCTTGGAGCCCATCACGCAGTAGGCACCGCCGTAGGCCTTCCGGGTGATCACGGTGACCAGCGGGACGGTGGCCTCGGCGTAGGCGTAGAGCAGCTTGGCTCCCCGCCGGATGATCCCGTCCCACTCCTGATCGGTGCCGGGCAGGAAGCCGGGGACGTCCACGAAGGTGAGGATCGGGAGGTTGAACGCGGCACAGGTGCGGACGAACCGGGCCGCCTTCTCCGAGGCCCTGATGTCCAGGCAGCCGGCGTAGACCAGCGGCTGGTTGGCGATGATCCCGACCGCCCGGCCCTCGACCCGGCCGAAGCCGCACAGGATGTTGGGCGCGTAGAGGGCGTGGACCTCGAGGAACTCGTCGTCGTCCAGCACCCGGCGGACCACTTCGTGCATGTCGTACGGCTGGTTCGGCGAGTCGGGGATGATCGTGTCCAGCGTCCGGTCGTGGTCGGTGATGGTGAGATCGGCCTCAGTCTCGTCGTAGACCGGCGGATCCTCCAGGTTGTTCTGCGGCAGGTAGGTCAGCAGTTCCCGGACGTACTCGATGGCGTCCGCCTCGTCGGCGGCCAGGTAGTGGGAGTTGCCCGATTTGGTGGAATGGGTGCGTCCGCCGCCCAGTTCCTCCATGGTGACGTCCTCACCGGTGACCGTCTTGATCACCGACGGGCCGGTGATGAACATCTGCGAGGTCTGGTCGCCCATCACGATGAAGTCGGTCAGCGCGGGGGAGTAGACGTGCCCGCCGGCCGCGGCGCCCATGATCAGCGAGATCTGCGGGATCACCCCCGAAGCCAGGGTGTTGCGGCGGAAGATCCGGGAGTAGAGGTCGAGCGAGACCACGCCCTCCTGGATGCGGGCGCCACCGCCCTCGTTGATCCCGATGATCGGGCAGCCGGTGGAGATCGCGAAGTCGAGGATCTTGACGATCTTCTCGCCGTACACCTCGCCCAGAGCGCCGCCGAACAGGGTGACGTCCTGGGAGAAGACGCAGACCGGACGGCCGTGGATGGCGCCGACGCCGGTGATCACGCCGTCGGTGTAGGGACGTTTGGCGTCCATCCCGAAGGCGGTCGCGCGGTGCCGGGCGAAGCGATCGAACTCGGCGAAGCTGCCCTCGTCCAGCAGGGCGAGGATGCGCTCCCGGGCGGTCAGCTTGCCCTGGGCGTGCACCTTCTCCACCGCCTCGGGCGGGCTGGGATTGAGCGCTTCGGCGCGGCGGTTCGTCAGGTCGGCGAGCTTCCCGGCGGTGGTGTGGACATCCATCCCCATACGCGCACGATAGGCCCTCGGTCGCGGGTTTGGCAGGTGTCCCCGGTCCGGCCGCGGCCATGAGCCGGATCGGGAGCGCGCCGCCACCGGGGGTGGTCGTCCGATCAGCGGCCGATAGGGTGCCGGCGTGGATCCCCTGATTGACGCGGAATGGCTTGCCGGCGAACTCACCGGTGGGCTGTGGCAGCAGATCGAGACGGTCGCCCGGATCGGCTCGACCAACGCCGAGCTGGGCGCGAGGGCGCGCGCCGGCGCACCCTCCGGCGGCGTGCTGGTGGCCGACCACCAGAGCCGGGGGCGGGGCCGGTTCACCCGGGTGTGGGAGGCCCCGCCCGGCCGGGCGGTGGCGGTCTCGGTGCTGCTGCGGCCGCCGTCCGTCCCACCCCAGCGCTGGCTGTGGCTGCCGCTGGTCGCCGGGCTGGCGGTGGTGGACGGGCTGCGCTCCGCGACCGGCGTGGACGCCCGGCTGAAGTGGCCCAACGACGTCCTGATCGATCAGCGCAAGGTGTGCGGCATCCTCGCCGAGCGGGTGGAGGGAACCCCACCGGCGGTGGTGATCGGGATGGGGATCAACACCCTGCTGAGCCAGGACGAGCTTCCCGTCCCCACCGCCACCTCCCTGGCGCTGGCCGGCGCCGAGGTGGTGCCGGGAGAGGTCGTCCGGGAGGTACTGCTGGCGTTCGAGCGCTGGTACGGCGCATGGGCGGCCGGGGAGGACCTGCGGGAGGCCTACGCCGAGCGCTGCGACACCCTGGGGCGCGCGGTGCGGGTGGTGATCAGCGAGACCGACAGCGTCGAGGGCGTGGCGGTGGGCATCGACCCGGACGGGCAACTGCTGGTGCGCACCGGCGAACGGGTGCGGGGCTTCTCCGCCGGGGACGTGTGGCACCTGCGGTGAGCCGGTTTCCCTCGATGTGGAACGATGGGGACGTGGGCCTGCCAAGCAAATACCTCGGAGCCGACGAGGTCGAGGTGCTGCACCTTCGTACCCACGGCAAGGCGCTGGTCGGGCCGGCGCTGGTGCTGCTGATCACCGCGGTGCTGACCGGGGTCGCGCTGGCGGCGGCACCGCCGGACTGGCAACCCTGGGCGGGCTGGGTGCTGCTCGGGGTGGCCCTGCTGGTGTTCGCCGGCTGGGTGCTGCTGCCCTACCTGCGCTGGCTCACCACGACGTACACCCTGACCAACCGCCGGATCATCACCCGCCGCGGCATCATCAACAAGACCGGCCACGACCTGCCGCTCAGCCGGATCAACAATGTCGCCTACGAACGCAGCCTGCTGGACCGGATGCTCGGCTGCGGCACGCTGCAGCTCACCACCGCCGCCGAGGCGCCGGTCGAACTGCACGACATCCCCGACGTGGAGCGGGTGCACGTGGTGATGACCGAACTGCTGTTCGGCGACGACGAGCGGGCCGCCCGGCCGCCGGACGCGGGCGAGTGATCACCGGGCGACCGGCCCGGCTTCCGCTGGCCACGCAGTTGCTGCGCTTCGTGGCGACCGGGGGAGTGTCGGCGGTGGTCGACTACGGGCTGCTGATGGCGCTCTCCGCCCTGGGCCTGGAGCCCCGGCTGGCCAAGGCGCTCTCCTTCGTCGCCGGCACCACGACCGCCTACCTGATCAACCGCCGCTGGACCTTCCAGGCGGAGCCGAGCAGGCGCCGGTTCGCCGCGGTGATCGCCCTGTACGCGGTGACCTTCGCCGTGCAGGTGGGGCTGTTCGCACTGCTCTACCCGTGGGCGCTGGCCTGGGGCGGAAACCTGCCGCTGGCCAACACCATCGGCTTCGTGATCGCCCAGGGGGTCGCCACCACGGTGAACTTCGTGGTGCAGCGGACGGTGATCTTCCGCTGACCGCCGGTTGAGCCGGTCGCAACCGGTGGACGGCTGGTCGCCCGACGGCTCAGAGCACCGTCATCTGCTGCGGCTCGACCAGCACCCCGGAGGCGGTCGGCAGGTCGGACGGCATCACCCGGTAGACCCGCTGGCCGGGCGCCTCGGCCACGAAGGCGTGCGGACCGCCGTCGAGGTAGTGGACGGCCGCGCCGTCGTCCGCCGCGAAACCCGCCGGCAGGTCACCGGCCGCCACAGCCGTGGTGTAGGACGGCGCCCGCTCGGCCTCGCCGTCGAAGTGGGGGCAGAAGCTGCCCGGCACCAGCCCCAGGCCTCCCCGCCAGGCCCGCAACGGGCCGAACGAGTCGGTGATGCAGCCCTCGTGCCAGCAGTTCCCGCCCGCCGAGACCCCGCCGAGCACCACGTCACCCCGGGCTGCCCGCTCCCGTAGCGCCGTCGACACGCCGTGGGCGTCCCACAGTGCCATCAGGTTCACGGTGTGGCCGCCGCCGACCAGCACCACGTCCGCCTCGGCCAGCCGGGCGACCGAGTGGCCGGAGCCTCCCTCCCACAGGCTGAGCACCATGGTGCGTACGCCGAGGGTGCCGTAGGCGAGCAGGAAGCGGTTGACGTAGTGAGGGTCGTCCGCCGAGGCAGTGGGGGCGAAGCAGACCAGCGGTGACTGCTTGCCCGAGAGTTCCAGCAGATAGCGGTCGAGATTGGTCGGCGCGCCGGTCGGCGACATCGAGAACCCGCCGCCGCCCATCGCGAGGATGTGCGTGGTCATACGTCCATCTTGGCAGAGTTGATCCTCGCGGTGGGGCGGGAACTCCAGCCACCACCGGCCGTCCCCCACCCAGCCATCCCGAGCTGTCGTATTCAGATTCGCATACATATCTCGGTGGCGGAGGAGGAGCGGGGTGCGATCGCGAAGACTCGGCAGGGACCTGGAGGTGTCGGCGGTCGGGTACGGCTGCATGGGCCTGACCAGCGGCTACGGGCGGGGGCTCGGCAGGGACGAGGCGATCCGGGTCATCCGCCACGGGGTGGAACTGGGGGTCACGTTCTTCGACACCGCCGATGGGTACGGCCCGTGGGAGAACGAGATCCTGGTCGGTGAGGCGCTGGCGCCGTTCGCGGGAGAGGTCACCATCGCGACCAAGTTCAACCATGTGTTCGACGATCACGGCGGTCGGCAGGGCCAGATCGCGCGGCCCGAGCAGGTGCGCGCAGCCGCCGAGGCCTCGCTTCGTCGCCTCGGGGTGGACGCGTTCGACCTCTACTACCTGCATCGTGTCAATCCGGCCGATCGAGGACATGGCGGGGGCGGTCGCCGAGCTCGTCACGGCCGGTTGCCGGCTTCGCAGTCGTCGCCGACGCTCTCGGGCTGGCTCATTGCCGTCGCAAGGAGGTGGGGTCGTGAGCGGTGAGCGGGCGACCACGGCCAGTCATTCCCGCTTCTTTCCCGGGTACACGAATGAGTGCACAACAGTCTCGTGGCTAGCCAGGAGACGAGACGGAGGAAAACGTGGCCGCCCTGTTCCGCCAACTTCACCACATCTGCATCGTGGTCAACGAGTTCGACAGTGCGATCGCGGCCTATGAGCGGCTGGGGGTGACCGGCTGGCAGGACTATCCGAGCCATGGGCCGTACCTGGAACTGGAGGTGCCCGATCCGGTGGGGTCGGCGAACCTGCGCTACAAGTGCTGCGACCTGCAGAACGTTCAGCTCCAGCTCTGCCAGCCCGGCCCGGAGGACACCCCGCAGCGACGCTTCCTCGACGAGCACGGCGAGGGGGTCTACCACCTCGGGTTCGAGGTGGACGATCTGCCCGGGGCGGAGGCGGCCGGCCGTGAACTGGGCCTGGACGTGATCTCCCGCGGGTTGCGCGGGGATGGTTCCGGGTTTGCCTACTTCGACACCCGGCACCTCACTAAGGTGATTCTTGAGGTTCGACGCACGCCAGCCGAAGAGGAGTAGTGAGATGAGCGCGATCGAGGCGATCACCAGGGTGCCGCTGCCGGCCAACGAGCCGGTGCGAGGCTACGCCCCCGGCAGCGTCGAGCGGGTGTCGCTGAAGCGGACGCTGGAGACCCTGCCGGCCGAGCCGATCGAGGTGGGCTCCGGCGGCGGGGAGACCTACGAAGTGCACGCGCCCTCCGATCACGGCACCCTGCTGGCCCGCGTCCATCAGGCCACCACCGAGGACGCCGAGGCGGCGGTGGCGGCCGCCCGCGAGGCCAAGCCGGGCTGGGCCGGACTCGACTTCGACGAGCGCGCCGCGGTCTTCCTGAAGGCCGCCGAACTGCTCGCCGGCCCCTGGCGTGACCGGCTGAACGCCGCCACCATGCTGGGCCAGGGCAAGACCGTCCAGCAGGCCGAGATCGATTCGGCCTGCGAGCTGATCGACTTCCTGCGGTTCAATGTCGCCTTCGCCCGCGAACTGCATGCCAACCAGCCGATCTCCTCCCCGACGGTGTGGAACCGGATGGACTACCGCCCGCTGGACGGCTTCGTCTACGCGATCACCCCGTTCAACTTCACCGCGATCGCCGGCAACCTACCGACCGCCCCGGCGCTGATGGGCAACACCGTGGTGTGGAAGCCGGCGCTCACCCAGACCTACGCCGCGAAGTTCTGGATGGATCTGCTGACCGAGGCCGGCCTGCCCGAGGGCGTCATCACCATGCTGCCCGGCCACGGCGCGACCGTGTCGGACGTGGTGCTGGCCGATCCCGATCTGGCCGGGATCCACTTCACCGGCTCGACCCGGGTGTTCCAGCAGCTGTGGGGCGAGGTGGGGCAGAACATCGCCCGGTACCGGTCCTACCCGCGACTGGTGGGGGAGACCGGCGGCAAGGACTTCGTGGTCGCGCACCCGTCCGCCGACCCGACCGCGCTGGTCACCGCGCTGGTCCGCGGTGCCTTCGAGTACTCCGGTCAGAAGTGCTCGGCGGCGTCCCGCTGCTACCTGCCGCGCTCGCTGTGGGAGGCCGGGCTGCGGGACGAGTTGGTCGCCCGCACCGAGGAGTTGAAGGTGGGCGATGTCCGCGATTTCTCGAACTTCACCTCCGCGGTGATCGACGAACGCGCCTTCGACAAGCTCGCCGGCGCGATCGACCGGGCCAAGGCCGCCTCCGATGTCGACCTGATCGCCGGCGGTAGCTACGACCGGTCGGAGGGGTGGTTCGTCCGTCCGACCCTCGCGGTCACCGACAACCCGGAGCAGGAGATCCTGAACGTCGAGTACTTCGGGCCGCTGCTGGGTATCTACGTCTACGAGGACGCCGACTGGTCGGCGACCCTGGAGCTGATCGACCGGACCTCGACCTACGCGCTGACCGGCGCGGTGTTCGCCACCGACCGGACCGTGCTGGCCGAGGCCTCGCTGAAGCTGCGGCAGGCGGCGGGCAACTTCTACCTCAACGACAAGCCGACCGGCGCGGTGGTCGGGCAGCAGCCGTTCGGCGGCGCCCGCGCGTCCGGCACCAACGACAAGGCCGGCTCGCTGTGGAACCTGATGCGCTGGGTCAGCCCCCGCGCCGTCAAGGAGGCGCTGCTCTCGCCCACCACCATCGGCTACCCCCACATGGCGGCCGAGTAGACAGTCCGTCGAACGACCCACCGGGACAGGTTCCGGGTGGGTCGTTTCGCGCCCTGGAGTTTCCCTCGCGGCGAGAGCTCGCCCGCCGTGGACCCGGGGTCGGATCTCTGGTCCGCCGTGGACCCGGGGACGGTTCTCTGGTCCGCCGTGGACCCGGGGACGGTTCTCCGGTCCAATTTGAGCCAGGGAACCGTCCCCCTGGCTGTAGAGGCGGCCAGAATCAGGAAGCGGACGTGCCCGCCGATCGCCGTGGCCCGCCCGATAGGCTGACGAACGTGATCCCCACCATCGGCATCATCGGCGGCGGCCAGTTGGCGCGCATGATGCACGCCGCCGGGATTGGGCTCGGGCTGCGGGTGCGGCTGCTGGCCGAGGGCCCGGACGTGTCGGCGGCCCAGGTGGTGGCGGACGTCACGGTCGGCGACTACACCGATCCGGCGACGGTCCTCGACTTCGCCGCCGGCTGCGACGTGATCACCTTCGACCACGAGCACGTGCCGCAGCCGATCCTGCGGGAGTTGCTGGCCCGCGGCATCGCGGTGCGCCCAGGTCCGGACGCGCTGCGGCATGCCCAGGACAAGATCGTGATGCGGGACCGGCTGACCGCGCTGGGTATTCCCTGTCCGGCGTACCGGCCGGTCGACTCCCCGGCCGAACTGATCGAGTTCGCCAGCAGCACCGGCTGGCCGGTGATCGCCAAGACCTCCCGCGGCGGCTACGACGGCAAGGGCGTCTGGAAGCTGGACGATCCCTCGCAGGCCGGGGTGCCGTTCGCCTCGCTGGCGCCGGGCATCCGGATCCTGGCCGAGGAGTACATCCCGTTCCGGCGGGAGCTCTCGGCGCTGGTCGCCCGGCGTCCCGGCGGTCAGGCGGTGGCCTACCCGATCAGCGAGACGGTCCAGACCGACGGGATCTGCACCGACACCACGACACCGGCCCCCGGCCTGCCCCAGCACGAGGCCGAGGAGTGGCAGCGGTTCGCGCTGCGGATCGCCGAGGAACTGGACGTGGTCGGCATCCTCGCCGTCGAGTTGATGGAGGACGCCGACGGCCGGGTGGTGGTCAACGAGCTCGCGATGCGGCCGCACAACACCGGGCACTGGAGCATCGACGGGGCGGTCACCTCGCAGTTCGAGAACCACCTGCGGGCGGTGGCGGACCTGCCGCTGGGTTCCACCGCGCCCCGGGCGGCCTGGTCGGTGATGGCCAACGTGCTGGGCGGACCCCGGAGCGACCTCGCCTCCGGCCTGGTGGACGTGCTGGAACTGGATCCGGCGCTCAAGGTGCAGTTCTACGGCAAGTCCTGGGTACCCGGACGCAAGCTCGGCCACGTCACCGCGGTCGGTGACGAACTGGACGCAACCCGCGCGCGTGCTCGTGCCGCCGCCGACCTGTTCATGGGGACACCCGTTGAAAGGAGCCACCATGGCTGAACCGCTGGTGGGCATCGTGATGGGCTCGGATTCCGACTGGCCGGTGATGGAGGCCGCCGCCGCCGCGCTGGGCGAGTTCGGCGTCCGCTACGAGGCGGACGTGGTCTCCGCCCACCGGATGCCCGAGGAGATGGTGGCCTACGGACGGGGCGCCGCCGGCCGCGGACTCAAGGTGATCGTCGCCGGCGCCGGCGGTGCGGCCCACCTGCCCGGGATGCTGGCCGCGCTCACCCCGCTGCCCGTGATCGGTGTCCCGGTGCCGTTGAAGCACCTCGACGGCCTGGACTCGCTGCTGTCGATCGTCCAGATGCCCGCCGGCGTCCCGGTCGCCACGGTGGCGGTGGGCAATGCCCGCAACGCCGGGCTGCTCGCCGTCCGGATCCTGGCCGCTTCCGATCCGGCGCTGCAGCAGGCGATGGTCGCCTTCCAGGAGGAGTTGCGGGCCTCGGCCACCGCCAAGGGCGAGCGGGTGCGGGCCGCCACCGGAGATCCCGACGGTTTCTGGGACGGCGGTTAGCCGCCCCGACGGCCGCTGTTACCCCGCCGCGGGCGGCAGCTCGGCCGCGGACGCGAGGCTGACTCGGTCAACCTCCGCGGCACAGCGGGTCAGTTCTGGTAGCGGCGGGCCACCTGCCAGGTGTGGTGGGAGCCGATGTTCGGGTCGAAGTTCACGTCATCGGTCTCGATCACCTCACCGACCTCGTTCTGCCAGGTCACCGCGGTGTGCGAGGAGACGTACCTGACGTTGCCCTCGCTGCTGTTCGGATCGTCGATCGCCTCGACGCCGCCCAACTCGTTGCGCCAGGCTTCCGCGGCCGACACCCCCGGCGCCCCGGACGGTACCGGCGGCGGTGCCATCACCTGGTCGAAGCGGGCCTGGGAGTTCGCGGCCTGGGTGGCGCGCAGGTCCGCGGCCGCCGCGCCGACCGCGGCGATCCCGGCCTGCTCGGCCTGGAAGGCCGCCCAGCGGGCGTTGGCCTGCCGGGCGGCGAAGGCCTCGGCGTTCTGCTGCCCCACCTGGTTGACCGCCGCCATCCAGCCCGGGTTCGGCACCACGCTGTCCAGGATCGCGGTCAGCGCCGGCAGCAGCGCCGCCGCCTCCGCGGCCGCTACCCGCACCACGTTCACGAACAGGCCGTGGTTGGTCATCGGGCTGAAGAAGCCCGGGTTGCTCACCGAGAAGTGGAGCGCCTGAACCTGGAACAGCCACGGCTCGCCGTTGACCGCAGCGTCCACGGAGGCCTGCAGCCCGGTGTAGGAGACGCCAGGGCTGAGCTGGTCGGCGGAGAGGTGAAACCGCTCCATCCAGTCGGTCAGCGGCTGGACCTCGAACCGGGTGGGCTGCTGGGCGCCGGGTCCGAGCAGTTGCGGGAGCAGGCTGCCGAGCAGCCGGTCCGGGGAGTCGGGCGGCAGGTAGGTCCGTCCGTAGCCGTTGGGTTGGCCGGGGGCTCCGCCCGGCCAGGTGAACTCGAACCGGGGCCAGCCCTGGACGGCCGCCCGGCCGGCCGGGTGGGTGACCTCGAACCAGTGCCGTTCCGGCGACTCGGTGTGCTGCGGCGTCCAGGTGACCTGGCCGTTCGGACGCCAGTCCGCGGGGTGGCGCAGGCCCAGCAACGGCACGCCGAGCCGCGGATCCTGAAGCGTCCAGCCCGGCCAGGTCGAGGTATCGATGCTCATCGCGGCCCTCCGTCGGTGGTTCGGCCCAGTATCCCCGCTGCGCGGCACGGTCGGTAGGGGCAGGAGTGCGGCCGGCTGACCGTACCGTCGCAGGCCGGCCGGGCTTCCGTCCCCGCCCCGCTCCACACCGTCGGTGTTCGGTGGGGTGATCGGACGTCCGGGTTGCTCGCACGGCGCGTCAACCCGGCCGGATTGGATTGGCTGTCCATACTGGGAGGAGTCCGACCACCTTCCCCGGGGAGACCTTGATGGCGACCACCGTCGCGGCGAAACTGCCGCCGCCCCTGCAGCGATCCCAAGGCATCGCCATTCGCCGCGGCATCGTGCTGGTGCTGATGACCCTGGTGATCCCGGGCTCCGCCCAGGTCGCCGCCGGCAACCGGCGCCTGGGCCGGATCGCGCTGCGGGTCTGGCTGTCCCTGATCGCCCTGGTCATCGTCGCGGCCGTCGCCGCCGTGGTCGCTCGCCCGTTCCTGATCTCGCTCTACGCCAACCCGATCACGCTACGGGTGCTGCAGGGGGCGATCCTGGTGCTCGGCGTCGCCTGGGCGCTGCTGATGGTGGACGCCTGGCGGATCGCCAACCCCAAGGCCATGTCCGGCCGCGGCCGGGTGATCTCCGGCATCCTGGCCCTGGCCCTGGCCGCCACCACCGGCACCGCCGCGTGGGCGGCGTCCGGCATGTTCGGGGCGCAGTCGAGCCTGGTGGATTCGGTGTTCACCGGCGGGGGCGAGGCCGAGGCAACCCAGGGCCGGTACAACATCCTGCTGATGGGCGGGGACGCCGGTGCCGACCGCTGGGGGATGCGTCCGGACACCATGATCGTGGCCAGCATCGATGCCGAGTCGGGCCGGACGGTGCTGTTCAGCCTTCCCCGCAACCTGCAGTGGGCGCCGTTCCCGAAGGACAATCCGCTGCACGCCAAGTACCCCGACGGCTTCTGGTGCGCCTCGCAGGAGTGCCTGCTGAACGCGGTCTACACCCTGGCGCTGAACAACAAGGAGCTCTTCCCGGACGTGAAGTACCCCGGCGCCGAGGCGACCGCGGACGTGGTCGGCGAGATTCTCGGGCTCGACATCAACTACTGGGCGATGATCGACCTGAAGGGCTTCGAGAAGCTGATCGACGCGGTCGGCGGCATCCGGCTGGACATCAACAAGCGGATCCCGATCGGCTCCAAGAGCGGGCCGAAGGGGGTCTACGGCTACATCGAGCCGGGCAAGAACGTCCTGCTGGACGGCTTCCACGCGCTCTGGTTCGCCCGCTCGCGGGAGGGCTCCAGCGACTACGAGCGGATGGCCCGGCAGAAGTGCGTGATCAACGCGATGGTCAAGCAACTCAACCCGACCACCGTGCTGACCAAGTTCAACGACCTCGCCGCGGCCAGCGAGAAGGTGATCGCCAGCAACATCCCCAGCGACCAGTTGGGTACCGCGCTCGACCTGGCGCTGAAGGGACGCTCGCTGCCGATGTCGTCGGTGAACTTCAGCCCGCCGCTGATCAAGCCGGTGAAGCCGAACTTCGCCAAGATCCGCGAGATCGTCACCGACAAGATCGCCGCCTCCGAGGCCAAGGACCATCCGGAGAAGGCGACCGCGTCTCCTGATCCGACGTCCGGTGCCGACGGCAACGGCGAGTCGGCCAAGCCCTCGCCCAAGCCGTCCAAGGGTGCCGGGAACCAGGCCGAGGATCTGGACACGGTCTGCAAGGTCAGTTCGTAGGCCGACGATCCCAGACGACGACCGCGACGCCGCCTGCAGCGGCGGCGAGGAAGGAGTCTCGACGAGGGCCGCGTCAGCGGGCCGAGGAGCAGAGCCTGGCAAAGGGTCGAAGGGCCTTGTCGAGAGGCGGTCGCCAGGAGCCGTCATTCCCGGCTGGTGATCAGCTCGGGCCGGCTGGGCAGGTGGTTCAGTTCGGTGGCGAAGAAGGTGGGAAACGCCGGCCGGTCGATGCCGTAGCGCTCCAGGGGCACCCACTCGTGCCACTCCCGCGCGCCGGTCAGGGTGGTGCTGGCGCCGGCGAGTCGCATCGTGGGGGAGTAGCGCATCAGGAAGTAGAGCGCGAGTTCGTGGCAGTGCCGTCCGGTCAGGCCGCTCGACCCGGTGCCGTCGAAGAAGTTCTGGTGGACGAACAGCAGCCGGTCGATCTCCATCGCGACGCCGGTCTCCTCCAGTACCTCGCGGCGTACCGCGTCCTCGGCGGTCTCGCCGTGCCGGACGCCACCGCCGATCGAGTAGTGGTAGGGGTCGACCTCGTTGCGGGCCATCAACACCCGGCCCTGATCCAGGATCACCGCCCCTGCCCGGTAGCGGAACCAGTCGCCATCGACGTCGAAGCCGCATTCCCGCTCACTGGTCACCGTGGCAGGTTATCCCGAGTCATTCGAAGCGGGTGACCGCCGTGGTGTTGTGGCGGGCAGCGGCGACCGACGCAACGATCGCGGCGGCGGCCATCCCCAGGCAGGCTGCCAGCACCAGATAGAAGTCGGCGCCCGGCCAGCCGGTGGTGCGGCGTCCCTCGGTGAGCCCGGTGACCATCGCCCAGGCCACGAACTGGCCCAGGGCGGCGACTGCGACGAACACCGCCAGCAGCGGGACGGCAGCCTCGGCGGCGATGATGCCGCCGAGCGTCCGGGGTGAGAGGCCGGTCAGCCGGAGCAGACCGAACACCCGGCGGCGGTCCAGCACGCCGGCCAGGGTCGCGGTAGCCAGGGCAAGGGCGGAGATCCCGGCGGCGACCAGGATGCCGAGGCTGGCCAGCGTGCCGTACTCGTCCGCCTCGGCATTGCGGGTGCCCGCTCGGCTCCACTCCGCCCGGGTGAGCAGGGAGCCGTACGGTCGCAACCCGACCTGGCCGGAGAGCAGCGCGGTGCGAACCCGTTCCAGGGCAGTGGCGTCCGCGGTCTGGACGAACAGGGTGGTGGCCCGCGGCGGGTAGGGCAGGGGCGGCACGGCGTGAGGTTGGAAGGGTGCGCTCACATAGTCCTCGTCAACGCCGACCAGCGGCGCGGTGCTGGGGTATCCCAGCGCGGTGGCGCCGGTGCCGGTGAGGTAGGCGGTTGAGTCCCCGTTCTCGAAGGCCGTCGCGACCGCGGTGACCCCCGGGACGGCGCGCAGCGCCGCCAGGTCGGCCAGCAGCGCCGGGTCGTCCAGGGGTGGCGGGGCCGGCGTGCGGGACAGTTGGGCGATCAGGGTCTGCGGCGGGAGGTAGTCGGGGCCCTCCGGCAGGTGGACGGTGTCCAATGTGGTGCGTCCGCCGGCGAAGACCGACACCACGAAGCAGGCGATCACCAGGCCGCTGACCGCCCGGAAGGACTGTCTCGGATGGCGGCGGATCCGGTTCAGCGCCATCACGCCGACCGGGCCGGGAGCCCGCTGCGCGCCGAACCGGGCCAGCCCGGCCAGCAGCGGCGGACCGGCGACGACCAGGCCGACGGTCACCAGCGCGAAGCTGCCGATCACCAGGAGGCCATTCATCGCCGGCGCAGGCACCCAGTGGGCGACCAGCAACCCGATCAGGCCCAGCGTCAGCGGAACCAGCCGCCGCCAGCGGGGGCTGGTCTCGGCTTGTTCCCGGCTGCCGCCCAGCGGCCCGGTGCGCAGCCGGCGGGCGCGCAGCGCGGCGATGCCGACCGCGATCGCCACCACCCGGGCGGGGATTGCCATCGCAGCGTCCGGCCGGGGACGCAACTCGTCTGGAAAGAAGCGGACGCCGCCCAGCTCGATGCCGGCCAGGGCCGGCGCGACCAGCCAGGCCAGCGCGATTCCGGTGACCGCTCCGGTGAGGCTGGTGGCAGCGGTCTCCCAGGCGGCCAGCCGGGCGAGCGTGCCCGGTGTCGCGCCCAGCAGCCGTAGCGTGGCCAACTGCTCCTCCCGCTTGGCCGAGCCGAGCGAGGTCACCACGCTGAGCAGGATCACCACCGGGAAACCGACCGCGATCGCCCCGATCACCGCCACCGAGCGGTAGTTCTCGGTGGCGAAGTCGCTGCCCGACAGGGAGTGGAACACCGTGCCGTCGTTGGCCAGTTCCGCGGGTTCGGCACCGATCACCGCCGCCAGCGCGTTCGGGCCGGCCAGCACTGTGTCGGGGAGTTCGGCCACGACGGTGCCGAAGCGGGCGCCCAACTCGTCTGCTGGGTGGCTCGCGATCAGCCCGGCCAGGGCGGGGGAGACCGCCGAGGTGCCGGGCGCGGGCGGTCGTCCGATGCCGGGCAGGGTGGTCGTGGTGTCGGGGGTGGTCGCCACCCGCAGCACGGTGATCTCGCGGTCGCCGAAGCGATCGTGGTCGGTGAAGACCAGCAGTTGTTCGGGCGCCAGTGCCGTCTGGTCGTCGAGCTCGATGCGGTCCTGCCACGACCGACTCTCATCGATCCAGGTGGAGCGGAGGTTGCGGTCGGTGATCGCGGTGAAGCCGCTCCACAGCGACAGCGCGAGCGCGACGCCGAGTGCCACTCCGCCGGCGATGGCGGCCAGCCGCCAGCGATCTCCGCGGGCGCCGTTCAGCAGCCGGGCGAGGGTGATCATCGTCCGGTTCCCGAGAGGCGTCCGTCCCGGACCACCACCTCGCGGTCGGCGTAGGCGGCGGTCCGCGGATCGTGGGTGACCAGAACGACCGTGGTGCCGGCCGCGCGGGCCAGGTCGGTCAGGGCGAGCATCACCTTCTCCGCGGCCAGCGAGTCCAGCGATCCGGTGGGTTCGTCGGCGAACAGCACCCGGGGCTCGGTGACCAGCGCCCGCGCCACCGCCACCCGCTGCGCCTGGCCGCCGGAGAGTTCGCCGGGCAGCTTGTCGACGTCCGGGGTGAGATCGAGGCGCTCCAGCCAGTCGCGGGCCTTGGCGAGGGCGTCGTGCCGCCGGCCGCCGCTGAGCAGCAGCGGGACGGTGACATTGTCCAGGGCGCTCAGGTCGGGGAGCAGTTGGCCGAATTGGAAGACGAAGCCGAAGGCGGTCAGCCGCAGCCGGGCGCGGGCGGTCTCGTCCAGCGCGTCCACCCGTTGGCCGTCGAAGCTGACCGTGCCGGTGTCGGGCACCAGGACGCCGGCCAGCAGGTGCAGCAGGGTCGACTTGCCCGAGCCGGACGGGCCCATCACCGCCAGGATCTCGCCTTCGGCGATGTCCAGGTCGATGCCGCGCACCGCCTGGGTCAGGCCGAACGAGCGGGTGATCTGACGGGCGCTGAGCAGCGGGCCGGTGACGGTGGAGTCGAGAGCGGCGGGGGAGACTTCCACGCTCATCGCCGCACCTCGCTGCGCAGCTCGCCCAGCCGGGCGGCGGTCAGATCCATCCAGCGCAGGTCGGCCTCGATGTGGAACAGCGCGTGGTCGCAGAGCAGCACGGTGGCCAGGTCGGCGTTCGGCTTCTGCCGGGTGAGGACGCGCATCCGCTGCTGATGCTCGGCCCGCTGGGCTTCGAGCAGTTGTTCGGCGTCGGCGTCCAGCAGCAGGGCGATCACGGTCTTGGCGAACAGGTTGCTCTGCAGGGTGGCCGACGGGACGTCCGGGGTGAACAGCCAGCGGGTGATCTCGTCCCGGCCGGTGGGAGTGATCCGGTACCGCTTCCGGTCGGGTCCGGCGCCGGCCTCGTCGCCGAGCAGGTCGATCAGGCCGCTCTTCAGCAGCCGGGCCAGCACCGCGTAGACCTGGCCGAAGGCGAGCTGCTTCTCGCGTCCGAACAGCCGGTCGTAGCCGTGCTTGAGGTCGTAGCCGTAGCTGGGCTGCACACCCAGCAGCCCCAGCAGCACCAGCGAGTTGTCCATGTCGGCACTATACATGCAGAGTATACGTTGAATGTATAGATGCCGTTTGGTTCGGGTGGGCACCCTCGGAGCAGAAGGAGTGGGGAGGCCATGGGCAACTTTGTGACGGTCCAGGTGCTCGGCGGGCTGGCGGTGGTCGTCGTGCTCGCGGCGGGAGCGAGCTGGCTGCTGCGCCATCGGCTGCAGCGGCCGGGCCGTCGGAGCGAGGCGGCCCCGGGCGCGGTGCGGCGGGCGCGGCCGGCGCTGTACTTCGGGTTCCTGGTCAGCCTGGGGCTGGTGCTGGTGGTGACCCTGCTGCGCGAGCCGTGGGGCGGCGCCTGCTGGCAGTGCCTGGGCCATTGGCAGCTGGAGCGGGTGCTGGCCGGTCGGGTCGGCAACGAGGTCTGGCTCAACGTCGTGCTGTTCGTGCCGGTGGCCTTCTTCGCCACCCTGCTCTGGCGGGCGCCGTGGCGGACGGTCGGTGCGGCGTTGCTGCTGTCGCTGGCCGTCGAGGTCGTGCAGCCGCTGGCCGGTATCGGGGTGAACGACCTGATGGACCTGGTGGCCAACACCTCCGGCGCCGTGGTCGGGGCCGGCGCGGGCGCGGTGGTGCTGCTGGCGGGCGATGTGCTTCGCCGCCGCCGGATCGGCACCGGACGGATCGCGCGGGTCGTCCTCAGCCTCGGGGTGGGCGCGGCGGTGCTGGTGGGCGCTCCGGCCTGGGCGGCGTCCGCGCGGCAGGCGACCGCGGTCGAACTGCTGGAGCACCGCTTCGCCGGGACCACCCTGGCCGAGTACGAGGCGAACCACGATGCCTGGGACGACCGGCTGTTCGAGGTCTACACCGAGTCGGGCGGGCCCACGATGGTCACCCGGAACGGCGATGGGGTCGCCCGCACCCGGTTGACCTGGAACATCTACTTCGCCGTGCGTTGCGTGTTCGCCGAGTGGCGTCCGGACGGCTTCACCGCCGTTCCCGCCAGTGGCGCGGTCTGCACCGTCCCGCTGGCGGAGGTGCCCTGACGCTGGCCGCCTCTCCGCACCCCGTGGTGCTGAGTTCGGCACCGACTCGAACCTCAGGCCGGAAGGGCGATCGGGGTACCCTGCGGCCATGACCGTTGAGGAGCCCGCGGAGCGACAGGTGCTGCGGGTCGGGTTCGTCCCCGGGGTCACGCTGCGGAAGTGGCGGACGATCTGGGACGAGCGCTACCGCGACGTGACCCTGCAGGTCCGCGAGGTACCGCAGGCCGAGCAGCGCCGGGTGCTGGACGACGGTGAGGTAGACCTGTGCTTCGTCCGGCTGCCGCTGGACACCGACGATCTCCAGCTGATCCCGCTGTACCAGGAGGTGCCAGTGGCCTGGTCGTCGAAGGATCACCCGATCGCCGTGGTCGAGGAACTCAGCCTGGCCGATCTGGCGGGCGAGGTACTGCTCACCGAGGTCACGTCGGACGCCGTGCAACGGGCCGCCTTCGCCGACGCGGTGCTGCTGGTGCCGCTCTCTGTGGCTCGGACGCACAGTCGCCGGGACATGGTGCATCGACCGGTCACGGACGCCGACCCCACCCGAATCGGCCTGGCCTGGCGGGTCGACAACGACCATCCGTGGATCGAGGACTTCATCGGCGTCGTTCGGGGTCGAACGCCGAACAGCTCCCGTGGTACGGCCCTGACAAGCCGGGACAAGGAATCTGGGTCGGGCGAGCGGGCGTCCGCTCCGAAGAAGGCCCGACCGGCCAGGGCCGCCCGGGGCGGAGGCGGCGCGAACCGGCGTCGAGGGCGCCGTCGCTGAGGTAAGGCTGGTGGCCCCGGGTTTCTCGCGCAATCGCACCGCATATGGCCGGGCGATGACCAGCCCGGATGGTGGTCTGCGCATCCTCGCCGCATACGAAGGCCCACTTCGGGTCGGTATGCGGCGTCAATGCGCGGGAGTGGACCGGCCGGGGTTTCGGGGCCGGCATATGCGGTGCGAATGCGCGGAGCGAGCCCCCGGCTAACGCCGGCGGCGGGCCTCGAGGCCGCGGATGGTCGCCCCGAGCGCCCCGACTCCCCGGCTAGCGTGGGCGGCGGCTGGGCAGCATTCCAGTAGCCATGGTGGCTTCCCGGGTTCCCGGCTAGCGTGGGCGGCGGACGCGGGCCTCGTCCCAGACAGGTTCGTCGTGCTCGGTGACCCGGCCGTCCGCGCCGAACACCAGGAAGCGGTCGAAGGAGCGGGCGAACCAGCGGTCGTGGGTGACCGCGAGCACCGTCCCCTCGAAGGCGGTCAGCGCCTCCTCCAGGGCTTCGGCGGAGTGGAGGTCGAGGTTGTCGGTGGGCTCGTCGAGCAGCAGCAGGGTGGCGCCGGAGAGCTCCAGCAGCAGGATCTGGAGCCGGGCCTGCTGGCCGCCGGAGAGGGTGTCGTAGGTCTGCTCGGCGGCGTGCACCAGGCCGTAGCGGTCCAGCGCGCGGGAGGCCTCCTCCCGTCCCATGCCGGCGCGGTGGGCGTCGCCGCGGTGCAGGATCTCCAGCAGGGTGCGTCCGGCCAGCTGCGGGTGCTGGTGGGTCTGGGCGAACCAGCCCGGACGGACCCGGCTGCCCAGCTTGGCCATGCCGTTGTGGATCACCGGCTCGGCGGCGACATCGCCGACCGGCTCGTGCTCGGCGTCCGGCCGGGAACCACCGGCGGCCAGCAGCCGCAGGAAGTGGGATTTCCCGGAGCCGTTCGAACCGAGCACGGCGATCCGTTCGCCGAACCAGACGGTGAGGTCGAAGGGTGCCATCAGGAGGTCGGTCGCGACCCTTCGAGACTCGGCCGCTGGCGCGTCCGACCTCAGGGATCGGTGAGTTGGGTTTGGCTGGTCTGGTGTTGGGGGTTGGTGAGTTGGGTCTGAGCGATCCCTGAGGTCCGAGCGAAGCTCGGAGTCTCGAAGGGTCGCGGCCCCCACCCTCAACTCCAGCTGCTCGCACACCACCGCGCGGCGGGCGGTCTGGCCGCCCCGCAGGCGCATCCTCACCTGGTGCTGGCTGACCACCTGCTCGGGCGGGCCGGCCTCCTCGAACTTGGCCAGCCGGGTCTGGGCGGCCTGGTAGCGGGAGGCCAGGCCGTCGTTGTAGGCGGCCTTCTGCTTGTACATCAGCACCAGCGCCTTGAGCTTGGCATGCTCCTCGTCCCAGCGGCGGCGGAGTTCCTCCAGCCGGGCATTGCGCGCCTCCCGGGCCTCGCCCCAGGTGCGGTAGGTGCCCGGGTGGGTCCAGGCGGTGGCGCCGGCCGGACCGGGCTCCAGGGTGACGATCGCGGTCGGGACGCTGCTCAGCAGCTCCCGGTCGTGGCTGATCAGCAGCACCGTCTTGCCCGACTCGACCAGCCGCCGTTCCAGCCACAGTTTGGCCGGCACGTCGAGGTAGTTGTCCGGCTCGTCCAGCGCCAGCACCTCCTCCGGGCCGGTCAGCAAGGCCTCCAGCACCAGCCGCTTCTGTTCGCCGCCGCTGAGGGTGTTCACCTCGCGGTACTGCGCGCGCTGGAACGGCACTCCCAGCGCGGCGGTGGTCACGGTGTCCCAGACCGTCGACTCGTACTCGTAGCCGTCGGCGTCGCCGAAGTCGGCGAGCGCCTGGGCGTAGGCCAGCTGGGTCGGCTCGTCGTCACGTTCCATCATGGCCAGCTCGGCGGCGTCCAGCGCCTGCACGGCCTTGCGCACCCGCTCCGGCGCCACCGACGCCAGCAGATCCCGGACGGTCTCGGTGCCCCGCAGCTTGCCGATGAACTGGCTCATCACCGCCAGCCGCCCCGAAGCGGAGACCGAGCCGTCCTCGGCGGCAAGCTCGCCGGAGATGATCCGCAGCAGCGTGGTCTTGCCGGTGCCGTTCGGCCCGATCAGCGCCACCCGGGCGCCGTCGCCCACCCGGAACGACACGTCGTTCAGCAGCGGACGCCCGTCCGGCAGGGTGTAGCTGACGCCGTTGACCTCCAGATGTGGCATCAGGCGGGCTCGATCGGGCCCGAGCCCAGGATGTCGAAGACCCACGTACCGATCGCGTCCAGGGTCTCCCGGCCGGTGTCGAAGTCGGGGGTGCGGGTCATCATGGCGATCCGGTAGTTGCGCCCGTCGCCCTCCACCTGGCCCATCGAGTTCACCGCCCACAGCCCGTCGCTGGACTTGAACTCCACCCAGCCGTTCTTCAGGTGCACCTTCACTGTCTCGGACCGGGGCGCGCCGACGCCCCAGGAGTGCTCGTCGATCACCTCGCCCATCAGGTCCCAGACGAACCCCCGCTCCTCGTCGGTGACCGCCGGGGAGCCCTCGACCAGTCGCTGCACCAGCAGCACCTGGTCGGCGGGCGTGGTCCACGTCCAGCTCCAGGATTCGAGGTGGCCGTCGTCGGCGTGCGTGTTCGGCAACTCCAGCTCGCCGGCCAGCTCGGTGTAGGCAGCGCCCTGACCGGCGAAGGCGTACAACGCATCGGCCGGGTCGTTCTCCGAGCGGGTGATCGCGGCGGTGGCCTGCTCGCGCTGTTCGGCGGTCAGCGGGACGCCGGTGGCCCGCGCGCGGCGCTCGGCCATCAGCACGATCATCGGCTTGGCCATGGACGCGCTCTGGCTGGCGTACTCGGGGTTGAACCCGTAGACGGCGCCATTGCGCAGGTCGTGGATGGCGACCCCGAGCTTGTCCGAGCCGTTGGCGATGATCCGGATCGCCTCGTCCAGCTGGGCGCGGATCGAGCCGGTGGGGGAGGCCGTCGGGGTGGGAATGGACGGGCCACCGCACCCGGCCAGCAGCGCGGCGCCGCCGACCGCCAGCGCGGAGCCGCGGATCAGCAACTGCCGGCGCGAGATCCCCGCCACGTTCCGGTCGCTCATCGCTCTCCTCCCCGATCGTGGTCTGGCCACCTGGTTCCCGCCGGGTCCGCAGCGGCGTCGATCCGCTCGTCGGCGACGATCCTGGCCAGTTCGTCCTCGCCCACCGGTCCGTCGACGATCACCGCCGAGCCGCCGCCCAGCAACGGACGGGCCAGCGCCTCGCCGAGCACCAGCCGCGGGGACAGCGGGCGTACCAGCACACGGCCCGGCTGGGGCGGGAGCTCCAGCCACTGCCCGAGGCTGACGTCGCCCTCCTCGTCCGACCAGGCCAGGTCGTGGTACTTGATCGGGTTCTGCCAGTGGCCGTCGGGCTGGGCCAGCGCCTCGGTGGTGTAGTCGAGGACGCCGTCCGGCAGGTCGCCGAGCCCCAGCGCGAGCGGGTGCAGCGAGCAGGCGATGGTGGTGACGTCGGGCTCGGGGTCCAGGTCGTCCGGACCGGTCACCACCAGCAGACAGTCGTTCGGCACCGGGGGAACCGCCATTGCCGAGTAGTACAGCGCGGCCTGCCAGGTGGCCAGCGGCCAGATCAGGCTCATCCAGTGGCAGGGATGCCGCACCGACAGCGGTCCGGCGACGATCGTGCTGCCGTCGGCGTGTTCGTCGATCAGATTGGCGGTCTTGTCCACCCAGTTGGCGAACGAGGTGGCGCTGAACTCCACCCGCTCGCCCCTGGCTGGACGGTAGTAGGTCAGCAGCGGCCGGCTGCCGTCGCGGCGAACCCGGTCGGCCAGCAGCTCGACGACGGAGACGGGGGAAGGCATGGCCCCATCGTAGGGCCGTCCCGCCTCCGGCCGCCCGCACCGTCAGCGGGTGCGCGGCCGCCGTCACCCGACAGATCGCCCTCCAGTTGAGCTGTCCAGCCCCGATTTCGGGCGCGGAGGGCGAGCTGGAGGCCGATTTGTCGAGGAGCGTGGGTGTGGTGGGCGAGCGTGGGGCGGGATGGTGTCGACTAGCCTCGTGCCATGCGCTACGTCGTGATCATGGCTGGTGGCTCCGGCACCCGGCTGTGGCCGTTGTCCAGGCAGGGCACCCCGAAACAGCTGCTGCCGCTGATCGACGGACGCAGCCTGCTGCGGCTGGCCTTCGAGCGATCGCTGGCCTCGGTGCCGGCGGGACGGGTGCTGGTGGTGACCGGCGCCGCCTACGCCGATCAGGTCGCCGCCCAGCTTCCCGAACTGCCGGCGGAGAACATCCTCGGCGAGCCGGTGGGACGCGATTCGCTGAACGCCGTGGCTTGGGCGGCGGCCGTCCTGGCCCGGCGCGATCCGGAAGCCGTGATCGCCCAGGTCACCGCCGACCACGTGATCGAGCCGGTGGCAGAGTTCGTCACCACCCTGGACCGGGCCTTCGCGATCGCCGAGGCCGACCCGGCGGCGCTGGTCACCCTCGGCGTGGTGCCGACCTGCCCGCACACCGGTTACGGCTACCTGCACCGCGGCGCGGCGCTCCCGGGCCACCCGGGCGCCTGCCGGGTCAGCGAGTTCGCCGAGAAGCCGCCGCTGGAGGTGGCCGAGGCCTACCTGGCCTCGGGGGAGTACTGGTGGAACGCCGGCATGTTCGTCTGGCGGGCGGCGACCGTGCTGGAGCAGCTGCGGCTGCTGCTGCCCGCCAGCCACCAGGCCGTCACCACCCTGGCCGCCGAACCGGAGCGGCTGGACGAGCTCTTCCCGACTCTGTTCCGTACCTCTGTCGACTACGGGATCATGGAGCCGGTCTCGCACGGCCAGGGTTCGGCGCACGTCGTCGCGGTCGGCCTGACCGTGGAGTGGAAGGACGTCGGCGGCTACGCCAGTCTGGCCGAAGTGCTGGCGCGGGACGTTGCCGGGAACGCCGTCTCCGGGGCGCTGGTGAGCCTGGACGCCACCGGCAACGTGGTGGTGAACGCCGATCCGTCCGGCCTGATCGGCCTGATCGGGGTGAGCGGTCTGGTGGTCGTCCGCACCGCGGCGGCGACCCTGGTGGTGCCGCTCGACCAGGCCGAACGGGTCAAGGAACTGGTCGCTCAGGTGACCGAGCAGGCCGGTCCGCGGTTCGCGTAGCGGTCGAGGAGGCAGGGTGGAGAACCTCAGGCGGGTTCGCGAACCACTGGCGTGGGCCCTGGTGGTGTTGGTCGGGGTGACCCGGATCGGCCCGTTGCTGGCGCTGGCCTGGTATGCGATGGACTGGCGTCTGGCGTACCTCGTCCGCGGCATGGTGATCCGGATGGACACCGACAGTGGAGAGGGCGCGATCACCGCGATCGGTTGGCTGGATCTGCAGGGGCAGGCTCACGCGCTGATGCTGGCGCTCGTGGTGGCGGTCCTGGGCTGCCGCCTCGCTCCGGCGGCGCCCCGGGCCAGGGTGCTGGCCCTGGTCGCGGCCTGGACCGGAACGCTGGTGCTGGCCCTGCCCTGGGCTTTCGGCGGGTTCTCCCTGCTGCTGCGAGTGCTGCTGACGACTGACTCGTCGGCCTGGAGCCCGTGGAGCGCGTCCGAACTGTCTCATCGGCTGGCGGGGACGGGCATCGCGCTGGCTGCCGTGATCGCCCTGTGGAGTCTGGCACGCCGACCCCCCAACCAGGCCGTGGCCGCCGGCCCGGCGGCGGTTCCGTCGAACTGACACCGCGGTGGCGGTCGTCGCGCGGCGGCCCCGGTGCCGGGGATAGGGTGAGCGCGAGGAGGCATGGTGGAGAACCTCAAACGGATCCGGGAGCCGCTGGCCTGGGTGTTGATCGTGCTGGCGACCCTCCGGCTGCTGCTGATCGCCCTGCAGCTGTGGAGCCTGACGACCGACCCGGAGATGGGTGCGCTGGCGAGCTGGGTGTTCAACGTCCAGACCGTCGACTACGGGATGGCGGTGGCCATGGTGGTCGCGGTGGTGGGCTGTGCCGCGTCGCCCGCGGTGCCCAGGGTCCGCCGGCTGGCGCTGGTGGCGGCGTGGGTGGCGACGCTGACCGTCCTGTTGCCCTGGCTGATGGTGCTGTACAGCCTGCTGGTCGGACCGGAGGCCTCCCTGTCCTGGGTGATGGAGTCGCTGGAGTGGCTGTGGTTGGCGGTGGTGCGGATCGTGGCGGACGCGGGGCTCGGCGTGATCGCCGCGATCGCGCTCTGGGCGGTTGCCCTGGCGCCACGAGGGCAGGTCGCCGAGGAGGACGAAGCCGACGGCGAGATCGAGGCAGAGCCGGAGCCGGTCGCCGCCGATCCGGACGAGATCGAGGCCGAGCATCCCACGGTGTGGAAGCCCGGCGAAGCGACCGGCACGGTCTGGCGGACGGCCGACGAGGCTGCCGCGGGGGCTCCGGGCACCCGTTCTCTCCACTCCCCCCAGCAGGCCGGTTCCGCCTCGGAATGGGCCCACGACGCCGAACCCGGCGTGGCTGCCCCGAGCGAGGATTGGCGGCCGCCGTCCGGCTCCTAGAACGCAAGGACCGGGGGTCGGAAGCGGGCATGGTAGCCCATCGGGGTTGACTTCCCGGGAATGACAGGCATGTAATTCTCTCCAGGTAGTTTTTCGTGTGTAGCTGCACACTGGTCGAGGAGGGTAGATGCACGAGCTGTTGCTGATCGTCAACGAAGACGCCGAGGGTGCGCTCGGTTGGCAAGAGCGTGCACTCTGCGCACAGACCGACCCGGAGGCGTTCTTCCCCGAGAAGGGCGGCTCCACCCGCGAGGCCAAGAAGGTCTGCCAGTCCTGCGAGGTCCGCAGCGAATGCCTGGAGTACGCCCTCGGCAACGACGAGCGGTTCGGCATCTGGGGCGGCCTGAGCGAACGGGAGCGTCGCCGGCTGAAGAAGCAGGCGATCTGATCCGTCCCACCTCGGACGCCGGGCGAGGTGGGCCCGGGTAGGCTGAGCCGCGCCGTGCTCGCCCCCGACCTGAGAGAGACCCCGTGACCGATCTGCCCGAGGATCCGTGGGCCTGGCTGCACACCCGCAGCGACGCCGACCGGCCCCGCTGGGCGGACGCGGAGGTTACGGCGATCGTGGAGCCGCGACCCGGGGTGGACGCCGACCGCTGCCTGGCCGCGATCGAGGCCGGCGACCCGACCCCCGACGAGGTCGTGGTGGACGACGCCCGCCCCGACCAGGCCGGCGAGTGGCTGTGGATCCTGCCGGCCGACTGCGAGCCCACCCCGAAGGCCCTGAGCGCGCTGCTGGTCACCCTGGACCGGCGTCCGGAACTGGACGTGGTCGGCCCGCTGCTGGTCGAGCCGCGCCGCCGCGGCCCGGGCACGCTGGTGCGCCAGTTCGGCCAGACGGTCACCGCCACCGGGCGGATCCGCGGGCTGGTCCCGCCCGGCGAGCTCTACCAGGGACAGTTGCAGACCACGGACGCCCTGGCCACCGACGTCACCGGCATGCTGGTCCGCGGGGAGGTGTGGCGGGCGCTGGGCGGCGTCAACCGGCGCCTGCCGGTGAGCTATCAGGGCGCCGACTTCTGCTGGCGGGCCCGGCTGGCCGGTCACGAGG
The DNA here is from genome assembly GCA_023393755.1 of Actinomycetes bacterium. Classification (GTDB taxonomy): domain Bacteria; phylum Actinomycetota; class Actinomycetes; order Propionibacteriales; family Propionibacteriaceae; genus Propionicimonas. Next base: position 3,319 of record JAEXCA010000226.1, on the reverse strand, counting down.
TGGCTGTCGAGCCCGCCGCCGCGGTGATCAGCCACGCCGAGTCGCCCGACCCGGCCGAGGACCGTGCCGCCGGGCTGGCACTGGCCGCCGCCCACCTGCCCCGCGGCCGTCGCCTGCTCGGCCGGCTCTGGCTGGTGCTGACCAGCCTGCTGGCCGCGCTGGCCTACCTGCTGGGCAAGGACGGCGAACGCGCGCTGGCCGAGGTCAGCGGGCTGGGCGGCTGGCTGGGCGACCGGAAGGTTCGTCGCTCGCTGGCCGTGGGCCTGCGCGCCGTCCGTCCGGCCGAGGGCAGCCGAGCGCGGATCCGCCGGCTCCGGCCCCGGCCCGGCTCCGGGGTCCGGCGGGTGGTCGAGGGCGTCGGCGAGCGGATCGCGGAATGGGCCGGCACCTTCGCCGGGCCGGCGTCCACGGTCAGCCTGGACGAGCTCACCGGCGACGACTTCGCCGCCCGTGGCCGGGTGGAACCCCGGGTGCCGGTGCTGCTGGTGGGCGCGGTGGCGACCATCGGCCTGGCCGTCGCCGCCGCACGGACGACCTTCGGCGACGGCGTCCTCGCCGCCGCCCGGCTGCTGCCCGCCCCGGCGGCCTGGTCCGACCTGCTGGCCGGCTACCTGGACCCGGTGCCGGGGATCGCCGGCCTGAGCGGCCCGGCCTGGACCGGGCTGGCCGGGCTGGCCTCGTTCGTCACCGGCGGCCAGCCGGAATGGCTGATCGGGATCCTGCTGCTGGGCTGCGTCCCGCTGGCCTGGCTGGGTGCCTTCCGATTCCTGCGGCAGGGGCTGGCCAGCGCGACCATGGCCGCCGTCGGCGCCCTCGGCTACGCCCTCGCCCCGGTGCTCACCGGCGCGCTGGGCGTCGGGGCGGTCGGCGTGGCGGTGTGGACCGTGCTGCTGCCGGTGTTCGGCTACAGCCTGCGGGCCTGGCTGACCGACGAGACCCTGCTCTGGCGCCGTGCCGCCGCCACCGCGCTGTCGGCGCTGCTGCTGGTCGCTGTGGTGCCGCTGTCCTGGCTGGTGCTGCTGGGCGCCATGGTCGCCGCCATCGTCCGCCGGCCGCGGGTCTGGCCCCAGGCCGCGCTGGTGGTCGTCGCGCCGCTGCTGCTGGCCGGGCCGTGGCGCCACACCCTGCTCACCCATCCCGGGCGGCTGCTGACCGGCATCGAACCGACCCTGGCCGGGACGGACGCGGTCGCCCCCTGGCAGCTGTTGCTCGGTCGCGGCACCGGCACCCCGCCGCCGCTGTGGCTGTCGGTCCTGGTCTTCGGCGGGCTGTGGCTGATCGCCGGTGCCGGGGCGCTGCGCCGCCGCGGTGCGGCCGCGGGCGCGCTGGTCGCCGCCGGGCTGGCCACCGCCGGGGTGCTGGTGCTCACCCGGCTGCTGGTCCGGGTGCCGCCGGGCGACCTGATCCGTCCCGACGCCCTGGAGTGGCAGGTGGCGGTGATCGCCGCCCTGGTGCTGGCCGGTGCCTGGGGGCTGGACGGCGTGGGCGACGAACTGCGCGCCGCGAACCTCGGCCTGCGCCACTTCGCCACCCTGGCGCTGACCGGCCTGGCGATCGTCGTCGCCATCGTCTCCGCCGGCTGGTGGGTGGTCGGTGGCGAAGCCGGCCTGCGACGGGGCCCGGTCAGCGCGCTGCCCCCGTTCGTCCGCAACGCCCAACTCTCCGACACCCCGGGCCGCACCCTGGTGCTCGACTTCGCCGCCGAGCGGGTCGGCTGGACCCTGCTGGAAGGCGATCTGGCCCGGTTGGGCGACGCCGAGCGCGGCCTGGTGTTCTCCGGTGACCGCACCGGCCGGGAACTGGCCGACTCGGTGGCCCGCCGGCTGGCCGGCGGCTCGGGCGACGACGATCTGCTGCGTGATCTGCGCCGGCTCGGCGTCGGCTACGTCTGGCTGCGCGGCGGGGAGGCCGAGCACCGGCTGGCGATCAGCAACACCCCGGGCCTGGGGGTCGGCACCTCCGACGGCGACGTCACGGTGTGGCCGGTGCCGGATTCCGCCCGCGCGGTGCTGGTCGGTGCCGGGGGACGGGAGCCGGTCGGGGACGGCACGACCCTGACCACGACCGGGACCCTCGAACTGGCCGAGCCGGCCGATCCCGCCTGGCGGGTCACCGTCGACGGCCGGGAACTGGACAACGCCGCCCAGGCGCCCGGGATGAGCCTCCCGGTGACCACCACCGGGACGCTGCGGATCTCGCTGCCGCGCGCCGCCGACTGGGCCTGGCTGCAGCTGGGTGGACTGGTGATCCTGGTGCTGCTCGCCGCGCCGGGCATCCGCCGCCCGCGGGAGGACCTCGGCCCCCGCCGGATCGCCCAGCGGGCACCCGAGCCCGAGGCGGCGCCCGCGCCGCGCCGCGCCGCCGGAGGTGGCCGATGAACCGGTGGATCGCCCCCGGCGTCACCGTCGTCCTGGTGGCCGCCGCGACCGCGCTCACCTCGACCGTGCTGCCGGCCGCGCCGGTGCCCGAGAGCCCCAATGAGCCGCTGTCGGTCTACCTGACCGCGGTGTGCCCCTCGTTCGAGAGCGCGACCGCCACGGTGCGGGTCGCGCTGACCAGCCAGGCTGGCGGGATCACCACCGCCGACCTCTCCACCCCCGACCGGCGCAACGACCAGCCGGACGGGGTGAGCGTGCTGACCAGTGCGGCGGAGCCGGTGCTGGTCACCGCCGAGCGCGCCTCCGGTCTCGGTGCCGTGAGCCTGGGCCGGAGCTCGTCGGGGCCCGACCGGGGGCTCTCCGCGGCGGCCTGCGAGGGCGCCGCGACCCAGCGCTGGTTCTCCGGAGTGCTGCTGACCGAGGACGCCCAGGCCGACCTGGTGCTGGCCAACGCCGACACCGTCGACGCCGCGGTGGACATCACCATCTTCGGGCCGGACGGCCGGATCAACGCCCCCGGCTCGCGAGGCATCGTGGTCGAGGCGCACAGTGCCCGCAGCGTCCCGCTGAGCGTGCTGGCCACGGTCGAGGAGCCGGTCTCGCTGCTGGTCGAGAGCTCGGCCGGACGGGTGGCAGCCACGCTGCGGCAACGGCTCTGGCAGGGCACCACGCCGCTGGGCTCGGATTGGGTGCCCCCCGCCGTCGCCCCGGCCACCGAGCTGGTGCTGCCCGGCATCGTCGACGGCGAGGGCGATCGTCAACTCGTGGTGACCAACCCGGGGGAGCGGACGGCGAGCGTCGCGGTGGAGCTGCTGGGCCAGGACGGACGTTCGGCGGTCCCCGGAGCGGCGCAACTGGACATCCCGCCCGGCACCACCCGCAGCCTGGAGTTGGGTCCCGGCCTGGCCGGCCAGGTCGCCGGACTGCGGCTGGTCTCGGAG
>JAEXCA010000214.1 GCA_023393755.1 Actinomycetes bacterium | reverse complement strand
TACTTCTTGGTCACAGCGGTCCCCTGTTCCTGTCGGGTCGTCTTGGCGGACGCCCAACACCTACCGCAAGGCAGGCGTCGAGCGGGGGACCGCCACCTCAAGTTCTACGAGACCCGGGACAACCTCGCTCGTGCCGGCCTTGCTGGCAGCACCCGGCGCGGCCCTGGTCACCCTCACCAAAGTCGACGACCTCCTCCTGACGCTCCCCATCCGGTCCGCTGCCGAGCGTCCTTGCGTCGTCCTCGACCCGTTCAGTCTCGCGCCCGGGTTGCCCGAGTTGGTGTGGGACCCAATCGCGGGCTGTATCGACCCGCTGCTGGCCGAGCGTCGCGCGAAGGCGTTCACCGCCGGGACGATCAGCGCTACCATCGCGACCGGTCAGAGCGACCCTGCTGCCCGGTTCTACGCCGCCGAAGCCGCCAAGGTCATCCAGGCGTTCTTCCATGCCGCCGCGCTGACCGGACGCACCATCGAGGATGTCCTGGAGTGGATCGCCCACCCGACCGGGACCACTGAACCCGGCGAGATTCTGCGCGAGCACCCCTGCGCGGCCCGCTTCTGGTCCGGACTCCTCAGCGGTGCCCTGAACGGCGACCACCGCACGGTCGGTAACACGATCACCACCTGCCAGCAAGCCCTTGCCTTGTTCTTCCAGCCCGACATCCTGCAACGCTGCGTCCCCTCAGCCGGACGGCCAGCGACCCATGTCGCCGACACCATCGAACGCGGCGGAACGTTCTATTTGCTGGGACGTGAAGATCCCTACGCCTCGGCCTCGCCGTTGATGACTGCGCTCACCGAACACATCCTGGACACCGCGCTCGTGTTGGCGAACCGATCGTCCTGGGGACGGCTTTGCCCGCCGATGCTGGCCTGTCTGGACGAGTTGCCGTCCACGGCGCCGCTGCCGACGTTGCGCACTCGGATGGCTAACGAACGCGCCCTGGGGATCTCGTTCGTCTACGCCGCCCAAACGTGGCGGCAGTTGACGTCGATCTTCGGCCAGGACGAAGCCCAAGCCCTGTTCGGCCTGACCAATGTGATGGTCGTGTTCGGCGGCTCCAAGGACGTCGGGTTCAACCGCGACATCTCCGACCTCACCGGGACAGTCCGCGTCGCCCGCACCGGCTGGCAGACCGCCCGCGGCGGACGCAGCATCTCCGCCGACGACATCCCCGTCCTGCGACCCGAAGAAGTCCGCCAACTCCCCGAGCGCCAAGCCCTGGTGATCGCCGAGAACGGCAAACCGATCATCGCCAAGCTCCGCCGCTGCATTGACGGCAAACCCGGACGAGCGCTTCTCGACGAGCAACGCCGGCTTCGAGAGCAACTCACTGCTACCAGGCAGGCGCAGGCAACTACCGGTGACCGCGCCGCGGACGCGCTTGTTGAGGCGGGCCGACGCGACTTGAGGAGCCCGTGACCTATGACTGACGACGACAGTAAGGATTTCCTGGTTCTTCCGTTCCCAACCCCTGGCCCGCTGCTGCGCAAGCTGTACCGGCACTGGCGGGTGATCGCGAACGGGACGGATCAGGAGCGCGAGAAGGCGCTCAGGCACGCCGACGCGGGCAGGCCGTGGGACCCGGCGACCCTCGGAACAGCCAGCGAACGTCTGGAGCTGTGGCGCTGGCTGGAGCAGTTCGTCCAGTGGTTCAACCACGAGTACGGCTGGGACACCGGCCAAACCATCCCCGAGTGCTGGCCCGAGCACCCACACCTCGTCCACGAGATCGCCGTGCTTGCCGACGCTCGCCGCAGGGCTGGGATGTCCGCCGACTCTGGGCCGCTGGAGGAATGGCACCGAGTCTGTGTGCCCTGGTTCCTGCAACGGATGAGGGACAGCATGAAGTCCTACTGCGAAGAGCGTCACCAAGCCTGGCCCGCCCGCGCCCGGTACCACCGATACGTCAGTCAAGAGGGCTTCGGCCGTCGCTATGCGCGGGTGCTGGACGATGTCGAGGCCGCCGGGCTCAACTCTCTCAATCCCTGGATCGAAGGTCCGGGAGGTGACCTGATCAACCTCGTCACCGGTGAGGTAGTCAATGACGCTGAGGCCGAAGAACTTGCCAAGGAGGCCCGGCAGGTGATCCAGAATCCGCTGCCGATGGCACCCGAGCCGGAGGTCGACGATGACTCGCGGTAGGCGAGCCAGGTCGCACTTCGCGGTTGGCGATAGAACCTCCAGGTACTAGACTCTCATGTGGGACGTCGATATTGAGCTTGTTACCGGATGGCTGGTGTTGCTTGATGACGACTCCCGCGCGCAGGTTGTTGCGGCTATCGAGCTGCTAGAGGAACACGGCCCTCATCTGGGTCGGCCGCTGGTGGACTCGGTGGTGGCCTCTCGCCATCGCAACATGAAGGAACTGCGACCGGGCTCATCGGGCCGGTCGGAGTTGCGGATCCTGTTCGCGTTCGACCCAGTCAGGCGCGGAATCCTGCTCGTGGCCGGGGACAAGGCAGGGAACTGGAAGCAGTGGTATCGGCAGAACATCCCGATCGCAGATGACCTGTTCGATGCACACCTACACCGACTGAGAGAGAAGTGACGGCTGTGGCGATGACGCTGGAGGACTTCCTCGCCGAGCACCCGGTCGACCGGGAGCAGGTCGAGGCACACAAGAAGCGCATGCTCGCCGAAGTACGCGCCTACCGACTGCGCGAACTGCGCGAGGCTGCCGGCATGACCCAAGCTGAGGTTGCCGCCCGGATCGGCGTCTCACAGCGACAGGTGTCCAAGATCGAACGCGGAGACCTCAACAACTCCAAGATCGGCACGATCCGCGGGTATCTCGCCGCAGTGGGGGGCGATCTGGTCCTCGAGTACGAAACCGGCGACTCCCGGGTACAGGTCGCATAGACCACTGGTGCGGTCGATCGCTGTTCAGATGATTGATTGTGCCCAGGCGTGGATGTCCGGGGTCGCGTTGATGACGAACTCTTGGCCCTTCGCCGCCGACTGGAAGTAGCCGTCCTTGATGTTGCGAGGTGTGTGGTAGCTGATCGTGGTGTGTTCCATCCAGTCCAGGATGCGCCACCGCGATTGCGACAGGCCGGGTGCCGTGAGCACCCGGT
>JAEXCA010000213.1 GCA_023393755.1 Actinomycetes bacterium | reverse complement strand
TACTTCTTGGTCACAGCGGTCCCCTGTTCCTGTCGGGTCGTCTTGGCGGACGCCCAACACCTACCGCAAGGCAGGCGTCGAGCGGGGGACCGCCACCTCAAGTTCTACGAGACCCGGGACAACCTCGGGATCCCATGACGATGGACCGACTCTTGGAAGAGTTCCTCAAGTGCGAGGTCGACGACTACATCCGTACACAACTGCGGGACGCCGCCGCCAACCTCACCACCGGCAGTCGCTACTTCACCTACAACGCCTTCAACGTCCGGCTGGATGCGGACTCGGGTACTGCCACGATTGAGGATGAACTGGTTGTCGACCGTGAGGCGACCCTGGGGTTGAACGCCTTCCTACTGCTCTTGGCGAGCAAGCAGGACGGTCCAGATGTGTAAGCGCGTGTGACGCGCACTGGCAGCGATTGTCGCGACTTTTCTGGTCGCCCTGGCCGGGTCGGTGACACCGGCTAACCCGACCACTCCGACCACGATGGGCATCAACTTCACCGGCACTGTGCAGATTGTCGCGGACACCAGCTACGACTCTCTCGCCCGGGAGTATGACAGCATCATCAACACTTCCGAGCGCGTGCGGATGCCGGCCCACGATGTGAAACATCACGAGTCGTTTGGGTCAGCACGTCTCGACTGGCAAGTTCACTCAGGCCGAGGTCGACGCTGCGCAGCGATTCGAGGTGCTTGGGGAAGACCTCTCGCGAGATCGGGGAGCAGTTGAAACTGGACAGTTTCGGTGGTCGAGATGCTCCTGGCGTCCTGAACAAGGTGAACCCGATCGGCCATCGTCGGTTGAACCTGCTGCCCCCGGGCTATGTGCGCCCATGAGTTTCGAGATCGAACGTACGGGTCAGGGTGTCGATCTGGTGGTGACAGGCGACTGGTCGCCGGCCGCCAGAGAAGTACTGGAGAGCGGGCTTGCCGATGGCTTGGTCTTGAACCAAACCGTGTGCGTTCGCGCGGTGGTGACGGTGTCATTGTCGCTGGTGGGGTTGCGCTCCATGAGTCGGATGCGGGTCCAAGTGAACCCAGCGGATTCTTCATGATGTAGTGGTACGGACGTCCGATCGGCGAAAGTCTTGGAAGGAGCAATTCACCACGGAGTCCCGGGCCGGCCATCTCGCCGTTGGCGATGGCCACGCTCGCGGACGCGGCCACACCTACGGCGGTGCCGGAGGCTCCGCCGTAGGTGTCCCGACCAGTACGTCCGGAGCTCAGGGCAGCCAGACCGTCGCCTTGATCAGGTTGTGGTCGGAGGGGATCACGCCGATGAACGTGTTGGTCAGCGGATCGACATTGACCACCGTCTCCCACTCCGACACCCGCATGGGAGTGGTGAGGATGTAGTCGACGTAGATGCCGTTGAGTTGCGTGGTCGTCCGCCGAGCGAACCGGGCCCAACCGTTGAAGCTGTAGTAGTTGGTGTTGATCCGGTTCTCCACGGTGGGGTTCACCGGCACGGTGGAGTTCTTGACGTTCCCCAGCGGGTCGATCAGCCCGATCTCGCGGGTCAGCACGTCGTAGGGAGCGTTGGTCGGATTGTCCGCCCGGCTGGAGGCCAGGTCGGCGGCCAGGACAACCTCGAGCCCCGGGTTCCGGGCCGCGATGGCGGCCCAGACGTCGCGGGCCTGCAGGGCGCGCCAGTCGTGGTAGATGGTCTGGCCGGGAAGGTCGTTGTCCGGCTCCAGGTGGGTGTCGGCGAAGAAGAACCTCTTCCCGGTGGCCCGCTGCTCGAAGATCGCCCAGGCCAGATAGCGATCGTAGGAGTCGGGGTAGAGCCGGGAGAGCTGGACCGTTCCGGAGTCGATCCGCTTCAGCCGGTCCGTCCGGTAGATGATCTTGGTGCCGTTGGAGGCGCCCTGGTCGGCGTAGACGCAGCCGGTCGGGGTGTTCGAGTTCACGCAGTTGTTCCGCGCCGGGTTGGTCAGCGCCCAGGGACTGCCGAGCAGATCGACGAGATCCTCGAACTGGGACTTGTTCTGCGTCGACCCGTCAGGCCTGATCAGCCAGGACTGCTGGGCCTCCTGCAGCCCTATCACGTCAGGGTCGGCCGACTTGATGGTGGCCGCGACCTCCGTCCGGCGGACACTCCACGGCTGCTCCTCGGCCAGGCCGGACCGGCAGTTGTGGCAGCGGACGTTGTAGCTGGCGACGACGAGCGGGGTGGGCTTCGCCGGAATCGTGACCTGCACGGTGGGGCCGTAGTCGGTGAGGAACTGGCCGTCGGCTGACATCAGCCGCACCTTGAACGAGTAGGTCAGGGTCGGCGTCAGCTTGTCCAGGACGACCGAGTTCTCGGTCACCTCGCGGTACTGCGAGGAGTTCCACGGATCCACGTCGAACTTGATCCGGTACCTCGGCGCACAGGTGATCGCATCCCAGCTGAGCTGGACCGAGGTGAGATCCTCCCGCAGGGTGGCGGTGAGGCCGGTCGGGGCGGGCCCGCCGGCTGCCGGCGGAGGGCAGGGAGGCAGTTCCGGAACCGGCTCCGGAGTCGGCTCGGGCTGGACGGGCGGCGGCGCCGGCGGCAGGGTGGCGGTGAACGCGACCTTGGCTCCGTAGTCGCTCAGGAACTTGCCCGAGGCGTTCATCACCCGGGCCTTGACCCAGTAGCGGGCGCCAGGGGTGAGACCGGTCAGGGTGACCGAGTTGGTGGTCGTCGTGGCGTACGCCGAGCTCTCCCAGGGGTTGGTGTCGTACTTCACCCGGTAGGCCGGCGCGCCGGGGATCTCCGGCCAGGTCAGCGTCACCGAGGTGGCGGTGCTGTCCACCACCGTGATCTGGTCGGGAGCGGTCACCGTACTGGTGGTGAAACGGAACGACGGGCTGTACTGGCTGAGGTTGGCCGACTTGCTGCTGAGCACCCGCACCTTGGCGTAGTAGGTGGTGTTCGGCTCCAGCCCGCTGATGGTGGTGGTCGTGCCGCTCACCTTGTAGTACTTCGGCTTGCTCATCTTGGCCGACTTGGAGAGCTGGATGCGGTAGCGGTTGGTCGTCCCCCGGGCCTGCCAGCTCAGCGAGGCCGTGGTGGTCGTCGTGGTGTCCGCGGTGAGCCCGGCGGGCGCCAGCAGCTTGTAGCTGCCCTTCGACCTGGTCTTGACCTTGATCGCCTTGGAGAAGCTGGTCAGGTTGCGGCCGTTGGCGTCCAGCGCCCGGATCCGGATCCAGTACTTCGTCTTCGCCTTGAGGCCGGTCAGTTCCAGGCTGCCGGCCGCGGTGGTCTTGGTCTTCGCGCTCTTGAACTTGGAGTTCTTGGCGTAGCTGATCCGGTACTCCGCCGCGCCGCTGACCGGCTTCCAGGTGAGCGCGACGCTGGTCGACGCGGTCGAGATCGCCTTCAGCCCGGCGGGTGGTTTCGGCGCCGCTTCCGCGGTGGTGGCCGTGAGCAGCGACATCCCGACCAGCCAGGCGGCCAGGAGGGCGATGACCCGTAGCCAGGTGCCAGCGCGGCGCCGGTGTGACATGAGAAGACCCCTGTGTTCGTGAGTGGTGACGCCGGCGACGCTAGCAAGCCTGGTCACGAACCCTTGAGTTACACCGGTGTAACTCTCAAGGGGGGCTCAAGGGGGTGGCGGCCGGTCAGCCCAGCCAGACCGTGGCGCGCAGCATGTTGTGATCGGACGGGATCACGCCCACCCAGTTGCCCGAGGAGTCCACGTTCACCACGGTCTCGTACTCGCTGACCCGCATCGGGGTGACGAAGATGTAGTCGGGGTTCGAGCCGGTCAGCTGTCCGGGGAAGTTGCGTGCCTTCCGGGTGTACATGTTGTAGCTGGCGTAGGAGGTGTTGATCCGTTCCTCCACGAACGCGCCCGGCGCGGTGCCCCTGGTCCGGTGGCCGTTGCCCAGCGGATCCAGGTAGCCGGCCTCCTCCATGATGTCGTAGGGGCCGTTGGACGGCTTCTCCCACTTCGTGGAGTTGTAGTCGCCGACCGCGATCACCGGCAGGTCGTCGGGGTTGTTCCGCCGGATGATGTCGACCACCGCGTTGGCCTGGCGGCGGCGGGTGTTGTAGTTCGTCCGGGAGCCCTTCTTGTCGTTCGTCGGTTCGAAGTGGGTGCTGAGGAAGAAGAACTTCTCGCCGGTGGACTTCTGCTCGAAGATCGCCCAGGTCGCCGCCCGGCGGGACTTGCCCTTGGGCAGGAAGCTCGAACCGTGATCGAGCAGTTCGACCCGGTCGGAGTTGTAGATGATCCGCACCGCCAGCGAGGCCCCCCGGCGGGCGTCGGTGATCCGGTACGGGTCGCCCAGCCGGTTGACCAGGTCCTGGTACTGGGTTCCGCCGCCGGGGATGCGGCCCTGCGAGGCCTCCTGCACGCCCAGGACGTCCGGATCCTGGTCCCTGATCGTCTCCACCACGACGCCGCGGCGGTCCGCCCAGGATGCCTTGCCCTTCGAGCAGTTCTCGCACAGCACGTTCCAGGTGGCCACGCGCAGTGGAAGCTGGGCCGGGGTGCTGGCATCGATCGTCGTCGACCAGTCGCTGATCGGCCGGCCCGCCTCGTCCAGGCCCCGGACCCGGAGGTAGTAGGTGGTACCGCGCTCCAGCTTCTTCAGCCGCTCGGCCGGCTCCTCGACGCGGACGGTCTCGGAACTCCGCAGGGTCGGATCCGAGCTGTACTCGAGGTCATAGGACGCCGCCACCGCGATCGGGGTCCAGCTCGTCTCCAGTGAGGTGGTGGTGTCGGCCTCCGCCTGCAGCACCGGGGCCGCGGCGGGGTAGAGCAGCGGCTTGGTGGTGAACACCACCGGGCCGCCGGGCTCGCCGTTGGAGTCGGCGCCCAGGGTGCTGACCCGGGCGAAGTAGGTGGTGGCGGGCTCCAGGTCGGTGACCACCGCGACCGTGCTGGTGGCGGTCACCGTCAGCGGCCGGCGGAAGGTGTGCTCCGGTGAGACCTCGACCAGCCAGCCGGACGCAGCGGGGCTGGTCCAGGTGATCACCGCCAGGTCGGAGCGGGTGCCGATCGTGATGTCGGAGGGCACCGGTGGCGGGTCGTCGGCCCGGGCCGACAAGAGGACCACCGGCCACAGCAGGGCGAGCACGCCGAAGACCGCGACGAAGCGGTGCACCCACCGCCGGCGGTCAGGCTCCACGCTTAGCTCCGTCCACGAGAAGACGCTGGGCGACCGCGCCCGGATGACCGGAATTTACCATGGCTGAGAGCAACCTGAGAGGGTGCTTGCCCGGCTGGCCGGCGGTGCTGCGGAAGCGTGCGAAAATGGCGTCCATGCTGTCTCTGCCCGCCTTGCTGAGTGCCCGTGTCCACGCCGTCGCCGGGATCGACCCGGAACTGCGACCGGCCACCCGCCCGCAGTTCGGGCACTTCCAGACCAACGTGGCGTTGCGCCTGGCCAAGACGGAGGGGAAGCCGCCGCGCGAGGTGGCCGCGCGGCTGGTGGAACAACTCGACCTGGCCGAGCTGTGCGAGCCACCGGAGATCGCCGGGCCGGGCTTCATCAACCTGCGGATCCGCGCCGAGGTGCTGGCCCGGGTGGCCGACGAGGTGCTGCGGGATCCGCGCCACGGGATCAACCTCGCCGAGCACCCGCAGCGGGTGGTGGTCGACTACTCCTCGCCCAACGCGGCCAAGCAGATGCACGTCGGCCACCTGCGCTCGACGATCATCGGCGACTGCTTCACCCGGGTGCTGCGGGCGACCGGGCACACCGTCATTCCGCAGAACCACATCGGCGACTGGGGCCGCCAGTTCGGCATGATGGTCGAGCAGTTGATCGACGAGGGGGCCGACGCCGCCACCCTGGACCTGCCGGGCGCCGAGGCGCTCTACCAGCGCGCCAACGCCCATCTGAACGAGTCGGAGGAGTTCGCCGCCCGGGCGCGGGACCGGGTGGTGGCGCTGCAGGCCGGCGATCCGGAGACCCACCGGATCTGGCGGCAGATCATCGACATCTCGCTGGCCGGTTTCAACGCCACCTACCGCCGGATGAACGTCCTGCTCACCGACGACGACGTGGCGGGGGAGTCGATCTACAACGACGACCTTCCCGTGGTGGCCGCCGATCTGGAGGATCGCGGCATCGCGGTGATGGACGACGGCGCGCTGGTGGTCTTCGTGGACGGCTTCCCGGCCCCGGCCATGATCCGGAACTCCCAGGGCGGCTACGGCTACGACTGCACCGACCTGGCCGCCGTCCGGCACCGGGTGGGCGATCTGGGCGCCGATCGGCTGATCTACGTGGTCGGGACGCCGCAGCAGTTCCACTTCGACCTGATCTTCGCGGTCTCCCGCAAGGCCGGCTACCTGCCGCCGGAGGTGTCGGCGGAGTTCGTCGGCTTCGGCCAGGTGCTGGGCGCGGACGGCAAGAAGTTCTCCACCCGGGAGGGGACGGCGGTGACGCTGAACTCCCTGCTGGACGCCGCCGAGGAGCAGGCCGCTCCGGCGATCGCGCTGGCCGCGATCAAGTACGCCGACCTGTCCTCCGGGCTGCAGAAGGACTACGCCTTCGACGTCGAGCGGATGGTCGCCACTACCGGCGACACCGGTCCGTACCTGCAGTACGCCCACGCCCGGGCCACGCAGATTCTGCGCAAGGCCGAGGCCGAGGGGTATGCCGCCGGCCCGATCGCGGTGCTGACCGAACCGGAGGAGCAGACCCTGGCGTTGCTGCTCTCCCGCTTCGGCGAGGTGGTCGACTCGGTCGCCCAGACCCTGCAGCCCCACCGGCTGTGCGGCTACCTGTACGAACTGGCCGGTGCGCTCAGCGTCTTCTACGAGAAGTGCCCGGTGCTGAAGAGCGACGGCGAGCTGCGGACCTCCCGCCTGGGCCTCTGCCTGGCCACCAGGCAGGTGATCGCAACCGGCCTCGACCTGCTCGGCATCGAGGCACCCGACCGGATGTGATCTGTCGACGACCCTTCGAGACTCCTCGCTGCGCGAGGGCCTCAGGGATCGTTGGCGCGCCCGGATGATCCCTGAGGTTCGGGCGAAGCCCGAAGTCTCGAAGGGTCGGTCACTCCCACGTCAGCTCAGCAGGTCGGTCCGTCCGGCGGCGTCGGCGGCCAGCCAGGCGGCACCGATGATGCCGGCCCGGTTGCGCAACTCGGCGGGGATGATCGGGGTCTTCAGCGCCAGCTTGGGCAGGAACTTGTCGGCCTCCTTGGAGATGCCGCCGCCGACCACGAACAGGTCGGGGGAGAACAGCCGCTCCAGCGTCTCGTAGTACCGCTGCAGCCGCGGGACGTACTCGGAGTACTTCAGCCCGAGCCGGGTCTTGGCCGAGGCGGCCGCCTGGGTCTCGGCGTCGTGGCCGTCGATCTCGATGTGGCCGAGCTCGGTGTTGGGCACCAGCACACCGCGGTAGATCAGCGCGGTGCCGATCCCGGTGCCGAGGGTGGTCACCATCACCAGGCCGTCGTTGTCCCGGGCGGCGCCGTACTTCACCTCGGCCATGCCGGCGGCGTCGGCGTCGTTCACCAGGTGCACCGGACGTCCCAGCCGCTCGGTGAAGATCTGCTCGGCCGCGGCGTCGATCCACGACTTGTCGATGTTCGCCGCCGAGCGGGTGCGGCCGTGGGTGACCACCGCGGGAATGGTGACGCCGATCGGGGCGTCGCCGATCTGGTCGGCGAAGTGCTCGGCGACCTGGGCGACCACCTCCGCCACCGCCTGCGGAGTCGACGGGGTGGGCGTGGGGATGCGAAGCCGGTCGATGGCGAAGTCGCCCCTGCCGAGGTCGACCGGCGCACCCTTGATGCCGGAGCCACCGATGTCGATGCCGAGAACCGCTGTGTTGCTCATGGCGTTACCTTAATGGTTACGGTCGTCCGTTCGGTGGGTGCCTGATGCGGCCGCGTTCCCGGCCAGCAGGCGTACGCGACCGCAGAAGTTGTCGATGTCAGCTCTCCTGGCCGGGCCGGGCGCGGTGTCTCCGCCGATGTTGTTGTTCTCAGGGCCGAAATCGGGTCTGGCAACGACAATTTCGGCGGACGCGGTGGCGCGGCGCTGTCGCGGCCTGCTGAGAACCACCATCTCTGCGGACCGCTGGGTCAGCCGAACCCGCGGGCCGCCTCGAACGCCGGACGAACCTACCAACCTGCCCACTGGCCGTCCGGCTGGCCAGGTCAGCCGGAACTCTCCTGATCCGGTCACCGGCGGTGATTCGGCCGGCCGACGGGCGTACGCCGGTAGAGTCGCGGTCGTGACGACGTGGTTGGTTACCGGCGGAGCCGGATACATCGGCGCCCATGTGGTGCGGGCCCTGGCCGACGAGGGGATGCGGCCCGTGGTCGTCGACAATCTGTCCTCGGGAAGGGCGGGGTTCGTCCCGGACGGCGTGCCGTTCGTCGAGGGCGACATTCTCGACACCGGACTGCTCACCCGGGTGCTCACCGAGCACGACTGCGACGGCGTGGTGCACATCGCCGGGTTCAAGTACGCCGGGGTCTCGGTGGAGCGTCCGCTGCACACCTACGCCCAGAACGTCACCGGGACGGCCAGCGTGCTCACCGCGATGGAGGTGGCCGGCGTCGAGCGGGTCGTGTTCTCCTCGTCCGCCGCGGTCTACGGGACGCCGGACGGCGAGCTGGTCAACGAGGCGTCACCGAAACGCCCGGAATCGCCCTACGGGGAGTCGAAGCTGATCGGGGAATGGCTGATCAACGACGTCGCCCGCGCCCGCGACGGCTTCCGCGGGGTGAGCCTGCGGTACTTCAACGTGGTCGGCTCGGCCACCGACGAGGTGCACGACGCCAGCCCGCACAATCTGTTCCCGCTGGTCATCGAGGCCCTGATCGAGGGACGGACGCCGCGGATCAACGGCGACGACTACCCGACCCCGGACGGCACCTGCGTGCGCGACTACGTCCACGTCGGCGACCTGGCGATCTCCCACGTGGCCGCCGCCCGGGCACTGGACGCCGGTGAACCGCTGCGCGCCGCCTACAACCTGGGCAGCGGCGAGGGGCTGTCGGTCCGGCAGATCATGGACGCCATGGCGCGGGTGACCGGCATCGCCTTCACCCCCGAGATCGCGCCGCGCCGTCCGGGCGATCCAGCCCGGATCGTCGCCACCGGCGAGGCGGCGGCGGCCGACCTGAACTGGCGGATGCGCTACTCGGTGGACGAGATGGTGTCGTCGGCCTGGTCGGCCCGCCGGGCGGCCGGCTGATCCGCGGACCACGTCCGCTCGACGGCGGTGGTCGCCGGTCGGCCGGCGATGTCGGCCGGGGTCGTCCACCCCTGCGGCTGATCGGGGCGAACCGTGCTCTCCGGCGGCTCGGCGACGTCGTGGTCGGGGTGGCGGTGAAGGTGTTCCTGCAGCGCGGCCAGCTGCTCACGCAGCGGCCCGGTGGCCACGCCCGTCGCCCGGGTGGCGAGCTGCAGCCCGGCGGTGTGGACGCCGATGTCGGCCAGGCCGAGCCGGCGGGAGAGCGGCCCCTGCTGCACCTGGACCGACTGCGCCCGGGCGTGCGGGACGACCTGCCAGCGGCGGACCAGCCAACCGTGCTGGGAGACGAAGAACTGGTGGTTGAACCCCCACCGCAGGAAGGGCGCCGACAGCGGATGCAGCCAGCGGGCCGCCGCCGGGGCCGGGGTGAGCGGCACCAGGCGGTAGTCACCGCCCGGCCACAGCGCGCCGAGCGCGATGCCGACCTGCTCGGCGGTGCCGACCGGCAGCATGATGGTGTTCACCCCTCTGGAATCCTCGTCGTTGCTCAGCGCACCCCAGCCGACCACCGCGAGGTCGATCCGGTAGAACCCGAGCCGGCGCCAGATCAGGGACTGGCTGATCTGCACCGCCTGCACCCGGCGCGGGGGCAGTGACTGGCTGGTCAGGCTGGTGAGCCCGCGGGTGATCCGCAGGCCGGCGGGACGGCGCGACAGGGTGTAGTTGAACTGGCCGGTGACGCGTTGCGCGAGGAAGCCGATCAACGCGCTGCCCAGCGGGATGACGATGCCGAGCGAAGCCCAGCCGAGCTGGAAGTGGACCGAGGCGACGACGGCGATCAGCCCACCGGCCAGCATGCCGAAGAACTCGTGCGAGGTGACCGCGCCCAGCAGCAGGGTGACCGGGGGGACCCGCACCAGCACCTCGTCCTGCTCGCTCAGGTCGCTCAGCCGGGCGTCGATGCCCAGGTCGGCCGGAGCCGCTGCCGCCACCGGCCGATGGCCGCGGGCCCGGGCGAGCAGGTAGTCGCGCAGTTCGTAGGCGCGACGCAGGCTCAGGTAGCGCAACTGGGCGGACTCGCCGCCGCCGATGTCGATCCGCAGTTCGGCCAGTTGGAAGAGCCTGGCGGCCAGCGGCTGGACCACGTCGATCGCCTGAACCCGTTCGAACGCGATCCGCTGCGAGGTGCGGACCAGGGCGCCGGTGTCGATCCGCAGTTCCTCGTCGTCCACCACGAAGCGGGTGAACCGCCAGGAGAGCACGCCGGCGATGACCGCGATGACCGCGACGATTCCGACACCGCTGAACAGGAACTCCAGCGGAGGCAGGCCGCCGTCATCGCTGCCGTCGGGGATGAGCTCGCGTCCCAGGCCGAACAGGATCGCCAGCAGCACGATCCAGCCCCGGATCAACGGGGTGAGCGGGTGGGGACGTTCGGTGAGCTTCTCGGACGGGGTGGGTTCCCGGTCGCTCTGTGGCTGCGGCTGGGCGCCGCGGTCGGGAGCCGTCCCGCCCGGCGGCGGGAGTGGGCCTCCGGGTTCGGGCGGCGTCCGCCACCCCGGCGGAGGCTGGAAGGAGGGTCCGGGCTCGGGCCCGGCGTGCGGGTCGCTCACAGCGGCAACGCCTGCGCTTCGCCGGCTTCGATCAGCCGGTCGCGCAGGCCGGTGGCGACGGCTGCCTCCAGCCCGGGTATGGTCGCGCTGGTCTCGATGCTGGCGGTGACCAGGGAAACCCGGGAGAGACCCCAGAGCCGTTCGACCGGCCCGGAGCGCACCTGCACCGACTGCATCCGGCTGTAGGGGATGGCCACCAGCCGGCGGCTCCACAACCCGGAGGTGATCAGCAGATCGGACTCCCGCTCGGCGTAGCCGAAGGCACGGGCCCACCGCCAGGCGCGGATCATCGTCCAGACCAGCCAGATCGTGCCGAGACCGACCACCGCCCAGCGCACCCAGCCCAGCCAGCCGGGGAGGAAGAGCCAGGAGGCGACGATCGCCGGAACGATCCAGATCAGCCCGCCCAGCGCGGCGCCGAGGACGCGCGCGGGCGCGGCGCGCGGGGCGAGCCGCTGCCAGGTGCCGTCCGGTGGCTGGAAGAGCGAGTCCATGCCGACCAGCCTAGGTGAGGCGGGTCAGTTCCTGCCCCGACGCTTCTGCTTGGGGTTGCGCACCTCGATGCCGCCGAAGATGGCGGCGCCCTTCAGGATGACCAGTGGCGCGCCCGGCTGCGGCGGCGCCACCTTCACGTCGGTGCCGCCGAAGATGCCGACCACCTGACTGCGGACCTCCACCCCCTCCGGCACCTTCAGGGTGAGACCGCCGAACATGCAGAAGCCGTTGACCGTCACCGTCTGGGATTCGAACACGGCCTGCGAGGTGTCGAGTTCGGCGCCGCCGAAGACGGCCAGTACCGAGGTGTGCCGGCGGACCCGCCAGTGGCCGCCCCGGCTGCTGCCGGAGAAGATCGCGACGACCTGGTCGGCGTCCTCGCTGGCATTGGTGGTGTCGATCTGCGTGGCGGACGCGGTGGCCAGCGGAGATGGACGGACCACCGGCCCGTCCAGCCCCACCAGGTCGCGGGTGAGCGGCACCAGGTCGTCGAAGGTCTCGGCGATCCGGGCCAGGCCGATCCGGTGGTCACGCTCGGAGGCGGGCAGCAGCCCCTCGTTGGTCGCCTCGATCAGCAGCGTCACGACGTGCTGACGGTCGGAGTCGGTGGCCGGGATGTCGCCGCCGACAGCGGGGCCGACATCGGTGGGTTCGGTGGGTGAAGCAGTCACGACCTCGACGCTACGCGCCGGTGGCCACCACCGCCACCTGCCGGAACAGTCTCCCGGGTCGGCTCGGGGTGATCCCCGACCGGGTGCCCCGCGTCGGGGTCTGCCTGGGCTCGGCCACTTTCGTCCCCGGTCCGATCGAGAGCGAGCTCTCGTCGTCCCTCGTCCCCGGTGTGCGCGAGCCGCGGTCTCCGGCTAAACTGCCTGAGCAGTCCCACCGGGCTGATGCGGATGTAGTTCAATGGCAGAACAGCAGCTTCCCAAGCTGCTAGTGCGGGTTCGATTCCCGTCATCCGCTCCCTGGCCGGCGGCCCCGGTGGCGGGACTCCACCACCGGGCACCGCGACCGGACCGCGTACCCGCACCGACTTCGCGCAGTTGGATGACTACGCCTTGGCTTCGATGTTGGCCTGCGTGTTGGCGATCCTGGTGAGCAGGTCGTCGGTGCGGGATTCCTCGTCCAGCGTGGCGTTCAGCAGGTCGGCCGCTTCGCTGAGGCCAAGCATCTGGGCCCAGCGCCGGAGCGTCCCGTAGCGGGTGATCTCGTAGTGCTCGACGGCCTGCGCGGAGGAAATCAGCGCGGCATCCAGAGCCGGTGTGTCCCTGAACTCCTTCAGCATCGAGTCGCCCTCGCTCAGGATGCCCTCGATTCCGTCGCACCGCTTCGAGCGGGCAGCCACCCCCAGCAGGTCGAAGACCTGCTCGAGCCGGGCGACCTGGCCCTGGGTCTCGCGCAGGTGTTGCTCGAAGGCGGCCGTGAGTTCGTTCGAGTTGGCTGCTTCCGCCAGCTCGGGCAGCTTCTTCAGGATCTGCTGTTCGGCGTAGTACACGTCCTTGAGGGTGTCGTGGAAGAGGTCTTCCAGGGTCTTGCTCGCCATGGCGGTTTCTCCTTCTGGTGTGTCCCTTTGCCTGCCATTACCCGGCATCCGGGAGCCACAAACCCGGACGGAGTCCCGCTCGGGTCGCTGGTGCTGCTCCGGTTCGAGCCGGCTCCGTCCGGGTACTCGAGGACACCCGAGCAGGGGTCCGGCCAGGTGCGTTGTGCTCGCCGGCGACTCAACTGCCGGTGTTCCCGATGTAGCGGCCGGGATCGGCGAGGAAGGCGTCCCGGCAGCCGGTGCAGCAGAAGTAGAAGGTCTGGGCGTCGTGGACGGCGGTGGCGCCGGCCTGCTGCTGCGGGAACTCCATGCCGCAGACCGGGCACTCGATGATGTTCTCCATGATGGCTCCCTTCCTGGTCTGATCCGTTCGGTACCCCACTCGTTCAGTCCCCAATCGCGCAACGCCGCGCGTCACCGTGATTCTTCTTCAGCTGCCCGACCTCCTCGAGCCGACGGGTTCGCTCCGCTGCTGTCGGTACCCCAGGGACGGAGCAGCGAATGTCGATCCCCTCCGTGGCCGGTTGATCGGATCTCCCAGTGGGTACAACGACCGACATGAACGAATCAACGCAGAATGCCGCAGCGCCTCCGCGGACCTTTCCGCCGCAGGAACAGCAGCCGCCCGGGCTGACCGAGCCGATGCATCCCCGTCCCGATCACGGCGAGGAGAGCTACGTGGGTCGCGGTTTGCTGGTCGGCCGGCGCGCTCTGATCACCGGCGGCGACTCCGGAATCGGACGGGCCGTCGCCATCGCCTTCGCTCGCGAGGGCGCGGCCGTGGCGATCGGCCATCTCGCGGACGAGGAGACCGACGCCCGCGCGACCCTCGACCTGGTCGAGCGGGCGGGCTCGAAGGGGCTCGCCATCGCCGCGGATCTGACCGACATCGACGCCTGTCAGCGCCTGGTGGCCGGCGCGGTGGAGGGCCTGGGAGGGCTGGACATTCTGGTCAACAATGCCGGCTTCCACTTCAGCAGGGCGGGGGCCGGAACCCTGGAGGGTCTGGAACCGGACCTGGTGGAGCGGGTTCTGCGGCTCAACTTCGCGGCCGTTCTGTGGATGTGCCAGGCCGCGCTGCCCCATCTCCGCCCGGGTTCGGTGATCATCAACACCAGTTCCATCCAGGCCTATGAACCCTCCGCCCGACTGCTCGACTACGCCGCCACCAAGGCTGCGGTCAACAGCATCACAGTGAACCTGGCCGAACAGCTCGGTCCGCGGGGGATCAGGGTGAACGCTGTCGCACCCGGCCCGATCTGGACGCCGCTGCAGCCGGCCACCCGGAGCGCCGAGGAGGTCGCCCGGTTCGGTTCCGACAGCCCACTCGGCCGCGCAGGACAGCCGGCTGAAGTGGCGCCGGCGTTCGTGTTCCTGGCATCGGAGACGACCGCCAGCTACGTCTCGGGCAGCATCCTGGGCGTGACCGGCGGGAAGGCCACCTTCTAGGGCCCCGGCTTTGTCGCGATCCCGTCCAGCCAGAGGTGTCCGACCCGTCGGGGATCGCGTCGGATGCGCTGTGGGACGGTTCGCGTACCCGCGGCCCACGGGCCGCCCCCGATCGCCGTTGAGGGTCAGGCGGCGAACCGTTCGGCGGGCTGCAACTCGTCCCGCAACCGACCCAGCAGGCAGCGCAGGATGCGCGACACCTGCATCTGGGAGACCCCCAGCCGGCGTCCGATCTCGCTCTGGCTGCACTCGTCCGCGAACCGCCACTTCAGCACGACCTGGTCGCGTCGTGGGAGGGTGCGCAGGGCACGTCGCAGATCGAGGTGCTCGATGAGGTCCTCGACCGGATCGTCAGTGGCACCCACCGCGTCCGCCAGGGTGGTCGGAGCCTCCTGGTGGGCCGGTGCCTCCAGCGAGAGCGGACGGTACCCGCTGCCGGACGCCAGGCACTCCTGAAGGCGCTTGGGGGCAACGCCCAGATCGGTGCTGAGGTCGTCAAGGCTGACGGTACGCCCCAGTGACTGTTCGAGCGTCTCCCGGCTGCGCGCGACCCGGGCGCGCAGCTCCTGAAGCTGCCGCGGTGGTCTGATCATCCAGCCGTGATCCCGGAAGTGCCGCTTCAGTTCCCCGGTGATGGTGGGCACGGCGAAGGACGCGAACGCTCGGCCCGGAGCGGGCCGGAAGCGACGGACGGCCAGCAGCAGGGCGGTACGCGCCACCTGGAGAAGGTCGTCGTGTTCGGTGCCCCGGCCCAGGTAGCGGCCTGCCAGAGCGTCGCAGAGCGGAAGGTTCACCTGAACCAGTTCCGCGGTCAGCTCCTCGACACGGGCCGGCTCGCGGCTTCGCCGGAGCTCCTCGAACAGTTCGGCGGTGCGCTGCTCGCGCTGGTTGGGGACGGACGCCAGTGCAGTTCCACGTGCCATGGCTCGCTCCATTTCCTGAATGGTCCGAGTCGGCACGTGGTTGGACCGCTCTGACAACTCCACCCTTGCATGCCCCGGCACGGGTCGCAATACCCCGGCCGGTACCCCTGTCTGACGAACGGCTGCAGGCGTTCAGGCTTGTCAACGGTGATTTTGAGCACGCCAGAGGGAGTGGCGAGCCACTCTTGTTCTTCCTGTACCCGCTGGCCGTCGGGTCAAACCACCGGGCCCGGGGGATCGGTTCGCGGGGTGTGCGGAGCGATTGTCCTCGATCAGTGGCCCTGGCAGTACGCGACCTCGTGGCCGTTGTGCTCAGCCTGTGGGGCAACGGAGCTCACCGGACGCCCGGCGCGGGCGACACGGCGCGCGATGGCCTCGATCTCCACCCGCGCTCCTCGTGGCAGCGCGGCAACCTGGAAGGCTGAACGGGCGGGTAGCGCGGCGCCGGTGAAGTGTTCGGTGTAGACGTCGTTCATGCTGGCGAAGTCGGCAATGTCCGTCAGGTACACGGTCGTCTTGACGACGTCGGTCAAGCCGAGGCCCGCGGCGGCGAGCACCGCCTCGAGGTTGGCGATGGATCGCACGGTCTGCTGGCTGGTGGTCGTGCCGTCCAGTTCGCCGGTGGCCGGGTCGATGGGCAGCTGGCCCGAGCAGAAGACCAGTTCGCCGGTGTCGACCCCTTGGGAGTACGGGCCGATGGCGGCTGGCGCGCCCGCGGTGATCAGGGCGGAGGTGGTGGGCATGGTCGGCGGTTCCTTTCGAGGTGGACCGGGGTCGGGTGCGCTTCAGCGCGAAAGGCATCGCCGGCGGCGAACCGGTGTGGTCGCCGCCGGCGATCGAGGCGAATCAGTCGACTGTGACCAGGTGGGTGTCGGGGACCTCCGCCTGCGCGTGGCTTCGGGCGGTTCGTCTCTTGATCTCGTAGGCGGCCAGCAGGATTGCCAGCCAGATCGGCCCGACGATGACGGCGACCAGGTAGTTGGGCGAGAAGCACATCAGCACCACCACCATGGCCAGGAAGCCGATCACCAGCCACGTCATGTAGGCGGCGCCGGGCAACTTGAACTGGAGCCTGGACACCTCCTGGGAGCCGATCCGGCGACGGAACTTCCGCTGCGTGATCATCACCATCGTCCAGTTGATGATGCCCGCGATCAGGGCGATGGACATGAGGTACTGGAAGGCGAACTGCGGCCAGAGGAACACCACCACCACCGCCACGACGGTCACCGCCGCCGAGGCGAGCACGCCGTTGACCGGGACGCCGTTGCGGGAGACCTTCTTCAGGAAGGCCGGTGCGTTGCCCTGGTGCGCCAACGAGTGGAGCATCCGTCCGTTGGCGTAGAGGCCGGAGTTGTAGACCGACATCACCGCGGTGAGGCAGACGAAGTTCAGGATCCCGGCGGCCACGTTGATGCCGACGGAGTCGAAGATCTTCACGAACGGGCTCATCTGCCCATCAATGCTCGCCCACGGCACCACGCACATGATGACGGCCAGCGCACCGACGTAGAAGATCAGGATCCGGTAGATCACCTGGTTGATGGCCTTGGGGATGGTGCGCTTCGGATTGTCGGCTTCGCCGGCGGTGATGCCGATCAGCTCCACGCCGCCGAAGGAGAACATCACGACCACCAGCGCCATCAACAGGCCGACCCAGGCTCCGTCGACATTGGTCATGATGCCCATCGGGAACCAGCCGCCGTTGTCCCACAGGTGGGCGAGGGACGGGGTCACGCCGCCTTCGCCGGTGATGCCGGCGACGATCACGACGACGCCCAGCACGATCATGCCGACGACGGCGGCCACCTTGATGATGGCGAACCAGAACTCGAACTCCCCGAACGCCTTGACCCCGATGAGGTTGACCAGCGTGATCGCGACCAGGAAGAAGGCTGCTGACAGCCAGGCGGGAACGCCCGGGAACCAGTAGTTGACGAATGTGCCGACCACGGCGAGTTCCACCATGGAGACGGCGATGTAGTTGAACCAGTAGTTCCAGCCGGACACGAAGCCGGCACGTTGGCTCCAGTTCTTGTAGGCGTAGTAGCTGAACGCGCCGGACTGCGGATCGTCGACCGACATCTCGCCGAGGGCGCGCATGACGAAGAAGATCACCAGCCCGCCGACGAGATAGGCGAGCAGGATGGACGGGCCGGCCATCTGGATCGACTCGGACGAGCCGTAGAACAGGCCGGTGCCGATCGCCCCACCGAGGGCGATCATCTGGATGTGGCGGTTCTTGAGGGCGCGCTGCAGGCCACCGGAGCTACCCGTGGTGGCGTGATCGTTCTCGATTGCAGACATCATTGTCTCCAAGTTGGCTTGAGGGTCAGGAACCGACGGGGTGCAGGACCCCGTCCGGGTCGAGGATCGGTGACGGAGCGAAGATGGACTCCGCGGGGCGGTGGGTTGCCGCTTCGGTTGCCGGGCTGACGACGACGGGCCGCAGTTTGGCGGTGAAGTGGCGCAACACCTCAGCCTCCCACACGATCTCGTAGCCGGGGACGGTTTCGGCGCGATCCTTGATCGCCTTCAGGGCGTCGGCGACCACGTCGAGGTGGGCCTGGGTGTAGACCCGGCGCGGGATCGCGAGGCGGGTGAACTCGGCCCCGGCCTGCGTCTCCTCCCGCGTGACGGGATCGCGGTCCATCAGCAGCGAGCCGATGTCGCAGCAGCGGATCCCGGCCTCGATGTACAGCTCCACGGCCAGCGCGTGGCCGGGGTACTGGTGCCAGGGCAGGTGCGGCAGCAGCTTGCCCGCGTCGATGAAGACGCCGTGCCCGCCCACCGGGGTCTGGTAGGGGATGCCGTCGGTGTCGAACCGCGCCGCGAGGTACTCGCTCTGGCCGATGCGGTAGCGCAGGTAGTCCTCATCGAGGCCTTCCAGCAGGCCGATGGCCAGCGCCTCCAGATCGCGCCCCGCCAGGCCGCCGTAGGTCAGGTAGCCCTCGAAGGGGATGACGTTCGACTTGACCTTCTCGACCAGTTCGGGGTTGTTCCGGACGCCGAGCAGGCCGCCCATGTTGACGATGGCGTCCTTCTTGGCGCTCATGGTGAAGACGTCGCCGTAGGAGAACATCTCCCGGGTGATGTCCTTGATGCTGGCATCGGCGAACTCGGGCTCGCGCTGCTTGACGAAGTGGGCGTTCTCGGCGAAGCGCGCGGCGTCGATCACCAGCGGCAGTCCGGTCTCGCGGGCGACCTCGGCGACCTCCCGCATGTTGGCGATCGAGACCGGCTGGCCACCGACGGAGTTGTTGGTGATGGTCATCACGATGCCGGCGATGTTCTCGACGCCGTGCTCGGCGATGAACGCGCGAAGGGCCGGGACGTTCATGTTGCCCTTGAAATCGGCGTAGGTCGTGGTGTCCAGGCCTTCGGGGCACACCAGGTCGACCGGCCGGCCGCCCGCCAGCCCGACGTGCCCGCGGGTGGTGTCGAAGAAGGTGTTGGAGAGGAAGTACTGCCCGGGCTTGACCAGGATGGGCATCAGCGCCTTCTCCGCGGCACGGCCCTGGTGGACGGGCTGGATGTAGTCGTAGCCGAAGATGTCCTTGGCGGTCTCCAGCAGTCGGTAGTAGCTGCGGCCACCGGAGTAGGCCTCGTCGCCGCGCATCATGCCGGCCCACTGGGCGTCACTCATGGCGCCGGTGCCGGAGTCGGTCTGAAGATCGATGTAGACGTCCTCGGCCGCCAGGGCGAAGCCGTTGTAGTTGGCCCTCGCGATGGCTTCTCGACGGTACGCGGTGGTGGTCATCCTCACGGGCTCGACCATCTTGATCTTGAACGGCTCAGCGATGTACTTCACCAGCTATCTCCTTTGACTCGTACTGGCGCCGCCGGCCTCAGCGCCGGTGGGCGGGCAGGAAGCCGAAAGCCGGTCGTAACTTCCTACCCAAGTTGCACACTAAAACACAATGTTGAAGCTGTCAACAGACTTGATAAAGTCTCAACATGTTCGGCAATCCGGTCGCCTCAGCTACAGTGACAGCGGCACAGCGATGAGAGCCAGGATCCAGCGCGAGGAGTTCGACGTGTCGGTGCTCGACCCCCTGACGGATGCCGTCGACGGTGAGCTGCGGGATGAAGCCGGGACGGTTCTCCGAACCCTTTCCTCCCTCGTCGAACCCCTCGCCGCCATCATCCCGGGGGACTGCGAGGTGGTACTGCACGACCTCCGCCTGCTGCCCAACTCGATCGTCGCGCTGGCGGGTTGCGTCACCGGCCGGACCATCGGCGGACCGGCAACGGACCTGCTGCTGCGCGGGAGTGCCCAGAAGCACCTCGAGAGCCGCATCGGCTATGTCAGCCGGGCCCCCGACGGCCGCGAGTTGCTCAGCTCGACCCTGATCTTCCGGACGTCCGCCGGGGAGCCGGTCGCCGCCCTCTGCATCAACTGCGACACCAGGTACTGGAGGATCCTCGCCGACCTGGCCGCGGCCATGCTCCCCTTCTCCGCCAGCGAACCCGTCCCCGATCCGGACGGCAACGAGCACTTCATGCCGGACGTGGACAACCTCGCCGACGACCTCCTCGCGCGGGCGATCGCGACGGTCGAGGTGCCGGTCGACCTGATGCAGAAGCGCCACAAGCTCGGCGTCGTCCAGGATCTCAAGGAACGGGGCTTCTTCATCCTCCGCGAGTCGGTGGAACGGGCCGCCCGGGCCCTGGGGGTCTCCCGGTTCACCATCTACAACTACCTCAAGGAACTCGACCAGGCGGACGCTTCCTGACCTGCACCGCGCCCAGCCGGCCGAGCTTGGGCAATTGCCCGATGACTGCCGGAACCGATTGCTGGACCCACCCGAGGCTGCTTACTACTAGTGGCCACAGGACCAGGGCGGCGGAAGGGGGAGCGCCGCCGGTGACCGGGCGGAGGGACGGGACATCTACGCCTCCCGGCTGGAGCGCGAAGGCCGCCGCACCCGCAGGCTGGACGACCCGGTGTTCCAGCCGTTCATCGACG
>JAEXCA010000166.1 GCA_023393755.1 Actinomycetes bacterium | reverse complement strand
CCCCCCGCTGACCCCCACCCCCCGCCGCCCCGCCCGGGCCGCGCCCGGCCAACGGCGACATCATCGTCCCGCGGCAACGCCGGGACGATGAACACCGGTAGTGGCCAGGGCTTGCCGAGCGGACTCGGCAGGCTCGGCCACGATCCTTCCGCGATCTCCCGATCGCCACGCATTTCCCCGACCTGCGGAGAGTCATGACTGAGATTGTGATCACCGGCCTCGGCGCCACCACCCCGCTGGGCGGCGACCTGGCCTCCACCTGGGCCGGCCTGCTGGCCGGGAAGTCCGGAGTCACCCGGATCGCCGAGGAGTGGGCCGAGGAACTGCCCGCCAAGATCGCCGCCTCGGTGGCGGTCGATCCCTCCGAGGTGATCGACCGGGTGAAGGCCCGCCGGCTCGACCGTTCCACCCAGCTCGCGCTGATCGCCGCCCAGGAGGCCTGGACGGACGCCGGCTTCGACTGGGAGGCCGAGGAGCAGGCGGACGTCGACCCGCAGCGGCTGATCGTCTCGCTGGCCAGCGGGATCGGCGGCCTGCACTCCCTGCTGAACAACTGGGACGTGCAGCGCGACAAGGGCTACCGCCGGGTCAGCCCGTTCACCATCCCGATGCTGATGGCCAACGCCCCGGCGGCGAACGTCGGCATCCAGGTGCATGCCAAGGCCGGGGTGCACACCCCGGTGTCGGCCTGCGCCTCCTCCAACGAGGCGATCGCGCTGGCGCTGGACCAGCTGCGGCTGGGCCGCGCCGAGGTCGCCGTGGTCGGCGGCACCGAGGCCACCATCCACCCGCTGCCGATGGCCGCCTTCGGCCAGATGCAGGCGCTCAGCCGGCGCAACGACGAGCCGGAGCGGGCCTCCCGTCCCTGGGACGTCGACCGCGACGGCTTCGTGATGGGCGAGGGCTCGGCGATCATGATCATCGAGACCCTGGAGCACGCCAGGGCCCGCGGCGCGAAGATCTACGGCACCCTGGCCGGTGCCGGGATCAGCGCCGACAGCC
Organism: Actinomycetes bacterium; assembly: GCA_023393755.1. GTDB lineage: Bacteria > Actinomycetota > Actinomycetes > Propionibacteriales > Propionibacteriaceae > Propionicimonas. Next base: position 19,553 of record JAEXCA010000166.1, on the reverse strand, counting down.
ACGACATCGTGCAGCCCGATCCCTCCGGCGAGGGCCAGTTCGGCGCGATGCGGAAGGCGATCATCGACGCCGGCCTGCAGGCCTCCGACATCAAGCACGTGAACGCGCACGGCACTTCGACGCCGCAGGGCGATGTCACCGAGGCGGGCTCGATCCGTCAGGGCCTGGGCGCGGCGACCGACGGCTGCGTGGTCACCTCGACCAAGTCGATGACCGGTCACCTGCTGGGTGGCGCCGGTGCCCTGGAGACCGTGGCGTCGGTGCTGGCGCTGCGCGACCGGATGGTGCCGCCGACGATCAACCTGGAGAACCCCGAGCCCGGTCTCGGCATCGACATCGCGGCCAACGTCGCGCGGCCGTTGCCGCCGGGCGATCTGGCGGCGGTGAACAACTCCTTCGGCTTCGGCGGCGCCAATGTCGCGGTCGTGGTGACCAACGCCAACCTCACCGCCTGAGGGGTAGCCGAGGACTCGGCCTGCGGCCGACCTCAGCCATCGGAAAGGCGATCCCTGAGGTCCGCGCAACGCGCGGAGTCTCGAAGGGTCGCCGGACCGGGTCAGCTCACCCGGTGCAGCCAGCGGACGGGAGCGTCGTCGCCGGCGTGCCGGAAGACCTCCAGTTCGGCGTCCCAGTCGGTGCCCAGCAGTTCGTTCAGCGCGTCGTGGATGGGCTTGCCGCCCAGCGCGTCGGCCATCAGGGCGCGCTTGATCCGGTTCTCGTGCACCAGCACGTCGCCGCCCCGTCCGATCGGCGTCGAGAACATCCCCAGGGACGGGGTGTAGGCCCAGCGCATGCCATCGGTGTTGCGGGTGCCGTCCTCGGTCACCTCGAACCGGGCCCGCTGGCAGCGCATCAGCGCGCTGGTCAGTTCGGCGCCCGAGCCGGGATCGCCGGACCAGGCGAACTCGGCCCGCATCGAGCGCGGCTCAGCGGGCTGCGGTATCCAGTCGAAGCGCATCGGGGAACCCACGGCAGCGCTCACCGCCCACTCGATGTGCGGGCAGAGCGCAGTGGGCGCGGAGTGGATCCAGACGATCCCGCGCGTGGTCTCCATTTGTCTTTCCCCTTCGCCGAGATGAGCCTTCCCCAGCGCTCTCGACCCGAAGGGATGTTCTATTGTGCCCCACCCGTCACACCAGCACCAGTCCCCGCCCCCGCCGCTCCTCCAGGGCAACATAGTGTGAAAAACGGTGCGTCATCGCACCACACGCCACACCATGTTCGTCGAACAGAGTTCGCCTACGGCCAGCGGGAGGCCAGCGAGGCCACCGCGAGCGAGGCCAGGATGGCGAACGCGAGGGCGTAGCCGGCGTACTGCTCGGTGACCTCGCGGTCCTCCTTCACGTACCCGACGGTGTTGGCGATCGACTCGTAGACCTGCTTGAGTTCGGCGCTGCTGCCGGCGGAGAACTTCTTGCCCCCGGAGATCCGGGCTATCTGCTCCAGCTCGTAGTGGTCGACCGGCACCGGCTCGCACTGGCCACCGCTCTGCACGCAGCCGTTCGGCGTGCCGTACGCGATGGTGTAGATCGGGATCCCGAGCTCCTTTGCCTCCCGGGCCGCCTGGTCGGAGGGGCGTGGCAGGTTGGAGTAACCGTCGCTCAGCAGGACGATCGCCCCCGGGGCGGGGTCGTCGGGGTGCTCGGGATCGGGCGGCGCCTGGGCGATCGCGTCCAGCGAGGAGTAGATCCCCTCCCCGATCGCGGTGGACGGGGCGACCTCCAGGTTCTGGATCGCGGCCGCGACCATACCCCGGTCGGTGGTCGGCGGCACCACGATCACCGGCGTGGCCGCGAAGCTGACCAGCGCGACGTTGAACCCGTCCGGCAGCATGGTCAGGAATCCCTGAGCGGCCTCCTTGGCCGCGTCCAGCCGGCTCGGCAGGACGTCCTCGGCCAGCATCGAGCGGGAGACGTCGATCGCCAGCACCACCGTCGCGCGGTCCCGCGGCACCTCCACCTGGCCCTTCGGCTGGGCATAGGCGACGTTCAGCGCGGCCAGGCTGAGCACCGCGGCGCCGACCGCCAGATGGCGCTTCCAGGCCTGCTGTTGCGGCAGCACCCGTTCCAGCCTGCCGATCGCGCGGTGCCGGGCGCGGGAGCGGCGGCGCCACAGCAAGCCGAAGTAGAGCAGCAGCAGAACCGGGATGATCAACAGCCACCACAGCCGCTCGGGACGCATGAACTGCAGCCAGGGATCCATCACGGCCACCTCGCTCCCAGCGAGACCGCGGCCAGCGCGGCCACCACGGCGAAGGCGAGGCCGTAGCCGGCCCACAGCGCCGTGGTCTCCTTCTTGACCGGGACCATGCCGACCTCGCTGCCGATATTGGCGTAGACCCGCTCCAGTTCGGGCAGGCTCTCCGCCTCGTACGCCTCGCCGTCGGTCATCTGAGCGATGGTGCGCAGCAGGGCGGTGTCCGGCGGCACGCGCTCGCGCTTGCCGTCCAGGTCGACGTAGCCGTTCTCGGTGCCGTAGGCGATGGTGTAGATCGGAACCTTCACCTTCCGCGCCTCGGCGGCGGCCTGCAGCGGCGCCCGGCCGGCGGTGTTCTGGCCGTCGCTGAGCAGCACGATCGCGCCCGGCGCGATGCTGCCGTCCTCGCCCATCGGAGCCATCTGCAGCGCCGAGATGGCGGTGTAGATCGACTCCCCGATCGCGGTCGAATCCTGCACCTTCATGGTGCTGATCGCCTGCCGGGCCATCACCCGGTCCAGGGTCGGTGGCAGCCGGACGGCGGGGCTGCCCGACATGCTGACCAGGGCGAGGTTGAACTTGGCCGGCAGCGTCTCGGCGAAGGCGATCGCCGCCTGCTTGGCGGCGTCCAGCCGGTTCGGCTGGACGTCGGTGGCCCGCATCGACTGGGAGATGTCGATCACCAGCACCACCGTGGCCCGCTCCCGGGGCATCATGTCGACCCCGTTGGGCCTGGCCCAGGCCGCACCGAGCGCGACCAGCGCCGCCAGCGACAGCGCGACCGCCAGGTGCCGCCGCCACTGCGACTGCTTGCGCATCACCTGCGAGAGCAGCGTGGTGTTGGTGTAGCGCATCCCGGCCTTCTTCTTGCGCAGCACCGCGAACACGTAGCCCACGATCACCAGCGGCACGACCAGCAGCACCCACAGCCGCTCGGGGTTGAGGAAGCTCAGCTCGAAGTTCACTTGCTCACCCCCTGGGGCGGCTGGTGCAGCATGGCTGCCGTCCGCCGGTAGGAGAGCACGAAACGCGCGATGTCATGTACCCAGTCTCTGTCTGTACGCAACTGGATGTGGGCGGCGCCCGCCCGGCGCAACGCCACCCGGATCCGCTCCCGCTGGGCCGCCGCGGCGGCGTCCATCCGTGCCCGGGCGGCATCGTCGCTGGTGTTCACGTACCGCTCGAAGTCGGTCTCGGGGTCGCGGATCAGCAGGTCGCCGACATCCGGGAAGGACGCCTCGTGGGAGTCGACCACCTCGATCGCCAGCACCTGGTTGCGGATCGAGAGATGCCGTATCGGACGCTCCCAGTCCGGCGGCACGTTGGGGTCGAGTTCGTAGTCGCCGGCGGTCAGGAAGTCGGAGACCACCAGCCTCATCCCCCGCCGCCGCTCGGTGCGGGCCAGCCGCTCGATGCCGGCGGCCAGGTCGAACGGCCCGGTGGTCCGGTCGGTCACGATCGGCTCGGTCAGCATGCGGCGCAGCAGGCCGTACAGCGCCGTCCGCCCGGAGCGGGCCGGCAACCGCTTCAGCGAGTCCGGACGCATGATCAGGCCGCCGAACCGGTCGCCCATCTTCTGGGAGAGGAAGCCGATCGTGGCCACCGCCGCGATCCCCAGGTCGCGCTTGGTGACGCCCTCGGTGCCCCAGTTCATCGACGGCGTCACGTCCAGCAACGCCCACACCTCGAGTTCCCGGTCGGCGATCGTGTCCCGGACGTGCGGGACGGTCGTCCGCGCGGTGACCGCCCAGTCGATCTTGCGGACGTCGTCCTGCCCGGGGACGTACTCGCGGGCGTCGCTGGATTCCGAGCCGGGACCGGGCAGCAGGCCCTGGTGGTCGCCGTGCAGGAAGCCCTCCAGCCGCCGGACGACCGCGAGCTCGAGCCGCCGCAGGGCGGCCTCCGGAGCGAGCTTGTGCAGCGGAAGGGTGGGCGCGGTGGGCTCGGCCAGCACCGACCGCACCGCCCCGAGGTCATCGGGCGGTGGGGCGAAACCGGGAGTCGACACGCCCCGCCTCAGCCTTGCGCGTACCGCTGCGGCTGACGCTGCTGCTGGTTCCAGACCGGCGTGGGCGGCGGCACCATCGCGATGATCCGCTCCACCACCTGCGCGGGCGTGATGTTGTCGGCGACGGCGTCGAAGCCGAGCACCAGGCGGTGCGACATCACGTCCTTGGCGATCGCCTGGACGTCGGTCGGCAGGACGTAGTCGCGGCCGTGGATCAGCGCCAGCGCGCGGGCGGCGGCGACCAGGCCGAGGGTGGCACGCGGGGAACAGCCGACCTGGATCACCGGCAGCAGGTCGGGCATGCCGAACTCGTCCGGGGTACGGGTGGCCAGCACCAGCCGGACGATGTACTCCGCCACCAGGTTGTGGACGAAGATGCCGGAAGCCTGGTCCTGCAGCGCCTTGACCTTGACCGGATCGAGCACCGGGCTGGGCTTGGGCGGGTTGACGCTCATCCGGCGCAGGATCTCGAACTCCTCGTTGCCGCGCGGGTAGGGCACGTCCACCTTGAGCAGGAACCGGTCCCGCTGGGCCTCGGGCAGCGGGTAGACGCCCTCGGACTCGATCGGGTTCTGGGTGGCGATCACGATGAACGGCTCGGGCACCGGATGGGTGGTGCCGCCGATCGACACCTGGCGTTCGGCCATCAACTCCAGCATCGCCGACTGCACCTTGGCCGGCGCCCGGTTGATCTCGTCCGCCAGTACGAAGTTGACGAACACCGGGCCGAGCGCGGTGTCGAACTTCTCCTGGCTGGCGGAGTAGATCCGGGTGCCCACGATGTCGGAGGGGACCAGGTCGGGGGTGAACTGGATGCGGGCGAAGTCGCCACCCACGACCGTGGCGAAGGAGCGCACCGCCAGGGTCTTGGCGACACCCGGGACGCCTTCCAGCAGGACGTGCCCCTTGGCCAGCAGGCCGACCATCAGCTGTTCGACCATGTGCTCCTGACCGACGATCACCCGCTGCACCTGGGCGATCGCGTCACCGAGCAGCGCCGCGGCCTCCTTGATCGCCGGATCCGTGGTCGGGGGCGCTGGCGGCGGTGCCGGACGGGCCGGCGGCGGGCCGGGCGGCGGGTAGGGCTGGCCCTGCGGCGGCGGATAGCCCTGCGGCTGCATCGGGTTGCTCACTGCGCTCCTGGTGTGATCAGAGGTCTGTGACGTGCAGCGACCACGATACCGTCCGGTTCCACCCCGGCTCGTTGCGGTTTTAGGGCTGGCACAATGGGCGGGGTAGGAAAGACCCGCCCGCTCCACGATGGGAACCGATGACGACGCCACAGCCGCCCGCGGATGGTGACCTGCCGCGGCTCTCACCGCTGTGGCGGGACGATCCGCCGAAGGTCGGCGACTTCTGGCTGGACGCCCGGCTGACCGCCGCGCCGTCCGGGGTGACCTACGTCGCCCATGACGACCAGTCGACCTCGGTGATGCTCATCCTGCTCTCCGAGGGCGCCGCCGCCGAACCGGCCGCCCGGGACCGGCTGGCGGGCGAGGTCGACAAGCTGCACATCGACACCGTCATCGCCCGGGGTGGACGCGGGCAGTCCGGTGGCAGGCTGGGCCACCGCAGCCGGGAGGAAGCGGACGACCCGGTCGGCCCGGACGATCCGCCGCTGGCACCCTGGGTGGCGCTGGCCTACGACGGCAGCCCCGCGGCGCTGGCGGAGGCCGATCGGATCCTGGCGGCGGTGGAGCTCTCCCGGCTACCCCTGCAGGGGACGCCGAGCGGGCCGGCCTACCGGCTGCACTGGATCGACCACACCCGCCCCGGGGTCGCCCGGCTGTGGCCGCTGCCGTGGCCGGGCCGGCACGATCGCGCCGGCTGGCTCAGTATCCTGGTCTCCTGGCTGCTGATGATGCTGCTGGCCGCACTGGCCGTCCTGATCGCCATCCTGATCTTCCAGCAGGCGCCGCAGACCTCGCCGCCGCCACCGGTGCCGCCGACCGGTTCGCCGCCGCCGAGCAGCGGCTCTCCGCCACCGTCGAGCGGGTCCCCGCCCCCCAGCAGCGGTTCGCCGTCACCGTCGAGCGGATCCCCGTCGCCCAGCCAGTCGTCCTCAGGCTCGGGTTCGCCGTCGCCGAGTTCCGGTTCGCCGTCCCCGTCCGGATCGGACTCGGCCCCCCCGCCGTCGCCCTCGCCCGGGGAGTCGAGCCAGTCGGGCGCGCCGTCGCCGGGTGGGTCGGAATCGCCCTCCGGGGGGCCGGGCTCCCCCACCCCGAACTCCCGCCTCTAGCCGGGCTGTCCGGCCGGGAACTGCCACCTCCCCAACCCCGCAGCGGGCACGGTAAAATCAAAGACCGCCCTCGGCAGCGGCGACCGCTCCCCACAGACAGGACACCTCATGGCAGTCATCACCATTTCGCGTCAGGCAGGCAGCCGCGGCGCGCGGATCGCGCGCGGGCTGGCCAAGGAACTCGGCTGGGAGTTCGCGGACAAGTCCACGATCAATCGGGTGATCCGGCAGTACGGCCTGGTCCGGCTGAACGACCTGTACAACGAACTGCCGTCCCTGGGTGACCTGTTCAGCGACAACGCGGCGCTCACCATCGAGATGATGAACGAGACCATCGCCGCGATCGCGGCGCGCAGCAACGTGGTGATCCTCGGACGCGGCGCGTTCGCCGTCCTCAAGGGGGTCCCGGACGTGCTGAACGTCTTCGTGGAGGCACCGCTGGAGGCGCGGGTGGCGCGGATCGCCAAGCGCGACGGCACCGACCTGGAGACCGCCGAGGAGCGGGTGAAGGCCGACGACAAGCTGCGGCGCAAGTTCACCCGGCGCTACTACGGCGCCAACTGGTCCAAGCACGAGAACTACGACCTGGTGGTCGACACCGGCGAGATCACCGACGAGCAGGCGATCGAGCAGATCCTGGCGGCGCTGCACGCGCTGCCCGCCCGCGCCGAGGGCTCCGCGCTGACCGTGCACCCCGTCCTGGCCCAGACCATCGACGAGGTGATGGGGGTCAAGGCGTAGCAGCCGGAGATGTCCCGCTTCACCGGTAGCCGGCTGGATCGCCGCGTTCTCGCCTCCCTGGCCGCCTTCCTCGGCCGCCGTCCCGCCATCCTGGCCTGGGCACCCACCGCCGACGGCTGGGTGGTGGGCCTGAGCGGCGCGATGCTGCTGGGCGACGGGGAGTCCTGGCGATCCTTCCCCTGGCACCGGGTGGCCACCGGGCAGTGGGACAGTCAGGGCGGCCGGCTGACCTGGCTGGACGCGGACGGGGTCGCGCACGAGGCCGTCCTGGAGGGCGGAGGCCGGTTCGCCGACCTGTTCAACGAGCGGGTCAGCGCCTCGGTGGTGATCAGCCGCCGGGTCGAGCTGGAACCGGGCCAATACGTCACCCTGGCGCTGCGCCGCAACCTCGAGCCCGGCGTCGACGAGACGGCCTGGCAGGCGCTCCCGGGCCCCGGCGTCGATCCCCGGAACCCGGCCACCCAGGCCCGGATCGACCAGGAGTTGGCGGCGGCCGAGGCCGATTTCGGGTTGGCCTGAGGTTGCTGGTAACGTAGCGCCGCGCAATCCCCTGTAGCTCAATTGGCAGAGCGTCGGACTGTTAATCCGCAGGTTCCTGGTTCGAGTCCAGGCGGGGGAGCCATTCTTCCCCAGTCCCTTCCTGACGCCCGCTCCCCCATGGTTCCAGCACCCGGGGACGATCCGCCCCGAAGCTGATCCGGGCGAGGCGCAGCAGCCGGTTGGTGTGGGTCGCGTCCCAGGAGTGGAACGCGATCAGATCATGCCCGGTCGGCGAGAGCGTCAACGAGTTGTGGCCGGGCCCGATCAGCGCTCCCCCGGTGGCCAGTAGCGGCGGGCTGCCGGCCGGCGCGTGGATCCACGGGCCGAGCGGATGGTCGGCGGTGGCCCAGGAGACCGCGTAGCCGGCCCCGGTCCAGGCGCCACCGGAGTAGGTCATCCAGTAGCGGCCGTGGCGCCGGACGACCGCGGGCCCCTCGAGGGTGTGCCAGTCGAACCGTCGGCCGTACATGCTGCGGTCGCGTTGGTAGAGCTGCCAGTCGGCATCGGGTTGCAGCGCCGGGATGGTCGCACCCAGCCGGGTGGGTTCGTCCAGTGGAGCCACGGCGAGATGGGTGCCGGGCCTACCGTGGTCGAGGACGTCGCGGGCGAAGTACAGGGACCCGCGTCCGGCGGCGGCCCGGAACGGGTGGGCGTCGATGGCGAACGTCTCGCCGGGGGTGAGGTTGACGCCGGTGTCGGTGAAGGGGCCGGTGGGACGGTCAGCCCGGGCGACCCGGAGGTGGTGCCCCTCGATCCCGTGGCCGACGGAGTAGTACAGCCACCAGGCGCCGTCGCGGTGGGCGACCTCCGGTGCCCAGTACTCGTCGCCGGCGGCGGGTGGCAGCCGGTTCAGCACCTGACCGGCGCTTTCCCAATGGATCAGGTCGGGCGAGGTCAGGCATTCGAAGACGCGGGAGCCGCTGGCCGCCCCCTTCGCCGGTGGGCCGGAGCCGTACGCGACGTAGCCGCCCCCGGGCAACCGCAGCACGAAGGGGTCGGCGAAGTAGCCGGGCCACAGCGCGGTCACGGCTCCGCCCATGCCCGGGCGGCGTCGGCGAACAGCCTGGCGGCGCCGATCGGCGCACGCTGCAGCGCGCCGTCCCCGGTCTCGTTGAGCTGGACCAGGCCCATCCGACGCAGGAACGGCGTCCGGCCCTGCTCCGGGACGCCCAGGGGTTCGGCCGCGGCGATGACCGCGGTCCCGTCGGTGTCCACCGTCGCCACCGCGAACTCCTCGACGTTCGCCCCGCCCGAGGCCCAGGACCAGTCGATGAAGTCGAACAGGGGCCACCAGGTGTAGCCCCGCAGGTCCATCCCCTCCGCGCGCAGGCGTCGGCACGTCCTCAGCGAGTCGAGCAGCCATCGGCGGCGGAGATCGTCCTCCCCCTCGATGCTGGTCTCGGTGATCGCCAGCGGGAGCCGGTAGCGGCCGGCGAACCCCCGCAGGGCATCGGCGAGGCCCTCGTCCCAGCGGTTGTGGGCGAGCTGGGTGGGGCCGTCCGGGCCGGCCACCACCTGGCGGGGGGTGAGGTTCGGGTAGTAGTTCACCCCGATCACGTCCGGCTCGGCGGCGTGTTCGACCAGCCAGTCGAGGTCGGACGGCCGGGTTCCCTGCCGGAGCAGCCAGGGGTGCATCGGGTGTTGCGGCGTCACCCGGCCCAGTGCCAGGTCGGTGGGCAGCCAGCCGAGCCGGGTGAGAAGGCGGGCGTGGTCCTCGAGCTCGGCAGCGGCGGCGGTGACCAGGGTCGAGGCCTCGACGTGGACGACGGTCACCGTCGGCGCCAGTTCGCGGGCCACCGCCGTGGTGCGGGCGATCCCGGTGGCCATCGGGACGACCACCCGCGTCCAGCCCTCCCAGCCGGTGAGGTAGGGCGGCCACACCCCGCGCAGACCGCAGAACGAGGCGGTGGTCAGCGGCTCGTTGAGCGGCGTCAGGCCGTGCAGCCATCCCCGGTACCTGGTCAGCAGCGCGGCCGCGAACTCCTCGATCGCGGCGGGGTAGCCGGGGTCGGCGAAGGCGCCGGCGAGCCAGGTCGGGGTGCCGTAGTGGACCAGGTCGATGATCAGCTGCAGGCCGAGTTCCTCGGAGCGTTCGATCACCCGGTCGAGCTGGCCCCAGTCGAAGCGTCCGGGCGCGGGATGCGCCAGGGGCCAGCTGGCGCCGTACCGCAGCGTGGTGGCGCCCAGCTCAGCGGCCAGGCGGAGATCGGCCGCCCAGTTCCGGTTGTGGTCGGTGAGGTCGTGCTCGTCCAGCGGCGGGCGAGCCTGGTCGGGAGGGTAGACGCAGGTGTCCTCGATGCCCAGGCCGAGGACCAGGTCGTGGTCGGGGGGGTACATGGCGGGGGTCATTTCAGCCCGGTGGTGGCCACGCCGGCGACGAAGTACTTCTGCGCCAGGACGAAGGCGACGGCGATGGGCAGCAGGGAGATGGTGGCGCCGGCGAGCAGGACGGCATGGTCGACGACGTGCTGTCCGCCGAACAGGGTGAGGCCGGCGGGCAGGGTGCGCATGTCGGTGGAGTTGGTCATGATCAGCGGCCAGAGCAGGTCGTTCCAGAGGTTCATGAAGTGTAGGACGGCCAGGGTGGCCAGCGCGGGCTTGGCCAGCGGAAGGATCACGCGGGCGTAGATCTGGAGATGCCCCGCGCCGTCGATCCGGGCGGCCTCATCGAGTTCGCGCGGGATCGAGATGAAGAACTGGCGCAGCAGGAAGATGCCGAACGCGCTGGTGGCACGCGGGATGATCAGACCGTGGTAGGTGTCGAGCCAGCCGAGGTTGAACAGCTGGATGAAGACCGGGATCAGGGTGACCTGGAAGGGCACCATCAGGGTGAGGATGACCAGCCAGAAGCAGACCTTGGCTCCCCGGAACGGGATCCGGGCCAGGGCGTAGGCGCACAGCGAGTCGAACAGCAGGCACAGCAGGGTGGTGCCACCGGCGAAGATGAAGCTGTTGAGGATCAGCCGGGCGAAGGGCAGCTCGTCCCAGATCGCCTGATAGCCGTGCAGGCTCCAGTTCAGCGGCAGCAGCCGGGCCGGGTTGTCGTACAGGTCGGCCTCGCTGCGGAAGCTGCCGCCGACCATCCAGACGAAGGGGACGACCGCCAGCGCGACGCCGACGGCGAGGGCGGCCCACCTGACGATCCGGTTGGCCCTAGTCGACATCGTCGTACCTCATCAGCCGCAGCTGCAGGGCGGAAACGGCCAGGATCAGCAGGAACAGCACCCAGGCGATGGCCGAGGCGTAGCCCTGGTTGAAGTACACGAAGCCCTCCCGGTAGAGCATGGTGACCAGGGTGTCGGTGCTGTTCAGCGGCCCGCCGCCGGTCATCACGTAGACCAGGTCGAAGACCTGCAGGGAGTTGATGGTCAGCATGATGGCGGCCAGCAGGATGGTCGGGCGGATGCTGGGCAGGGTGATGTGGCGGGTGAGCTGGAAGCCCCGGGCGCCGTCGATCCGGGCGGCCTCGTACAGGTTCTGCGGGACGCCCTTGAGCCCGGCGAGCAGGATCACCATGGTGAAGCCGACGTTCTTCCAGACGTTGACGAAGATCAGGGTGGGCAGGGCGAGGTCCGGATCCTGCAACCACCCGATCGGGGTACCGCCGAGCAGGCTGGTGAGGCCGGCGACCAGCCCGATGTTGGCGTCGAGCAGGAACCGCCAGACCATGCCGATGGTGGCCAGCGCGACGATGGTCGGGAAGAAGAAGATCGACCGGACGGTCTTGGTCAGCCAGCTGTCGCGCAGCAGGGCGGCGGCGGCCGCGTAGCCGAGCACGAGCTGCAGCACGACCGAGGCGAACGCGAACACCAGGGTCACCCGCAGGGCACTCCAGAACAGCTCGTCGGTCAGCAGGGCGGCGTAGTTGCCGAGCCCCACCCACTCCTGCTCGTCGGCGCCGATCACCCAGTCGTAGAGGCTGTACCGGAAGGACTGCACGATCGGCCAGATGATGAAGACGCCGATGATGGTGAGGCTGGGGGCGGCGAACAGCCAGGCCGCCCGGTCGCGGTACCAGGCTCGGCGAGCCCGGGGGCAGGCGGGACGGGGGGTGATCCCGTCCGCCCCCAGGGTTGCGGATCCGGCAGGGGTCACTTGCCGCAGCCGGAAAGCGCGTTGAGCTTCTCGCTGGCGGCCTTGGCGGCGGTGGCCACGTCCGCGCCCCGGGTGATCTCGGCGATCAGCGAGACGTAGACCTCGGAGTCGATCTTCGCCGCGTTCGGGACGCCGTACAGCCACAGCCGGGCGCTCGGCAGCGCGGCGGCGAACTTGGCGACGACATCGTTCGCGGCCAGTTCCGGGTCGTCGCCCAGGTCGGTCCGCACCGGCGGGAAGCCCGAGGCGAGCGCGAACTGCTTCTGGGCGTCCCTGCCCACCCACCAGGCCAGGAACTCCTGGGCCTCCTTGGGGTGCTTGGTCTTGGCCGAGATCGCCAGCGGGACGGTCGAGGCCAGGGTCGCCATGCCGTCGACGCCCTCCGGGACCGGCGCGATGCCCAGGTCGATGCCGGCCTCGGCGTAGCCGGGCGCGGCCCACGGACCGTTGAGCTGCATGGCCGCCTTGCCGGCGCTGAACACCGAGTCGGACTCGCCGCCGGTCAGGCCGACCGGCATGACACCGTCGACGGCGAGCTTCGCCCAGGTGGTCAGGCTGGCGATCGACTCGGGCGAGTCGAGCAGCGAGCAGTTGTTCTCGTCGACCACGTCGGCACCGTCCAGCCACTGCAGGATCGGCCACATCTGAATCGTCTCCCGCTCCCCCACCGACAGTCCGTAGACGCCGTCCTTGGTGGTGGCCTTCGCCAGTTCGCGGAACTCGTCCACCGTGGCCGGCGGTTCGGGCAGCAGCCCCTTGTTGTAGTAAAGCTGCAGGGTCGCGATGTTGGCCGGCACGGCGTACAGCTTGCCGTCGATGGTGAAGGCCTCCACGGTCGCCGGGGCGAGCGCGGCGGAGTCGATCTGGCCCTCGCCGGTGCCCAGCTGGTCAAGCGCCAGCAACGAGTTGGTGCGCAGGTACTCCGCCAGGATGTTCGGGTCGAAGTTCGGGGTCGCCAGGTCGGGTCCCTGGCCGGTGGCCCAGGCCGCGGGCAGCTTCTGGGCGATGGTGTCCCACGGCTGGATCTCCATCGTCACCTGGATGGCGGGATGGGTCTCGTTGAAGGTCTTCACCAGACCCTCGTAGGCGCCCCGGTCGCCGCCGGTGAAGCCGGTCCACAGGGTCAGCTGCACCGGTTCGGCCGGGGCGGCGGTGGTCGGGGGCTGACTTTCAGGAGTCTGGGAAGGGGTCCCCGGTTGCGGGCTGGAGCAGGCTGCCAGGGCGAAGGCCAGGGCGGCTGCGGTGATCCCCGTGGGGATTCGGACGCGCATCGTGTTTCTCCTTTGAATGTTGGTGGGATGCGATGGGTGGTTCAGCAGCCGCAGGACTGCCGTAGTTCGAGCCGGAGGGGAACCGTCGAGGAGGGCTCCGGCTGCTTGCCCTCCAGGAGCAGGAAGAGCTGCTCCGCGGCGACCCGGGCCATGTCGCCGGCCGGGACGTGAACCGTGCTGATCGCCGGAGTCGTCACCCGGCTGAGCCCGAAGTCGTCGTAGCCGATCAGCGCGACGTCGCCGGGCACGTCGAGTCCGCGCGCCCGGAGCGCCTGGAGCGCGCCGAACGCCATCTCGTCGTTGGCGGCGACGATCCCGTCGACCGGCTGGTCGCCGAACCGCTCGATCGCGGCAGCCCCGGAGTTCTCGCCGTAGTCGCCCTCGATGACCCGCGCCTCGATGCCGTGGGCGGCGCAGGCGCCGGCGAAGCCGTCGCGGCGGTCCATCGCGCTGCGATGGTCGAGCGGGCCGCTGAGGTGAACCAGGTGCCGGCGTCCGTGCTCCTCGATCAGGTGCTCGGTGGCCGCCCGGGAGCCCGCGATGTCGTCGGTCCACACGCTGACCGCATCGGGCAGGTGGGGATAGCGGCCGAGCATGACCACCGGCAGCCCACTGTTCGCCAGGTGCTCGATCCCCGGGTCGGAGGCTGCCGCGCCGGTCACGATCGCGCCGTCGACCAGGCCCGACCGGAGCACCCGGTCGTAGGCGGCCTGCCCGTTCAGTTCATCGGCATTCGTGGACAGGACGAGCTGGACCGACCGCGACAGCGCAACCTCGTTGACCCCGGTGAGCACATGCATGAAGTAGGAATGGCCCAGCACGTGACTGCTCGTGTTCGGCACGATCAGCGCGACCGCGCCCGCCCGCTTGGCCTGCAGTGCTCGCGCAGCCGCGTTCGTGACATAGCCCAGCTCGTCGGCGGCCAGCATCACCCGCCGTTTGGTGCTCTCCCCGATCCGGGGATGATCCGCCAGCGCCATCGAGACCGCCGACACCGACACCCCCACGCGTTCGGCGACATCCTTCAAGGTCGCCTTCGACACCGCTCTGGCCACGAACCCTCCCGCTCCGCTCAAACGTTTCAGCACAGACGTTCAGCAGACGGATGCTGAAACGTTTGAGCAGAAAACTACCGTTTCCGCCGGGCTGCTGTCAAGGGGTGCGGCGCCCCGGACGGCGTGAGCGTGGGAGCCCTCGGGTCAGGAACGCACGCCGGCTGCGTTCGGATTCGGGTGCGGTCGACCAGGAGGACGCTCTCCACTCATCGCCACTCGGCCACCTGCTCCGCCAGGTCGTGACCCAGCTCGGACCCACCCTCAGCGTTCGGCGTCCAGGATGCGGCGCGCGACCGCCGCGCGACTGCTGACCCCGAGCTTGCGGAAGACGCTCGACACGTGGGATTCCACCGTGCGCTCGGAGATGACGAGTCGCTCGGCGATCCCCCGGTTGGAGAGCCCCTCGGAGACGAGCCGGGCGATCTCCAGCTCCCGGCTGGAGAGCCCGTCTCCGCGGTCCCCCAGCGAGGCGGCCAGGGCGGCGTATTGCGCCGCGTAGCGTGGTGCGCGGAAGCCCTCCGCGGCACGAGCCGCCTGTGCGGCCAGCCGGCGCGCCTCCACTCGGTTCCCGAGCAGCAGTTCCAGCTTGGCCAGCAGGCCGGAGATCGGGCCGCCGTACTCGGTCAGGATCGTGCCCATGAAGTGCTGCTCGGCGTAGGGCGCGAGCGCGTCCCGCAGGAACGCCGCCGACTCGCGATCGCGCGCTGCCACGGCGATGTCGACGCAGCCGACCATCGCGACGATCCACTCGCGCGCCTGCTCCGGGATCTCGGCCAGGTGCGGGGCGAGCGAGCGCCAGATGGCGAGCCCTTCCTCGGTCCGCCCCATCTCGAGCAGGATGAGAGCGTGCCAGCCGCGAGCGTCGTTCGGCGCCTCGGCGAGCCAGCGGCGAACGTCGCGCTCGACCTCGTCCAGCCCTTCACCGGTCCACCGGGCGAGCTCCCAGCGGAAGATGAGGTCGGTGTGGGCCGCCTCCTCCAGTCCGGCCGTCTCGCCGGCCCGCCGGGCCTGCTCGGCGAACTCCCTGGCGTCGCCGAGCTGCCCGTCAATGTGAGCCACCTGACGCTGGGCTGCCAGGTAGCGCCAGTGCCACGCGGGCGAGTCGAGATGGCGGGTCAGCGCGGCCAGTTGCACCATGCCCGCGTCGAGCTCACGCCGCCAGCCGGTCTGCGCCGCCAGTTCCAGCCGGTAGAGCGTGGCCCAGGCGGCGTCGACCGGACGATAGGTGCCGACCGCGAGCGCGTCGATCTCGGCGGCGATCCGGCGACGATCCTCGAGGTACCGGGGGTGCAGGTGCTGGACGTACTCCGCATGCAGCTCCACGACGCGCAGGTCCGCGGTCTCCGAGCGCATCGCGCCATCCGGCTCGGGCACCTGGTACCAGGGGTTGCGCGTCACCTCGATCACAGCGCGCACCCGGGCGGAGCGCACCGGGTCGCGGTCCCCGAGCCGGACGAGCGCCTCGCGCGCTAGGGCATTCCGTTCGGTGGTGAAGCGGATCATCAGCCCGGGTTCGGCGATGACGGTGGCGGCGTCCGCGACGAGGAACGCGTCGTCGGTGGCCCGGCCGAGGGCCGCTGCGGCACGGCACGCCTCCCAGGCGCGGGCGAGCGAGCCGGAGCGAAGCTCGTTGCGAGCGATCGTCAGCAGCGATGCGCCGTCCGGCGGACGGGGCGTGGCGGCGGGATCCTGGTCGCTCGGTGGCATCGCCGTCCCGGATGACATCGCCCGCCTCCGATCCGGCCCTGCTCCGCGCCCTCCGTGCCTGCCCTGAGTGTCGACCGCGACGGGATTCCGGTGATTCCCCGGATGCCCCGTCGCTCGGGGAATCGTAGCGTCGTGCCGAGCCCCGCCACCAGAGATGAACTGAGCCGACCATGACCACCTTCTATGTCCCGCACGCCGACGAGACCCCACCACCGGTGCCGGACGGCCCGCTGCTCTGCACCGCCAGCCACGACATGAGGATGCTGCACAACGGCTTTCTCTGGTGCTACGAGCGAGCAGGGGGTCTGGTCCGTGGAGTGGCTGCCGGCGACACTGCCCGCAGCACCTACGTGGGCCAGTGGCTCGGCGACCTCGACGCAACGCTGCACTCGCACCACGACACCGAGGACACCTACCTGTGGGATCGGCTGGCGCAGCGCGCCCCGGCCTGCGCGCTGCACGTCGGCCAGATGAAGGCGCACCACGAGCAGGTCCAGGCGCTCCTGCACGAAGCCGGACCGCTGCTGGCGTCGTGGAGCGTGAGCGCCGACCCGGCCACCGGAGAGCAGCTGGCGGACGCCTACGAGCGGATGCTGGCAGTGCTGAAGGTGCACCTGCGGCGTGAGGTCGTCGAGGTGATGCCGGTCGCCGATCGGGTGATCACCGCGGCGGAGTTGAAGGAGCTCGGCGACCACAGCATCGGCTCGGTGCCGAAGCGCCGACTCATGCCGCAGCTGGGCATGTTCCTGCAGGGTTCGGAACCGCCCGAGCGGCAGCAGTTCTTCGCCGCCGCACCGGCCCCGATCCGGTTGCTGTTCCTCGTCGTGGGCCGGCGACAGTTCGTCACGCAGTGGCGCACGCTCTTCCCCGGTGAGCCCGTCCCGGAGACGGTGCCGAAGCGCGGAACCCGGTCGGCGTTCGCGACGTCGCGGACCCACCGCGTGACAGATCGCAGCGTCCCGCAGTACTGGAATCTCGGGACGGTCGGCGCGCTTGCCGGCGTCGCCTGGGCCGCGGCGTTTCGTGCCTACATGTGGCAGATCAGCGAGAACCCGCAGGTCGACTGGGTCGGCACCTTGGCGGGGATCCTGCTGCCCGGCGGGGCGTGTGGCGCGCTACTGGGCGTGGCGGAAGCGCGGCGCTGGGCCGGGTTGATCCGCGGGCTCCGGTGGTTCGGGCTCGCACCGCTCGCCTTCGCGGCGGCCGCGCTCGCCCTGCCCGGGGCGCTCCGGACGTTCCTCACGACCGGGATCGGTGGCGGCGCCGTCGGTGTTGCCCTCCTGGCGATCGCCGGCGGGTTCGCGCTGGGGCACACCGGTCCGCGCTGGACGCGGATCCTGGTCGGCGCGCTCGCCGCCGCCCTGCTCGGCGGAGTCGTCGCCACCGTGCCCTTCATCGGTGGCGAGGCGCTGGCGCTCACCACCCCGCGTGGCGCCTGGGTCGCCGTCCTCGCGGCGTCCCACCTCGCGGTGCTCGCCGTGGCGTGCTCGATCCCGTTCCGTGGGGCGGGGGGATGAGTAGTCACCTCCCGCGCAGCTTGCGTCCGTGCTGAAGAACGCCAGCCCGGCGAAGCGGAGCTGCAGCACCAGGGCGACAAGCACGGCGGAGATCACGACAAGGACCTTGCGCGCGGCACCCTCCGGCGGGTGTGAACTCAGGGCTGACTCGAGCGAGGTTCGGGGTGCCGGAAGCGCGGCAGGGTGGCGATCTGCGCGAGCGTCAGCACACCGAAACTGGCGATGTAGATCAGTCCGACGAGGCCCGGCCCGCCGAAGGCGAGCACAAGTCCCACCGGGATGATCCCGATCCACATCGCCCACCACGCCCAGCGCTCCAGGCGGCGGTACGGAACGAGCAGCACCGCCAGGGACAGCAGGTTGAGGGCGCCGAACAACTCGAACATCTGTGGCTCGTCCGGAGAACTGGCGAAGAGCCAGATGCCCAGGATGTGATTGACCGCGAACAGTGCGACGAGCACGACGAGCACCCACCAGCCGATCCCGAACATGACCCGCGTTGCGCGGGTCGGGACAGTTGAGCCGGTCACACGACTTCTCCTGACTCTGGTGTCGTGTCGCCACCGTAGGGACGGCCGTCCGCACCCGGCATCCGTGGAACCCCGCATTCCGGGCGACTCCGTACCGGGCGATCGCGCGCGGTGACGAGTGCCGCAGTTTCAGCTGCTGCCAGAACGGAGGTGCGCACAGGACGGTCGGCGATCAAGGCCGAGGCGTACGATGTACTCCCGTCAAGTCCCAGGGACGTCTCGGAGGGCGACGTATGGAAGCTCAAGCGGCGACACGGCGCGGTCGGCTGAACCGAGCGAAAGTGCTTGAGACGGCCGTAACCCTGGCGGACGAGGTCGGCATCGAGGCGTTGAGCATGCGTCGGCTCGCCCAGGAACTCGGGGTTGTCCCGATGGCGCTCTACAAACACGTGACCGACAAGGAGGACCTGCTCGACGGCATGGTCGAGGTCATCGTGCGCGAGATCGATCCCCCGGCTTCCGGCGAGAACTGGAAGGACGCCGTCCGATTGCGGATCCTCTCCGCTCGTCACACCTTCCGGCGCCATCGCTGGGCACGCCAGGCGATCCAGACCCGCACCAAGCAGACCCCGGCCGTTCTGGACTACCTGGAGTCCTTCATCGGCACGTTCCTGGACGCCGGCTTCTCAGCCGATCTCACCCACCACGTGATGCACGCGCTCGGCGGTCGAATGTGGGGCTTCACCCAGGAACTCTTCGATCAGGCAGCCGTACGGGTTGGTGGGACGCCTGTCGACCCTCCCGCGGAGATGCCCGCAGAGCTGCGCGCGCACCTGGCGCGGACCTACCCGAACATCGCCACCATCGCGACCTCGACTCCCCACGACGACCAGACCGTCGTCGGGCACGGTTGCGACGACGAGTTCGAGTTCCGGTTCGCCCTCGACCTCATGCTCGACGGCATCGAGCGGCTCTTCAAACAGCACTGGAACTCCGCCCAAGCCAGGCTCGAAGTGATCCCCTCGTAAGGCCCGGGGTGTTCCGTAACAGCGGCCGCTTCCGGAACTTGCGCGACGCGCCACCAATCAACCGAAGTAGACCTAACCCAAAGTAACGACCTCGAACACGCCTCACCGACGAGGAGGTGGACGCTCTGCGAACAGCCCGCGCGCAGGGCGTGAGCGTGAACGCGCTGGCGCGCCGGTTCGGAGTTCACCGGGGCCCGGTGTGGGCGAAGACGCGCTGACAGCGCCCACGCCCGGCACTCACGATCAGAGTCCCAGGCCCGGACGGTCGGGGTACGGATCGCTTCGAGTGGTGTCCGGTGCAGACGGCGCGTGGAGTCGCCGTGCTCGTTCATCGGCAAGCCGTCGAGTCTGTTCTACCGCTGCCCGCTTCGTCTCGATCAGCGCGGCGGCTTCTGCGGGTGTGAGCGCGCGGAGTTCTTCGGCTTCCTTGCGGACGGCGGCTGCTTGCGCGTGGGCGTCGCGGGCTTCGCGCTCGGGGCGGATAAACCGTGCTCGTATCGGGTCTCGGCGCACTCGTTCGGCTGCAAGTTCCTGCGCGAGTAGTGCGAGGCGTTCGCGGTCGTGCCGGTCTTTGAGTGCCGCCTGCTCGGTCTGTGCGGCGGCGAGGGCGCTGGCGGCGTCGAGCATGCGCGGGTCGTGTTCAGCGCGGCGCTCGGCGGCTGTCACCGCCCATTCACTGAGCGCGT
>JAEXCA010000246.1 GCA_023393755.1 Actinomycetes bacterium | reverse complement strand
TCGCGGGCGAGGGGGGCGGGGGTCACCGGGGGCTGGGGGAGGGGTCCGGTGTCCCGGGTCGTCAGCGCGGGGTGGGGCAGCGGCACGGGGTGAGGAGGCTGGTTGGCGTGGGGGCTCGGGGCTACGGTGTCCGAGTGGCTGAGGTGGCGGTGGATCCGACGGGCGAGCGCGAGCCGTTCTCGGTGCGGGTGCGGTCGGCTGGGTGGCTCGGGGAGGTCACCGGCTGGATCGGCGCCCGGGTCGCCGAAGCCGGACGGGAACTGACCGGCCCGATCGAGCAGCGGCGGGTCCGGCCCTGGTCGACGCAGTTGGTGGCACCGACCGATCACGGTCTGCTGTGGTTCAAGGCGAACTGCGCCCCGATGGCCTTCGAGGCCGCGCTGCACCGACTGCTGGCCGAGCTGATGCCGTCCGGGATCGCCGCTCCGCTGGCGGTCGACGCCGAGCGGGGCTGGCTGCTCACCGCTGACCGCGGGCCCACGCTGGGGGACGACCACCAGCCAACCCTGGCCGACTGGCGGTTCGTGGTCGGGCAGGCAGCCCGGCTGCAGCGCCAACTGGCCCAGCATCGGGAGGCACTGCTCGGCACCGGACTGCCGGACTGCTCTCCGCGGTCGGTCCCGGAGCGGTTCGACGCGGTGCTCCGCCAACTGCGCTCGCTGCCGGCCGGCCATCCCGGACGGCTGAGCGCCGACGAAGCGGCCAGCCTGGCGGGCCAGCGGGATCGGGTGGCCGCTGCCGCTGCCGAGTTGGCCGCCGCGACGCTGCCGGTCACCCTGCAGCACGGCGACCTGCATCCGCGGAACGTCTTCGCCGCCGATCGCAGTCAGTTCGACTTCGGGGACGCCCAGTGGGCGGCGGCGGTCGAGGTGCTGTGCGTCCCGCAGGCGGTGGTCGAGGACGGGGGCGAGGTGCCTTGGGCCGAGGTTCTCGACGCCTACGCCACGGTGTGGGACGACCTCGCCTCAGCAGCCGAGTTGCGATCGCAGATCGCCGCGGCGGCGGTCACCAACCCGGTCAACCGAGCCGAGACCTGGCTGGCCGCGCTCGCCGAAGCGACCCCGGGCGAGGCGGCTGACTGGGGGGAGGCACCCCGGCGTCAGCTGCTGCGCCTGCTGGACCCCTGAGGGCGCCGCGAGCTCGACCGGGTCGGGCCTGAACGCCGGCCGGGAAGGTATTCTGCCCAGGTGCTGTTAGGGGATTCGGTGACGGTCACCGTGGTGGTGATCGGCTGCGCGTTGGTGCTGGTGGCGACGGTGATCGGTATCGTCCGGCTGGCCCGCGCCAAGAAGGAGTGAGATGTTCGAGATCCCGTCCGACCTGAACCCCGCCCTGGTGGGGCTGGCCTGGTTGCGCGGCCGCTGGGAGGGCACCGGCTACCGGCAGTGGCCCGGGGAGGAGAAGATCTCCTACGCGATCCAGGTCGACTTCGCCGACAACGGCGGAGACTACCTGCACTACCTCTCGCAGAGCTTCGAGGTGGACGAGCAGGGCCGGCCGGTGAAGGCGCTGGCGATGGAGACCGGCTTCTGGCGTCCGCTGGCCGACGGCAATGTCGACGTGATGATGTGCAGCCCGGACGGCTTCGCCGAGATCTGGTTCGGCAAGCTCCAGCCGGGCCGGGTCGACCTGGTGACGGACGCGGTCGCCCGCACCAAGGACGCCGCTGTCGCCTATACCGCCGGACGCCGGCTCTACGGGCTGGTGGACGGCAAGCTGATGTTCTCCTTCGACCGGGCCACCGATCAGCACGAGCTGCAGCCGCATCTCTGGGCGACGCTGGAGCGCCGGTGACCGCCGTCCGCCACGTCGAGGGCCCGGACGCCGGCGCCGTCCGGCACTACGGCGACCCGCTGCGCGAACAGCGCCGGCTGACGGCCGGCGAGGCCTCGGTCGATCTCTCCCACCGTCCGGTGTTCTCGATCGCCGGACGGGACCGGCTGAGCTGGCTGAACAACATCACCAGCCAGAACTTCGACGGCCTGCAGCCCGGCGTGCCGGTCACCGGCTACGTGCTCGACCACCAGGGCCATATCGTCCACGTGCTGGGTGGGATGGACGACGGCGAGACCTTCTGGGCGCACACCGAACCCGGCCACGCCGACCCGCTGCTGGCCTGGCTGCGCCGGATGGTGTTCGCCGCCCGGGTGGAGATCGCCGAGCGACCCGACCACCGGCTGATCCTGCCCGCCGGCCGCGGGGCACCCGAGGTCATCCCCTCTACCGAAGTAGAGGAGCGGCTCGGCGAGACCCGGGCGGGCACCTGGGCGATGGAGGCGCTGCGGATCGCCGCCGGCCACCCGCGGACCTTCCTCGACACCGATGAGAAGGCGATCCCCAACGAACTGGCCAACCCGCTCGGCGAGCTGCTCGGCCCAGCCACCCACCTGGCCAAGGGCTGCTACCCCGGCCAGGAGACGGTGGCCCGGATCTACAACCTGGGACGCCCGCCGCGGCGGCTCACCCTGCTGCATCTGGACGGCAGCGCCGAGGAGTTGCCGGCGGTCGGGGCGCAGGTGTTGGCCGATGGGAAGGTGGTCGGCCGGATGGGCACCGCGGAGCGGCATTACGAACTCGGCCCGATCGGCCTGGCGCTGCTGAAGCGCCAGCTCCCGACCGACGCCGTACTGGAAGTGGACGGGATCGCCGCCGCGCAGGAGGTGCTGGTCGATCCCGAGGCCGGTCTGCACTGGCGGCCCGCGGCGGGTCTGGGCCGCCGCTGAACGATGGCTGAGCCTGACGAAGCCCGTCTGATACCGCTGACGCCATGAAGCGGGTGCTCAAGGTGGTCGGGTTCCTGCTCGGCCTGGCGCTGGTCTTCGGGGTCGGCTGGGCCTGGCCGATCCTGGTCCGGCCCCCGCTGGTGCTGGGGCAGGACGCGATCACCGACCCGGCCGCAGCACAGGCGTCGGTCACCCTGGAGGAGGCCGGTGGCCGGGCCATCGTCGCCCGTCCCCCGGCCGGGGCGTCGGACCGCGACCTGATGGTCATCGTCTACCCCGGCGGCCTGGTGCGGCCGCAGGCCTACGAATGGCTGGCCCGGGCGCTGGCCGCCGACGGCTATCCCACCGTCATCCCGGAGTTCTCCTTCGACCTGGCGGTGACCGATCCGGACCGGGCCGATGCCCTGATCCAGCGCTACGCCGAGGGACGGCGGGTGGTGCTGGCCGGGCACTCGCTGGGCGGTGCGATGGCCGCGCAGTACGCCGCCGGCCACGCCGACCGGCTCGCCGGGCTGATCCTGTTCGCCGCCTACCCCGGCGACAGCGCCGACCTCGCCGCCGCCGGTCTGCCGGTGCTCAGCCTGATCGGCGAGCACGACCAGGTGGTCAACGCCGCCGCCCGGGAAGCGGCCTGGCAGCGGCTGCCGTCCGACACCCGGCGGGTGACCATCGCCGGCGGCGTCCACGCCTTCTTCGGACGCTACGGCCCGCAGCAGGGCGACGGCGTTCCGACCGTGACCCGCGATGCAGCCGAGCAGCAGATCCGCCGGGCGGTCGAGGACTTCCTAGCCAACACCTGACCCTCCGCCAGGGCCAGTGGGACACGTGGGACACGGGGACGGTTCCTTGTCCCACCTAGTCACACGCTATTTACTGGCTCCGCGAGCGGGTTCACTCCGTGGTGCGGGCGATCAGATAGAGCCGCTCGGCCTGCGGTTCGCCGGGCAGCGGGGCGCGGACGTACCACTCCGCCACGGTGAGCCCGGCGGCGGCGCAGGCGGCCAGCACGTGATCGCGGTCGGGCAGCACGAACTCCAACTCCACCTCGACCCCGAACAGCTCGGACGGCCGCAGGATCGTCCCGCCCACTTGCAGCGCCAGCGCGAGCACCCCGCCCGGACGCAGCGTGCCGGCGACCGTCCGCAGGGTCGGTGCCAACTCGGACGGGGCGAGGTGGCCGAAAGCCTGCCAGGCCACGATCGTCCCCCACGCCGGGGCGGTGCGCGGACGCAGCAGCTGGTGGAACCGGCCGACGCCGAAATCCAGGTCGGGGAAGTTGGCCCGGGCCTGCTCGACCATCGCGCCGGACGCGTCCAGGCCGTGCACCTCCAGGTCGAGGTCGGCCAGGAAGGCGGCGATCTGCCCCGGGCCACAACCCAGATCCATCACCGGCCCCTCGGTCAGCGACGCCACCCGCTCCAGGAACCAGACGTCGAACGGCTGGTCGATCAACTCGTCCAGCACCGCTGCGGCATAGGGTTCCGCGATCGCGTCGTAGGCGGCCAGCACCCGGGCGTCCCGGGCCGCGGCGCCGTCCCGCAGCACGGTCTCCAGCTCGGCCTCGTCGGCCGCCGGAGCGGCTGCGGCCACCGGCACCGGCCCGAGCAGGTGCACCCAGCGCCGGTCCTGCTGGCCGCGCTGCAGCGGCAACTCCCTGACCAGCGGCTCCTCCCGGCCGGCCAGCCCGGCCAGGCAGTCCGCCACCACAGCCCGATCGGCGAACGGATGCAGCCGTTCGGTGCGGGTCTTCAGCTCACCGGGCGCCTGCGGCCCGCGCAACAGCAGGACGGTGAGCAGCGCGCGCTCGTCCTCGCCCAGCTCCAGCACCTCGTCGAGCAGCTGGTGGTACTTGATCACCCGCGAGCCGGCGCCCGCCCAGACCAGCCGGAGCAGCCCGCGATCCTTGAGGGTGCGCGCGGTGTCCTGAATGGTCCGCTCGGAATAGTCGACCACCGGCTCGCGGCTGGAGGTCTGGTTGCAGGCCAGCCGCAGAGAGTTCAGGGTCAGCGGATAGCTGGCCGGGACGGTCCTCTGCTTCTCCAGCAGGCAACCCAACACCCGCTGTTCCTCCGCGGTCAGCACCGGCAATGACATGGCCGACAGCGTAATACTTCCACCCCGGGTCGGGCGTCCGGCGTTGTCGGCACCCGTATAATCGGACACCGAGGGGAGTACTTCCCAAGCCGTCCGTGGTCATTCCGAGCATCCGATGATGCTCCCGTGGGCGCACCGGAACCCGGTGAAGGAGACCTCACAGCCACATCACTGTGAGGTTCATCACGCATGGGTATTGGTTCTGCCGAGCTGTGGACGGTCAGCCTGCTGGCGGTCGCGGCGCTGTTCGTGCTCGACTTCGTCGTCACCCGCCGGCCGCACGAGGTCTCCCTGAAGGAGGCGTTGGGCTGGTCGGCCTTCTACATCGCGCTGCCGCTGCTGTTCGGGCTGTGGATCTGGTTCGGCCACGGCGCCGACCTCGGCCTGCAGTTCTACGCCGGCTACCTGGTGGAGAAGTCGCTCAGCGTCGACAACCTGTTCGTCTTCATGCTGTTGCTCAGCTCGTTCGCGGTACCCAGGGAACTCCAGCAGCGGGTGCTGCTGATCGGCGTCGCCGGGGCGCTGGTGCTGCGCGGGGTGTTCATCGCGCTCGGCGCGGTGCTGATCTCGTCCTTCTCGTGGACCTTCCTGCTGTTCGGCGCCATCCTGCTGATCACCGCGGTCAAGGTGCTGCGGGACGCGCTCAGCCCCGAGGAGGCGCACGTCAACGTCGGCGAGTTGCGCTCGGTGAAGCTGGTGCGGCGGTTCTGGCCGGTGACCGACGGCTACCGCGGCCCCCGGATGACAGTCACCGAGAACGGACGCCGCGCGCTCACCCCGCTGGCGCTGGCCACGATCGCCATCCTGGGCACCGACGTGGTGTTCGCCGTCGACTCGGTGCCGGCGGTGTACGGCATCACCGGCGACCCCTACCTGGTGTTCGTCACCAATGCCTTCGCCCTGCTCGGCCTGCGGGCGCTGTACTTCGTGCTGGCCGGAGCGCTCGGCTCACTGGTGCACCTGGGCTACGGGCTGGCGGCGATCCTGGCCTTCATCGGCGCCAAGCTGGTGCTGCACTGGGCGCACGGGGTCTGGCCGTGGGTGCCGGTGGTGGAGACCGGGGCGTCCCTGGTGGTGATCGTCGGGATCCTGGCGATCGTGGTGACCACCAGCCTGATTGCCACCCGGGGCCGACGACGCGAGCCGGTGGGCTGAGCCCGGCGGGGCTGGGACGTCGCCCGCCGGGCCGCGGGGGTCAGGCCTTCTTCTGCCGGTTACGGGCCTTGGCGCGCTCGTTGGCGTCCAGGATCGTCTTGCGGATCCGGACGTCCTTGGGCGTGACCTCCAGGCACTCGTCGCCGCGGCAGAACTCCAGCGACTGCTCCAGGCTCATCAGCCGCGGCGGGATCAGCCGCTCCAGCTCGTCGCCGGTGGAGGAGCGGACGTTGGTCAGCTTCTTCTCCTTGGTCGGGTTGACGTCCATGTCCTCGGGACGCGGGTTCTCCCCGACCACCATGCCCTCGTAGACCTCATCGCCCGGGGCGACGAACAAGGTGCCGCGCTCCTGCAGGTTGAACAGGGCGTAGCCGGTCACCGTCCCCAGTCGGTCGGCGACCAGGGAGCCGCTCAGCCGGGTCTTGATCTCGCCCGACCAGGGCTCGTAGCCCTCGAAGACGTGGTGCATGATGCCGGTGCCGCGGGTCTCGGTGAGGAACTCGGTGCGGAAGCCGATCAGGCCGCGGGCCGGGATGATGTACTCCACCCGCACCCAGCCGGTGCCGTGGTTGACCATGTCGACCATCCGGGCCCGGCGGGTGCCCATCAGCTGGCTGATCGTGCCGACGTGCTCCTCCGGGACGTCCACGGTCAGCCGCTCGACCGGCTCCTGCAGGGTGCCGTCGATCGTCCGGACGAGCACCTCGGGCTTGCCGACGGTCAGCTCGAAGCCCTCCCGCCGCATCATCTCGACCAGCACCGCGAGCTGCAGCTCACCGCGGCCCTGCACCTCCCAGGTGTCGGGACGGTCGGTGGGCAGCACCTTGATCGAAACATTGCCGACCAGTTCGGTGTCCAGCCGGTTCTTCACCAGCCGGGCGGTGAGCAGCTTGCCCACCTTGCCGGCCAGCGGTGAGGTGTTGATCCCGATGGTCATCGAGATGGACGGCTCGTCGACGTGGATCAGCGGCAACGGCTTGGGGTCGGCCGGGTCGGCCAGGGTCTCGCCGATGGTGATCTCCGGGATGCCGGCGATCGCCACGATGTCGCCCGGGCCCGCGGAGTCGGCCGGAACCCGCTCCAGCGCCCTGGTGATCAGCAGTTCGGAGAGCTTCACCGTGCTGACCGAGCCGTCCCGGCGGCACCAGGCGACGTTCTGGCCCCGCTTCAGGGTGCCCTCCACGATCCGGCAGAGCGCCAGCCGGCCCAGGTAGGGCGAGGCGTCCAGGTTGGTGACCAGGGCCTGCAGCGGGGCGTCCTCGGTATAGGTGGGAGCCGGGATCGTCTCCATCAGCAGCTCGAACAGCGGCTCGAGGTTCTCCGAGTCGGGCAGGGTGCCGTCCGCCGGCTGGGTCAGCGAGGCGCGGCCGGCCTTCGCCGCGCAGTAGATGATCGGGAAGTCCAGGTGGTGGGCCTCGTCGTCCTCGAGCAGGTCGAGGAAGAGAGCGTAGACCTCGTCGGTGACCTCGGCGATCCGGGCGTCCGGCCGGTCCACCTTGTTGATCACCACGATGATCGGCAGGTTCTTGGCCAGCGCCTTGCGCAGCACGAACCGGGTCTGGGGGAGCGGGCCCTCGGAGGCGTCCACCAGCAGCAGGACGCCGTCCACCATCTCGAGGCCGCGCTCCACCTCGCCGCCGAAGTCGGCGTGGCCCGGGGTGTCGATGATGTTGATGGTCACCGTCGATCCGTCCGCCAGGGTGTGATCCACCGCGGTGTTCTTGGCCAGGATCGTGATGCCCTTCTCACGCTCCAGATCCATCGAATCCATCACCCGGGTGTTGACGTCCTGGTTCTCGCGGAAGGCGCCGGACTGCCACAGCATGGCGTCCACCAGGGTGGTCTTGCCGTGGTCGACGTGGGCGATGATGGCGACGTTGCGCAGGTCTGCGCGAATAGGCATGCGGGCTCCGGATCTGTAGAAAGCTGTCCGATTTTACAGTGCTCCCGCCGATCGCCCGTTCACCGCCCAGTCGAGTGGCCTCAGCCGGCGGTTGCCCGGGCCTGCGGGCGTAGTCAGGCCGAGGTGCTAGCGTCGATGGTGCCCGGCAGGCAGGAGTGCCCATGGACGGTGTGGTGCAGTTCGTCGAGTCGGTCGGTCGTGCCCTGTGGGGGGTCTGGACGCTGAACCCGGAGAGCACCCGGTGGCTGGCCGACGACCGGAATGCCGCCTGGGTGGCGGTCACGATCGCGATCCTGGCCGGCGCCTCGACCCTGCTCGGCAACAGCGTGGTGCTGTTCGTCAACCGGGTGCGGGGGGTCCGGTTCGCGATCAGCCTGCTGATCAACGGGGTCGGGTTCGTGGTGCTGTACGCGGTGCAGGCCCTGATCATCGCCGTCGTGGGCTACCTGGTCACCGGTGAGCGGCTGGATCTGGGCACCTCGACCTGGGCGGTGCTGCTCGCCACCGCGCCGCTGGTCTTCGGCTTCTTCGAGCTGATCCCCTATCTCGGACCGGGGATCGCCCGGCTGCTGCAGGCCTGGGGGCTGATCGCGCTGTGGGCGGTGGTCGACGTGCTCTACCAGGTCGGTCATTGGCGCTCGCTGCTGATCGTCGGCGCCGGCTGGGGCGCGATGCAGTTGGTCTCCTGGTTGCTGTCGCGGCCGTTGGCGGCCCTCGGCGCGCTGGTGTGGCGGCTGACCACCGGCCTGCCGGGCATGGTGACCGCCCACGACCTGCTCTCGGGGCACTGGTTCGGCCCGGTGGAGGTCGATCTCGGGCTGCCCGGGGCCGGGGAGCGGTCGCCATGATCAGCTACCTGCTGCTGGGCCTCGGGCTGGTCGTCTTCCTGGCACTGGTCTTCGGTCCGCTGGAGTCCCTGGGCTGGTGGAGCGCCAAGGGCGCGGACGAACTCTCGCACCAGACCCGGCAGCTGCTGGCCGGTCCGCAGTCCGAGGACGCACCCGCCTACGACCACTACGTGGTGTACCTGTCCGGCATCGGCGCGATCGACCCCACCAAGGTGCCACCGGAGGAGATCCCGCTGGTCGAGGAACTGCGCCGCCGGCTGCCGACCTACTGCGTCGCCGACGACGTCTTCCCCTACTCGGTCGACAATCGTGGCCTCACCGCCCACCGGGTGCTGGCCGGGCTGTGGCGCCGGTTGGAGAAACTGCGGGTCACCAGGCCGGAGAGCCTGCTCGGCATGCTGATCAACGCCCGCAACGCCATCCAGCTGTTCGTCTGTGCCGACCGCCGCTACGGCCCCACCTACAACGTCGGCACGGCGCGCGAGATCGTCCGCTCGTTGCAGCGCCACGGCTACCGGTTCGGCAGCGGCGTCCCGGTCACCCTGATCGGCTGGAGCGGCGGCGCCCAGATCGCGCTCGGCGCCTGCGCCTACCTGGGCATGGCGGGCCTGCCGCTGCGGGTGATCTCGCTGGGCGGCATGTTCGCCGACGACCCCGGCATGGACCGGATCGAACACCTCACCCACCTGCGCGGCAGCAAGGATCCCCTCGAGCGGCTGGGCTGGATCCTGTTCGCCGGCCGCTGGCCGAAGGCGGTCGGCTCACCCTGGTCCCGGGCGAAGGCGGACGGACGGGTGGACGTCATCACCCTCGGCCCGATCCGGCACAACGCCAGGGAGCACTACTTCGACCCGACCACCTTCGCCCCGGACGGCCGCAGCTACCTGGAGGTCAGCACCGACGCCATCCACGCCGTCCTGACCGGCCAGCCGGTGAAGGTGATGGAGGACGAACCGCCAGCCTGACCGCCGACCCGATTCCCGACCCGCTCGGCACAATCCAGGGCTCCGGCGATCAGCCTGAACGGCCGGTACCCGGTTCTGGTCGGTGAGGGGCCGGGAAGGGTGGGACCGCTCCCAGTACGCTTGGCCGGGTGACGCAATGGTTCACCGAGACCTTCCGGGCGGAGTTCGACAAGCAGGCCGAACAGCTCGGACGGATCAACCTGGCGATCTTCGGCAAGACCGGGGTCGGCAAGTCCACCCTGGTGAACGCCATCTTCGGCGAGCCGATCGCCGCCACCGGGATCGGTGCCCCGGTGACCATGGGCTCCCACCTCTACCTCGACAAGCGGGGCAGCCTGGGGGTGATCGACACCCGGGGCCTGGAGATCGGCAAGGACGACGCCGAGATCCTCAAGGAGGTCACCAAGGCGGTCAAGGAGAGCCGGGGCAAGCCGATCGCCGAGCAGGTGCACGTCGCCTGGTACTGCGTCCGCGGCATGGACCGCCGGTTCGAGGAGGTCGAGGAACAGTTCATCCGCACCCTGGCCGACCTGGACGTCCCGGTGCTGGTGGTGCTCACCCAGGTACCGATGCGGGACGGGGTCTATCACCCCGATGCCGTCGAACTCGCCCGGCAGATTCAGGCCAAGAACCTGCCGATCGTCGGCGGGCGTCCGTTCATGACCTACGCGATGAGGGACCAGTTCACCGGTCAGCCGCCCCACGGCTTGATGGACGTGCTGCAGGCCACCTTTCAGGTCGCACCGGAAGCCGTCCAGGCGGCGCTGGCGGCTGCCCAGGCCATCGACCTGGGGCTCAAGGCGTCGCAGTCGCAGAAGTTCATAGCCGCCGCGACCGCCGCCGCAGCCGCGGCCGCCGCCGTCCCGATCCCGTTCAGTTCGGCCGCCATCCTGGTGCCGATCCAGCTGGGCATGATGGCCCGGCTGGCCCAACTGCACGGCATGGGCTTCGAGCGGGCAGCGGTGCTGGCGGTGGCCTCGACGTCCATCGCCACGTCCGCCGGACGCGCCGCAGCCACCAGCCTGCTGAAATTCATCCCCGGCGCCGGCACCGTCGCCGGTGGCGTCATCAATGCCTCAGTGGCCTCCGGCTTCACCCTGGCGATGGGGCAGGCCTGGCTGGTGGTCTGCCAGCGGGCCGCCACCAAGTCGCTGCCGACGGTGGGCGGCGTCCTGGACACCGCCGCGGTGAAGGACCTGTTCGAACGCGAGTTGGCCAAGCGCCTCCCGAGTATCCGCCAGCGCAACTGAGAGTTCGGGACCACCGGGACCACCGGGGACGGTTCCTGCTGGTCCCGGAACCGTCCC
>JAEXCA010000079.1 GCA_023393755.1 Actinomycetes bacterium | reverse complement strand
GACGGTCCCGCCGCCCCCAGCACCCGTCCCGGGTGGTCCCGAGCGACCCGCGCTGCGGGTGCTCGGCGTCCGGCATCACGGACCCGGCTCGGCCCGGGCGGTGGTTCGCGCGCTGGAGGCGCAGGATCCGCAGTTGGTGCTGATCGAGGGACCCCCGGAGGCCGACGCCCTGGTCGAGTGGGCCGGACGCGGGCTGGTGCCCCCGGTCGCCCTGCTGGCCTACGACCAGGCCGCACCGCGGCGAGCCGGCTTCTGGCCGTTCGCGGAGTTCAGCCCGGAATGGCAGGCGATCAGCTGGGCGGTGAAGCACGGACGGGAGGTCCGGTTCTGCGACCTGCCGGCCGTCCACACCCTGGCGCTGGAGGCGGAGGACGAGGAACCGCCCCAGGGTCATCCCCGCGAAGGCGGGGATCTCCCGGAGAGCGACGCTGAGATCCCCGGTCAAGCCGGGGAGGACGTGGAGGAGCAGGACGAGGTGGAGGAGGGGGATGACCTGGTTGAGGACGAACCCCAGCTCCGCACCGACCCCATCGCGGTGCTGGCCCGCACCGCCGGCTACGACGATCCGGAGCGCTGGTGGGAGGACGTCATCGAAGCCCGCACCGATGGGGACCCGTTCGACGCCCTCACCGAGGCGATGGCCGAACTGCGGGCGGCGGACGTCCGTCCGGTCTCCGAGCAGGCGAAGCTCACCGAGGCCCGCCGGGAAGCCGCGATGCGGCAAGCCCTTCGCAAAGCCACCAAGGCCGCCGACCGGGTGGCGGTGGTCTGCGGGGCCTGGCACGCCCCGGCACTGAGCGGCAAACTGCCGCCCGCCACCGCCGACACCGCGCTGCTCCGCGGCCTGCCCAAGGTGAAGGTGACCACCGCCTGGGTGCCGTGGACGCACTCCCGGCTGGCGCTGGCCTCCGGCTACGGCGCCGGCGTGGACTCCCCCGGCTGGTACCACCACCTGTTCACCAGCAGTGACGCGGTGATCGAACGCTGGATGACCGCCGTCGCGCAGGTGCTGCGCAACCACGACCTGGCGGTCTCCTCCGCGCACGCCATCGAAGCCACCCGGCTGGCCCAGGCGCTGGCCGCCATGCGTGGCCGTCCGCTGCCCGGCCTGCAGGAGGTACAGGAGGCAGCGCTCGCCGTGCTCTGCGAGGGTCGGGCGAACACCCTGGAGTGGGTCACCCGCGATCTGGTGGTCGGCGAGCGGCTGGGCGAGGTCCCGGCCGAAGCGCCGATGGTGCCACTGGAGGCCGACCTACGCCGGCTGGCCAAGTCGGCCCGGCTGCCGTTCAGCGCGGAAGCCAAGGACATCGTGCTCGACCTGCGCAAGGACACCGACCGGGCCAAGTCGGTGCTGCTGCGCCGGCTGCAGATCCTCGGCATCGCCTGGGGCAACCCCGTCGGGGTGAGCGGCACCGGCACCTTCAAGGAGGGCTGGCGGCTGGCCTGGGAGCCCGAGTTCGCGGTGGCGATCGTGCTCGCCTCGCGGTTCGGGACGACGGTGGAAAGCGCCGCGTCGGCGGCGATCGTCACCGACCTGGGCAACCTGGCCGACATCACCGGACGGATCGAGCGCGCGCTGGCCGCCGAACTGGACGGCACACTGCCGGAACTGCTCAGCATCCTGGACGAACGGGCCGCTCACACCGCCGACATCGCGCACCTGCTGGACGCCCTGCCGGCGCTGGTGCGCGCCCAGCGCTATGGGGACGTCCGGGGCACCGACACCTCCTCGCTGGGCGCGGTGGCCGAGGCGATCCTGGCCCGCGCCTGCGCCGGGCTGCCGGCCGCCTCGTCCGGGCTGCGCGAGGACGCGGCCGCCGAGCTGCGCCAGCACGTGGACGCCGTCCAGCTGGTGATCGGGCTGATGGGTGAGGCTTCCCGCGACCTGTGGCTGGACGCGCTGCGCCGGCTGATCGACACCGGCGACGTCCCCGGCCTGCTCGCCGGACGGGCCACCCGACTGCTGTTCGACGCCGACGTGTTGACCCCCCAGGACGCCTCGGATCGGGTGTCGCAGGCGCTCTCCCACGGGCCGACGGTGGCGGATCGAGCAGCCTTCGCCGAGGGCTACCTGGCCGGTGGCGCGCTGCTGTTGGTACACGACGAGCACCTGATGCCGATCATCGACGAGTGGATCGTCAGCCTCACCGGCGATGACTTCCTGGAGACCCTGCCGGCGCTACGCCGGGCCTTCGCCGCCTACTCCAAGCCGGAGCGGCGACAACTCTCGGAACGCATTGCCCGCGGCGGCCCGAAAGCGACGGTCGCCGAGGACCACGACTGGGACGAGGCCGCCGCGCTGCTGGACACCGTCGCCGTCCTGCTGGGGAGGAACGCATGAGCCCCGACGAACTTCTGCCACATAGCGGCCTTGGCCGACACATATGGCAGCCGACGCGGGTATATGGCAGAACTTGGAGTTGCCGGGCGATGCTGGGGAGCAGATCATGAGCGAAACCGACCTGGAGACCCCCGAGCACACCACCGAAGAGCGCTCCCGCCGCTGGCGGCTGCTGCTGGGAACCTCGACCGAACCCATGGCGCTGAGTTCGGCGGACACCGCGATCGACGACGCCCTGGCCGCGGTCTACGAGGAGGGCAAGGCGGGGCTGGGCGGCTCGGCGCCCAAGGTGGCCAAGTGGCTGGGCGACATCCGGACCTACTTCCCGCGCAGCGTGGTGCAGGTGCTGCAGACCGACGCCATCGAACGACTGGGGCTGCGCCGGCTGCTGCTGGAACCCGAGGTGCTGGAGACCGTCGAGCCGGACGTCCATCTGGTCGCCACCCTGGTGTCGCTGAAGTCAGCGATCCCGAACAAGGCGAAGGCCACCGCCCGCGAAGTGGTGGCGAAGGTGGTCGCCGACCTGGAGAGGCGGCTGGCCGACAGCGTCCGGCAATCGGTCCGCGGGGCACTCAACCGGGCACTGCGCAGCCGCCGTCCCAAGCAGGCCGACATCGACTGGCAGCGCACCATCCGGGCGAACCTGCACAACTGGCTGCCGGAGTACCGGACGATCGTGCCGGAACGGCTGGTCGGCTTCGGCCGGAAGAACCCCGGCTTCGCCAAGGAGGTCATCCTCTGCGTCGACCAGTCCGGATCCATGGCAAGCTCGGTGGTGTACGCCTCGATCTTCGCCTGTGTGCTGGCGTCCGTACGGTCACTCTCCACCCGGTTCGTCGCCTACGACACCGCGGTGGTCGACCTGACCGACGACCTCTCCGACCCGGTCGAGGTGATCTTCGGCACCCAGTTGGGCGGCGGCACCGACACCACGCCGGCGCTGCGGTACTGCGCGCAGCTGATGACCCGGCCGTCCGACACCGTGGTGGTGCTGATCTCCGACCTGTACGACTCCGACCCCGACGCCATGCTGGCCGAGTTGGCCCGGTTCACCGCAGCCGGTGCGCAGGTCGTGGTGCTGCTGGCACTGTCGGACGACGGCACGCCGTCCTACAGCAAGGAGGTCGCCGCCCAGCTGGCCGAGCTGCAGATCCCCGCCTTCGGCTGCACCCCCGACCGGTTCGGCGAGCTGATGGCGCACGCGCTGTCGGGAGCCGACGTCGGCGCCTGGGCGTCCGCCGAACAGGCCACTGCCGCCGCCGGCTAGCCTGGTCCGTCAGCGGGTGATCGCCCGGAGCGCCCGGGGGCGCACCCGGCCAAGGTGTACCTCGCCGGTCTGGGTGGAGGTGAACAGCCGGGTCTCGCCACCTGACAGGTGGAGGTGTTCCACCAAGGTGGCGAGCTGGCTGATCTGCTGCTGCAGATCCTCCAGCTGGGCCTCCAGGTCGATGATCCGGCGGATCCCCTCCAGGTTGATGCCCTCGGTCTGCGACAGGTACTGGATGTGTCGCAGCCTGGCGATGTCCCGCAGCGAGTAGCGGCGTCCGCGCCCGCGGGTGCGGCCGGGTACCACCAGGCCGAGGCGGTCGTAGCCGCGCAGGGTCTGGGGGTGCATCTCGGCCAACTGCGCGGCCACCGAGATCACGAAGATCGGGGCGTCGGGATCGATCCGGTCGGGCAGGTGATTGCTCATCGCACGTCCTTCAGCAGGTTCGCTCGCGGGTCACCTTCTCCTGCCAGGTCGCGGTAGGCGCGCAGCGCGTCCGCGGCCTCGGGGCTGAGCGACGTCGGAACCTGGACCTCGACGGTGACCAGCAGGTCACCGGCCTCGCCCCGGGCTCCGGTGGCGCCCTTGCCGCGCACCCGGAAGGTACGTCCGGTCGGGGTGCCTGGCGGGATCCGTAGCCGGACCTTCTGCCCGGCCAGGGTCGGGACGTCGATCTCGGCGCCCAGCGCGGCCTCGGCGAAGCTGACCGGGACGGTCACGGTGAGTTGGCGTCCCTTGCGGCCGAACACCGGGTGGGGACGGACGTGGACGGTGACGTACAGGTCGCCGGAGGCGCCCGAGTTCTCCCCGGGGGCGCCCTTGCCGGTCAGCCGGATCCGCTGGCCGTCGTTGACCCCGGCGGGGATCCTGACCTGCATGGTGCGGGTCGAGCGTCCCCGTCCGGAACCGCCGCAGGTGGGGCAGGGATCCTCGATCACCAGACCCCGGCCGTGGCATTCCCGGCAGGGCTCGCTGATCGAGAACATCCCACCCGAGGTGGAGGTCTGCATCCCGCTGCCCTGGCAGGTGCGGCACACCTGCGGAGCGGTCCCCGGCTTGGCGCCGGTGCCGTGGCAGGCGTCGCAGGCGGTCTCGGAGACCGTCTGCATGCTGACTGTGGCGCCCTCCACCGCCTGGGCGAAGTCGATCGTGACCTCGCCCTCGATGTCGTGCCCCCGGCGCGGGCCGCGGGCCGGCGAGGTGCGCCGTCCGGCACCGCCGAACAGGCCACCGAAGAGGTCGCCGATGTTGGCGTCGCCGACCGTCCGGAACAGATCGTCCATGGACGGACCGCCGCCACCGCCGGAACCGGGGAACCGGAAGCCGACCCCCAGCAGCCGCCGGGCCTCGTCGTACTCCTTGCGCTTGGCCGGATCCGACAACACGTCGTTGGCCTCGGAGATCTCCTTGAACTTCCGCTCCGCTTCGGGATTGTGCTGGTTGGCGTCCGGGTGGTTCTCCCGGGCCAGCTTGCGGAAGGCCTTCTTGATCTCCTCCGGCTTGGCGTCCGAGGAGACGCCGAGGATCTTGTAGTAGTCCTTCTCGAGCCAGTCTTTGGTGCTCATCGCGCCTCCTTTCGTCTAGCTTCGCCTAGGACGGATCGGCCACCCCAACCCTCGCGGGGCGGAGCACCCGATCGTTCAGCTTCACGCCCTTCTGCATCACGGCGGAGATCACGGTTTCGGTGATCTCCTCCTCGCCCGGGTAGGGCATGTGCATCAGGGCCTCGTGGATCTGCGGGTCGAAGACCTCGCCGACCTCGCCGTAGACCTCGAGCCCGTACTTGGCCGAGATCTTCTCCAGTTCGTCGGCCACCAGCTTGAAGCCACCGACCAACTCCTCGTGCTCGCGGGCCGCCTCGATGCTGTCCAGCACCGGCAGCAGGTCGAGCACCACGGCTTCGATCCCGCTGGCCCGGGCCAGCCCGCGGTCGCGGTCCACCCGCTTCTTGTAGTTGGCGTACTCGGCCTGCAGCCGCTGCAGGTCGGCGGTCCGCTCAGCGGCCACCTCCTCCAGCTCGGCGACCTTGGCGGCCGCGATCGGGTCGGCAGCAACGGCGGACCCTTCGTCCGGGGCCGTTTCGTCCGCTTCCTTGGGCTGGCGGGGCTGACCGGTCTCGGGGTCTATCCGGCGACGGTCGCGGATGGTGGGACCGGACGGTTCGGTCCGGTCCCCCGCCACCGCGCTGAGGTCCTCCGGGGCGTCAGGAGTCTCCTGCGCTCCATTGGTCGGCTCGGTCACTTGTCTTCCTTACCGTCCTCGTCAACGATCTCGGCGTCCACCACGTCGTCGTCGGACGACGGCGGCTGGGTCCACTGCTGATCGCCCTCGCCGGCACCGGGACCGGCCTCGGACTGCGCGGCCTGGGCGGCGGCGTACATCGCCTGGCCCATCGCCGACGCCTTGGTGTTGAGGTCGTCCATCGCGGCCTTCACCGCGTCGTTGTCCTCGCCCTTCAGGGCTTCCTTCAGCGTCTCCAGCGCCTCGGTCACCGGAGCCTTGACGTCGTCGGTCAACGCCTCGGCATTGTCGGCGAGCAGCTTCTCGGTGCGGAACGCCAGGGCGTCCGCCTCGTTGCGCATCTCGACGGTCTCCCGGCGCTTGCGGTCCTCCTCGGCGTGCGCCTCGGCTTCCTTGACCATCCGGTCGATGTCGTCCTTACCCAGGGCGGAGCCACCGGTGACGGTCATGGACTGCTCCTTGCCGGTGGCCATGTCCTTGGCGTGGACGTGGACGATGCCGTTGGCGTCGATGTCGAAGGCGACCTCGATCTGCGGGACCCCGCGCGGCGCCGGCATCAGGCCGGTCAGCTCGAAGTTGCCCAGGCTCTTGTTGTCCCGGGCGAAGTCGCGCTCGCCCTGGTAGACCTGGATCATCACCGACGGCTGGTTGTCCTCGGCGGTGGTGAACACCTCCGACCGCTTGGTCGGGATGGTGGTGTTGCGCTCGATGATCTTGGTCATCACGCCGCCCTTGGTCTCGATGCCCAGGCTCAGCGGGGTGACGTCCAGCAGCAGGACGTCCTTCACCTCACCCTTCAGCACACCGGCCTGCAGGGACGCACCCAGCGCCACGACCTCGTCGGGGTTGACGCCCTTGTTGGGCTCCTTGCCGCCGGTCAGTTCCTTGACCAGGTCGACCACCGCGGGCATCCGGGTGGAGCCGCCGACCAGGATCACGTGATCGATCTTGGACACCGAGGTGTTGGCGTCCTTGATGACGGAGTTGAACGGCGAGCGGCAGCGGTCGAGCAGGTCCTGCGTCATCCGCTGGAACTCCGCCCGGGTCAGCTTTTCGTCCAGGTGCAGCGGGCCGTCGGCGCCTGCGGTGATGTAGGGCAGGTTGATTGAGGTCTCCTGGGTGGCGGACAGCTCGATCTTGGCGCGCTCCGCGGCCTCCTGCAGCCGCTGGCGGGCCATCTTGTCCTTGGAGAGGTCAACGCCGTAGGCGTTCTTGAACTGGGTGACCAGCCAGTCGACGATCCGCTGATCCCAGTCGTCGCCGCCCAGCCGGTTGTCGCCCTTGGTCGCCTTCACCTCGAAGACGCCGTCGGCGATCTCCAGCAGCGAGACGTCGAAGGTGCCGCCGCCCAGGTCGAAGACCAGGATGGTCTGCTCGTGATCGCCCTTGTCCAGGCCGTAGGCCAGCGCCGCGGCGGTGGGCTCGTTGATGATCCGGTCGACCACCAGGCCGGCGATCTCGCCGGCTTCCTTGGTGGCCTGCCGCTCGGCGTCGGAGAAGTACGCCGGGACGGTGATCACCGCGTTGGTGACCGGCTCGCCCAGGTAGGCCTCGGCGTCCCGCTTCAGCTTCTGCAGCACGAAGGCGCTGATCTGCTGCGGACGGTAGTCCTTGCCGTCGATGGCGACCTTCCAGTCAGTGCCCATGTGGCGCTTGACGGAGCGGATCGTCCGGTCGACGTTGGTGACGGCCTGGCGCTTGGCGACCTCGCCGACCAGCACCTCACCGCCCTTGGCGAATGCGACGACCGACGGCGTCGTGCGGGCGCCCTCGGCGTTGGGGATGACCGTCGGTTCGCCGCCTTCGAGGACGGCGACGACGGAGTTGGTGGTGCCGAGGTCGATGCCGACAGCACGTGCCATGGTGGATACCTCCAGTGAGTTCGTGTTTCGCGGTTGAGCCTAGCACGCTCAATCACGAAGTTGAGTACACCAGACTCAACTAAGGGTCGGCTGAGAGTATTCCCTGAGACCGGGTGCTATCGCTGAGCGGGCTCGGTCGAGCCGAGCATGGCGGCGGTCAGCCCGACCAGGGTCGGGAAGGAATGCCACAGCTGGTGGCCCAGCTTCGGGACGGTGATGGCCGGCCCCGGGATCCCGCGCTCGGCCAGCAGGCCGTCCAGCTTCTCGAAGTCGCCGCGACGGCACAGCGAGCTGCGCTCCCCGCGGGCCAGCGCGCAGCGTTCCAGCGCCACGCTCTCCAGCTCGGCGAGCAGACCCTCACTGGAGAGCACCTGGGCGATCGCCAGCAGGTCGACCGCCGAGTAGTGGACGCTGGGTTCGCGCGCCTGCCGGCGACGGGTCGCCACCACCCAGTCGTGGTGGCGGTTGGTGGCATGCACCCAGGGCAGCCGGCCCCAGTCGGCCAGGTTGTCGGCCTGCAGCGAGGCCAGGCTGCGCTGCACGATCGCCACCGGCTCCACCAGGTTGAGCCCCTCGATCGGCCCCCACTCCGCCAGCTGCCCCAGCGCAGCGGTGGCCAGCGAGCACCCGGTGGAGTAGCCCAGCACCTGCATGGTCTCGGTGTTCGTCACCTCGCCGGCCCGGAACGCCTCGGCGAAGTAGGCGAGGTTCAGCTCCGTCCAGGAATCGATCCGGCGGCGGAGCATGTCGCGGCGGATCGCGGCCGGGATCGGGTCGCGGAACCGGCTCATCCCGGGGATCTCGGTCACCACCACGGTGAGCGAGGTCGCCTGCGCCAGGAACTGGCACTTGGCCACCTCCCACTCCCCCAGCGGTGTGTTGAAGCCGGGAAAGTAGACCAGCACCCCGCGGGAAGCGGCCGGCGTCCCGACCAGCGCCTCCAACGGCGCCAGGCCCACTCCGGGACGCAGCGTCAGGCGCCGGACCGGGATCGCGGGACGGTGCAGCGGTGCCCGTCCGTCCGACGACAGGGTCATGGCTTGGCGCACGGCGTCCTCCTCCGTCCGGCATCGTAGCCGGACGCGCCGATTCGGCGTCCCGGGCGGACTGGCGCAAGAATGACGGTCGTGGAAGCTGTGGTGTTCGACCTGGACGGGACGCTGATCGACTCCGAGGTCGTGTGGGACCGCGTCCGACGCGGCCTGGCCGACCAGGACGGCGTCCCGTGGCCCGAGGGAACCACCCAGGCGATGATGGGGATGTCCACCCAGGAGTGGTCGGCCCACCTGGTCGACGCGGTGGGCATCCGGGGGCCGGCGGAGGACGCCGCGCGCCGCACCATCGAAGGCCTGATCGAGGCCTACCGCTCCGGGCTGCCGGTGCTCCCCGGAGCGCTGCAGGCGGTCCGGCGGCTCGGCGCACGCTGGCGGCTGGGCCTGGCCAGCTCCTCCCCCCGGCTGCTGATCGACCGGGCGCTGGCGGCGATGGAGCTGACCGACAGCTTCGCCAGCACCCTCTCCACCGAGGAGCTGGACGGGGTCGGCAAGCCCGCCCCGGATGTCTACCTGGAATCCTGCCGCCGGCTGGGCGTCGAGCCGCGGCGCGCGGTGGCGGTGGAGGACGCACCCAACGGCATCCGTGCCGCCCATGCCGCCGGGATGAAGGTGATCGCCATCCCGCCGCACTTCCACCCACCGGCACCGGAGATCCTGGAACTGGCGGACGCCGTGCTGGGCTCGCTGGACGAGCTCACCGTCGAGCTGGTCGCCGGCCTGCTCGAGGAGGCCTGATGCCCGGGCAGCCAGCCGCGCCCCCTGTCGACGCCCACCCTCGACGCCCGATCCGCCGACGCGAAGGAACCGTCTGATGCTGCGCTCGCTCCTGCTGAAGGCCGCCGGCAGCCGGCGGTTGCGCCGGCTGGTGG
>JAEXCA010000238.1 GCA_023393755.1 Actinomycetes bacterium | reverse complement strand
CCCCCACGTCATGCGTCGGACGGCCCTTCGTCAGGCCCAGGGATCCTCACCGATGCTGCCGGCGGCCGCGGGTTCCCGCGGTCAAGCCGCCTTGATCGCCGAGACCTCGAGTTCGAGGGTCACCTTGTCGCTGACCAGCACCCCGCCGGCCTCGAGCGCGGCATTCCAGGTCAGGCCCCAGTCCTTGCGGTTGACCACGAGCGAGCCCTCGAAGCCGATCCGGTGGTTGCCGAACGGATCCACCGCCTGGCCGCCGAACTCGAACGGCACGGTGACCGACCGGGTGACGCCGCGGATGGTCAGGTCGCCGGTCACCTCGACGGTCGCGTCGTCGGTGATCTCGAAGCCGGTGGCGACGAAGGTGATGGTCGGGTAGGTGTCGACGTCGAAGAAGTCGGCCGAACGCAGGTGCGCGTCGCGGTTGGCGTCCCGGGTATCGATGCTGGCCGCCTGGATGGTCACCTCGAGCGAGGAGGCGGACGGGTTGGCGCCGTCGATGGTGGCGGTGCCGCCCACCTCGTTGAAGGCGCCGCGTACCTTGGCGATCATCGCGTGACGAGCCACGAAGCCGACCCGGGAGTGGCTGGGATCGAGGGTGTAGGTGCCGGACAGGCTGCGGACGCCCTGGGTTTCGGCGGCGGTGCTCATGGGTGTTTCCTCTCGGGTAAGCTCAACGGTCAATAATCTAGTTCTAAATGATTGATCAGTCAACTACCTTCGGGTGGTGTTGCCGCCCCGAGTCGAGGGGTTCCACGTCTTGGCGGGCCGCGTTGTTATGCAGCGCACCGTTCCCCCCGAGTTGAGGTTCCACACGGTCGGGTTCGGCGCCCTCGCCATAGCGCGGACGACGAGGTGCGATGCTCCGTCTCCCGCGGCGAGATCGGGCCGGTAGCGCTCCCGTCCAGCGCGTGTATCCTGCCCGCAAGGACCCTTCGCAGGGCTGCGGTCGGGTTTGCCATCGGGCAGGAGGAATCAGATGACCCATGCTGTGTTCAGCCATGACGACGTGACCATCGAACTGCCGCGGGTCCCGGCGAGTCTGGGGAACAACGGCTACGACATCTCCAAGCTGCTCGCCGCGACCGGCGACACCACCATCGATGTGGGCTTCGCGAACACCGCCTCCTGCCAGTCGTCGATCACCTTCATCGACGGCGACGCCGGCGTGCTGCGCTACCGCGGCTACCCGATCGAGCAGCTCGCCGAGGACGCCACCT
Organism: Actinomycetes bacterium; assembly: GCA_023393755.1. Classification (GTDB taxonomy): domain Bacteria; phylum Actinomycetota; class Actinomycetes; order Propionibacteriales; family Propionibacteriaceae; genus Propionicimonas. Next base: position 8,776 of record JAEXCA010000238.1, on the reverse strand, counting down.
TCCTCGAGGTCTCCTACCTGGTCCTCAACGGCGAGCTTCCCACCGCCGCCCAGTTGGAGGAATTCAGCCGGAGCATCGCGCCGTATCACATCATCGACGAGCGGCTGCGGGAGATGTTCCGCACCATGCCCCGCAAGTCCCACCCCATGCCGGTGCTGGCCTCCGCGATCAACGCGCTCTCCACCTTCGCGGTGTCCCGCTACGGCGACGACGCCTACGATCTCGACCGGGCGACGCACATCCTGATGGGCTCGGTGCCCACCCTGGCCGCCTACGGCTACAAGAACTCGGTCGGCCAGCCCTTCCTCTACGCCGACGGGTCACTCAGCTACATCGAGAACTTCCTGCGGATGTCGTTCGGCCTGCCCTCGGGCCCGTACCCGTTCGACGACGCGATCACCCGCGCCCTGGACGTCCTGCTGATCCTGCATGCCGACCACGAGCAGAACTGCTCCACCTCGACCGTCCGGATGGTCGGCTCCTCCGGCGCCAACATCTACGTCTCGATCGCCGCCGGGGTGAACGCCCTCTCCGGGCCGCTGCACGGCGGTGCCAACCAGGCCGTGCTGGAGATGCTGCAGGGCATCCGGAACGAGGGCGGCGACGTCCAGACCTACGTCAACAAGGTGAAGGACAAGAAGGACACCACCAAGCTGATGGGCTTCGGCCACCGGATCTACAAGAACTACGACCCGCGCGCGGCGATCGTGAAGAAGCACGCCGACGCCATCCTGAACACCCTGACCGGTTCGGACGAGTTGCTGGACATCGCGGTGAAGCTGGAGGAGGCCGCGCTGGCCGATCCCTACTTCCAGGAGCGCAAGCTCTACCCGAACGTCGACTTCTACACCGGCCTGATCTACCAGGCGATGGGCTTCCCGCAGAACATGTTCACCGTCCTGTTCGCCCTGGGCCGGCTCCCCGGCTGGATCTCCCACTGGCGCGAGCAGTTCAACGACCCGGCGACCAAGATCAACCGTCCCCGTCAGGTGTACACCGGCGAGGTGCTGCGGGACTACGTCCCGATCGACCAGCGCGGCTGACCTCGCCCGGCGCACCGGCTGGACGACAACGCGCCCACCGTCCGCCGGCGAGGGCCAGCCTTCGGTGCAGAGCCATCGTGTTGGACAGCCCTCGCGCACCGAGGCCGGCCCTCGCGGTGGGGCCGGGAGCCCGGCACCACCGGATCCCGGTGGCCGGCCCTCGGGTCGGAGTGCGACGGAGACGGACGCCGTCCGGTCGTCAGTCGAGCACCTTCTTCCAGGCGCCCTCATAGGCGATCGGGACGAACCCGAGAGCCTCGTTGATGTCGAGCATCGGTCGGTTCTCCTCGGCGTTGTAGGTGATCACCCGCGGTGACCGCGGCGCGAACTCCCGCCAGGCCAGCAGGTTGGCGCACTTCACCAGGGTCCCCAGCTTGTGGCCACGGTGCTCACGCAGCACCAGGGTGTCGTTCTGGTGCGTGGCCGCGGTGTGGTCACGCCCCACCGTGAGCTCGCTGAACGCCGCGAGCTCACCGGTCGGGATGTGCTGGGCGGCCGCCACCCGCAGCGACGTGCCGCCGTCGAGGTAGTTCTGCTCGAAACGCCGCAGCCTGGCGGCGTCCCACACCTCCTCGTCGAACTCCAGGCCGCCCGCCGGGGCGTCGGTGGCCATGCGCGCCTTCATCAGGGCGTAGCCGTCGACGTACTCCGGCGGGGTCGGCACGAACCAGCTCAGCACGCGGTACTCCGGGGCGGCGGCCAGCGCCTGGTCGAACAACCCCTCGATGGCATCGAACGGAGCGTGCAGATCGAGCGCCGAGCAGCGCTCGATCTGCTCCAGGGTGTAGCCGTGCTTGACGAAGAACCGCACCGCGGACTCCTCGGCCGGCACCGAGCCGAACCCGGTCGGCGGAACGAGCCGCTCCCCGGGAACCTCGCTGTGCTCCGCCCAGGACTGCAGCACGGTCCGTCCGTGCCAGCGCGCGGTCTGCTCGACCAGGGCGTAGGCCTGGCTACCCAGGCCGCGGCCCTGTGCCTCGCGGAGCAGTTCCACGATCCACTCGCCCACCCGGGAACCCCGCTCGGTGGGCAGGTTGAGGGTGGCCCGGCCGACGATCCGTCCGTCCACCACGACCACCCAGGCGAACTTCTCGTAGTACTCGTCCGGCTGGAAGTGCGGCAGCAGTTCGACGGGGGTCATGGCGTGGTCGTCGTGACCGGAGATCTCGCGGTAGACCTGGTTGCGGACGGTGGTCATGGTGACGAAGTCGCCGGCGTCGGCGTCCTCGATGCTGCTCGGGACGAGCAGGGGCCGGAGTTCCACTCCGGCAACGGTGATGGTCATGATGTCTCTCCTAAGGTGGGTCGGGTCAGCGCTGGGGCAGGTTCCGCAGCGCATGGCTCTGGACGGTCGTGAGGTCGACCCGGCCGTCCCCGACACCGGACAGGTAGTCGCGGACCCGGCTGAACCGGGAGTCGCGCGGGGTGCGCTGTGGCTTCTTGGTCTTCGGCGGTTTCGGGGACGGCGCGGGCTGCGCGGTCGGCACAGTCGCCGGAGCGACGATGCGCCGGACGGACTCGGTGATGGACATGGTGGTTCTCGATTTCAGTCTCGATGGATGGTGGGGCGCGATCCCGGCGCCCGCTGGGTTCAGGTCTGGTGGGGTGAGGCTCGAGGCCGGTGGCTGCTCCAGCAACCCGGTCGCCCCCGAACCTCGCGACGGTGCGAGTCTGGACATGGGTATTCCTTTGTTCGTGGTGAGAAGGGGACGCGGACGCGAAGCGCCGGGCGTCGTGGAGCGTGTCAGGGCACGCTGCGAGCGCGGTTCAAATCAGGTGTGGCGAGGGGAGATGGCCCGAAAATGGGCAGACTTCTCCCTTGCGCGCGTCAGTTGTCCGTGAGCGCGCCGGCACCGAGGAAGCGGGCCCCCCGCAGACGCGCGGCCGACAAAGCGGCGACGATGGCAGTGTTCACTGGGGACCTCCTTTCAACCTCGTTCTGGGCCGGGTACGACCGTACGCCAACCGTCCGTGATCGTCAAGCACGACGCAAGCCCACCGGCCCGCGCCTCTCGACCGCGGTCGGGCTTGCGATTAGGTTGTTCCTACGCGCCGGGTCTGGGGGACTGAGGAAGCCATGGAAGTCGAAATCGCCGAGGAACGCATCGTCGTCCTCACCGACCGGTTCAGCATGGACCACGCCGAGGGGCGGGCCTGGTCGCGGCGGGCCGACGCCTTCGGCGCGGTGGCCAAGCTGGGCGGGTTGCTGAACCGCGCGGCCGCCGACGACTACGAGTGCGTCTACCGGGAGCGGCGGCTGCAGCCCTTCTGGCATCTGAAGGCCCGCGCGGTGACCGTCTACGAGCGCACCCGCAGCTACCCGATCGCGGTGTCGCCCAGCGTCCAGACGGTGCAGCTGGGGGACGGGACGATCCAGGTCGAGAACGGCCAGTTCCGGCTCACCGGGCTGGAGACCTGCCGCGACGAGGTCGGCCGGGACTACCACTACGACGGCCTCACCCGCGCGGCCAATCCGGCGCTGGCGAGCTACCTGCAGTACCCGGGCACCACCAGCGACGCCGCCGCGCTGGCCGCCGCGGCCGAGGCGGGGACGGTCGTCGTCCCGCCGGAGACCAAGGCCTCGCTCCTGGTACGCGAAGTGGTCTCGGCGACGATCGGTCAGGTGGATGCCGACCGCGTCCTGGAGGAGCGGGTGACCGTCGAGCTGGTCGACCTGGTCTACCGCCCGGTCTACGCCTTCCGCTACCGCCATGCCGGAAAGGAGGCGGTGCTGGAGTTCGACGGGCTGACCGGTGAGACCCGCCCCGACGGCGCCACCTTCGAGCAGTACCTCGGCAAGGTCCTCGAACCGCGGTTCCTGTTGGACGTCGGCGTCGAGGCGGTCAACATCTTCGTGCCCGGCACCCAGCTGGTCCGGATGGTCGTGGAGCACGGCACCAAACGGATCGTGGACGCCCGCAACCCGGAGCGCTGAGGCCGGTCGACAAATCGGCCTGGATGTGGCCATTCCAGCCCCGAATCCGGGTCCGGAGAGCGATCTGGAGGCCGATCTGTCGACGGGCTACGGCAGTGCCAGTCTCACCAGGGCGATCGACTGCCGCTGCCAGGAGTAGGTGGCCCACAGCTCGTCCCCGACCAGCAGCAGGGCGGGGTAGGAGTACTCGCCTTCCCCCGTGGTCACCACACCGGTGGCGGAGGCCGCCTGCGGTTTGCCATCGGCGGGCGGACGCCCGGACGCGGCGCCGTCCACCACGGTGAGCGCCGGCTGCCAGGTCAGCCCGGCGTCGGACGAGACCGAGAGCACCAACCGGGAGCGGGCTCCCCAGTCGTCGGTGGCGTCATTGTGCAGGCAGGCGATCCGGCCGTCCGGCAGCGCGACCGCGGCGATTCCGCTGTTGTTGTTGGGCAGCCCGCAGGGTTGCAGCGGCGGCCAGGCGAACGGGTCGCGGGTGGCGCTGCGGAACACCCGGCCCGCCGTGCTGCGGGTAAGCACGATCAACTCGCCATCGCGTTCCACCAGGCAGGGCTGGATGCAGCCGGCACCTCGCATCGCGGCGTGATCCAGCGGCAGCATCACCTGCTGCCAGCTGCGGCCGCCGTCCGAGCTGAGGTCCAGGAAGCTGTCCCAGGCCGGGGGTTCCCACACCTCGACCGAGCCGGGCGCCAGCCACAGCCCGTCCCGGTACAGCGGGGCTTGCCGGGTCGGTCCGCGTCCGCCTGAGGTATCGCCCGGCACCAACTCGGCTGGGTCGCTCCAGGTCAGGCCGTCGTCGGATGAGCGGCAGACCCAGGTCGTCCACTGGTCGATCCGGTGTCCGCGCTTGTAGAACAGCCAGACCAGGCCGTCCGGGCCTTCGGTGAGCACCGGGTTCCAGTGCGGCTGCGGATCGTCCGGGGCGATCGGGGTGAGCCGATCCTGCGCACCATCGCGGCGCAGCACCTGAATGCCGGTGTCGGGGTGTCCCTCGCCCGGCCCGGCGAACCAGGCCACCAGCAGGACGCCGGACGGACGGGGCAGCAGCGTGCTGGCATGCACCTGTACCCCGTCCACCGGCGGAAACAGCAGCTTGGAACGGATCACACCACTCCGCCGTCGACCGCCTTGGCGGCCTTGCGCCGATCCAGCGCCTTCTTGATGATCGGCCAGAACAGCGCGCCGGCTGCCAGCAGGATCAGCACCAGCGAAATCGGTCGGGTGAGCAGTTCGCTGGGATGCCCGATCAGCACCGCCCGGCGCAGGTTCGCCTCGGCGAGCGGGCCGAGGATGAAGCCCAGCACGATCGGCGCCACCGGAATGCCGACCCGGCGGAAGAACAGGCCGATCACACCGAAGATCACCATCTGCACCACGGTCAGCACATTGTTGGTGGTCGAGTAGGTACCGACCACACAGAAGATCACGATCACGCCCCACAGCAGCTGCGGCTTGAGATCGAGCAGCTTGGTCATGCCCTTGGTCCGCATCAGGCTGACGATGGTCGAGCCGATCACGGCCAGCAGCATGATCGCCACGATGGTGACGATGATGTCGGGACGCCGCTCGAACAACGACGGTCCGGGCTGGATGCCCCAGATGATCATCGAGCCGAGCATGATCGCCATCACCGAGTCGCCGGGGATGCCCAGCGACAGGGTGGTCGTCACCGCGCCACCCAGCGTCGAACTGGACGCGGTGTCAGAGCCGACCAGGCCCTCCATCGAACCCTTGCCAAACTCCTCGGGATGCTTGGAGATCGCCTTGGCGCGGTTCCAGCCGACCAGACCGGCGATGTCACCGCCGACCGCCGGGACGACGCCCAGCACCACGCCAACCAGGCCGGATTGGGCCATCGGCTTGGCCACCCGCTTGAGCTCCGATTTGTTGGGCCACCAGCGTCCGAGCGTGGTGATCGGCTTCACCTTGTGCGCGGAGTAGGTGAGCGCCTGGTCGAGCACCTCGGCGATACCGAACAGACCGATGATCAGGGCGATGAAGTGCAGCCCGCTGGTGAGTTCGTAGGTGCCGAAGGTGAACCGGGCGTCACCGGTCAGCGGATCGAGGCCGATCAGGCCGAGCGCGATGCCCAGGAAGCCGGCGAAGATGCCCTTGGCCAGCGAGGCCGCCGAGATCGAGATGATCACGGTCAGGCCGAACACCACCAGGGCGAACATCTCGAACGGCCCGAAGTTCAGTGCGAAGGCGGCGATCGGCTGGGCCAGGAAGATCAGCACCAGCATCGACATCAGGATGCCGACGGTGGTGGCGATCGCCGAGATCGACAGCGCGAGACCGGCCTGGCCCTTGCGGGCCATCGGATAGCCGTCCAGGGTTGTCGCGACTGCCGCTGGTGTCCCTGGGGTATTGACCAGAATGGACGGAATGCGGTCACCGAACTGCGCGGCGACATAGATCGCCAGCAGCATGGCCAGTCCCTGGGCGGGCTCCAGCGTCAGGGTGAACGAGGTGGCCAGCGCAACCGCCATCGAGATCGTGATACCGGGGAAGATGCCGACCAACAGACCCAGCCCCAGCCCGATCAGGAAGCACAGCAGGGCGGTGGGCTCGAACAGGGCCGCGAGTCCGGCGGCGATTGCTTCGGTATTCACAGGGCCACCTTCAGCACGAGCTTGAAGATCACGAAGATCAAGGCCGTGATCACGCCCGGGAACTGCAGCAGGGTGGTCCAGCGACGCAGGCCGTACACCCAGTTCGTCCCGATCAGGAACAGGGGCGCCAGCAGCAGGAAGGGGACGCCGAGGAACCAGGCGACCACCAGGACCACCAGGCCGCCGACGGTGGCCAGCATCGAGACCCACCCGGAACGCTGGGCCGGATCGACGGTGCGCTCGATGGTGGTGAAGAGCGCGTTGCCGAGCATCCACAGGCCCATCGCGATGATGCCCGCCGCGATGACCGTCGGCCACCAGCGGGGATCGATGCCCCCGGTCTCATTGCGCACCTCGATGGCGCGGGCACCCAGCAGCATCGCCGTGCCGAGCAGGACGACGACGGCCGCCACCGCCCGCTCCATCAAGGGAGCGGGCGGCGCGGCCGCGTAGTCCTCGGCGTCGACGGCGTCGACAGCCTCGTCGGTCATTACTTGCCGATGATCTTCGCGAACCGGTCGAACTCGCCCTGGGCGAAGTCGGCGAACTCCTGCGAGTTCTTGTAGACCACGAGGTTGCCGCTGGAGGTGATCACCTGCTTGTAGGAATCAGCCTCGACTGCCTTGGCGATGCCCTCTTCGAGGGTCTTCTTCACATCGGCCGGCAGACCCTTCGGGGCGTAGATGCCGCCCCAGCCGCCGACCTCGACGTCGAAGCCCTGCTCCTTGGCGGTGGGCACATCCTTCATCTCGGGGTGACGCTCGCTGTGGAACAGCGCCAGCACCTTCAGCTTGCCGTCGGCCAGGTTCTGCTTCACCTCGTTGACACCGGAGACGGCCGCGTCCACCTGGTTGCCGAGCACGGCGCCGACCGCCGGAGCACCGCCATCGAACGGAACCGGGGTGACCTGCGCACCGGTCTGGTCGGCCAGGATCTTCGCCCCCAGCTCCCAGATCGAGCCGGCGCCGGAGTTCGCGATCGTCATCGGCTTGCTCTTGGCGGCCTCGACGAACTCGGCCAGCGAGTTGTACGGGCTGTCGGCGGGCACCGAGAGGGCACCCGGGCCGAGCATGATCTGGCCGAGCAGGTCGAAGTCGCTGGGCTTGATGTCGTAGTTCATCGAGCCGAGCATGGCGATCTCCACCGGGCCGAAGCCGATGGTGTAGCCGTCGGCCGGCTGATCCTTGACGTAGAGCATGGCGGTCGAGCCGGAGGCACCCGGCCGGTTCTCCACCACGATCGACTTGCCGAGGATCGGCTCCAGCGCGGTGGCGAGCGCACGCGAGGAGAGGTCGGAACCACCGCCGGCGGCGGCCTGGACGATCAGGGTCAGGTCCTTGCTCGGGTAGGCGTCGGTGCCACCGCCACCACCACCGTTCGATGAACAGCCGGCGGCTGCGATCATCAGGGCGGCCGAAGCCGCCAGGCTCATCATTAGCTTGCGCTTCATCAGGTTTCTCCTTGGTTAGCTGGCCACCAGATCAACCACATCGCTGATCTGGCTCTGGACAAGGTCATTCGGAGGGTCGATCGCCATCCGGCAGTGCCCGCCGGCGAGGCCCTGGCGATCAAGGGCAGCCTTGAGATTGGCGATGCTCGGGCCGAGCACCGGGACGACCCGGGCGATCACCGCCTGGGCACGCTCGGCAGCGGCGGCGTCCCCGGCGGCCATGGCATCGCGCAGCGCGGCCCAGGGTTCGGGGCAGGCTCCGCTGACGCCGGACACCGTGCCGGTGCCGCCGGCCGCCATCACGTGGGGGACGTCCGCGTCGTTGCCCGACCACAGCTTGAAGCCGGCCGGAGCCGCGGCGAGGTAGTCGTCCACCCGGGTGGACGCGGTCGCGGAGACCTTCACCCCGTCGATGCCCGCCTTCAGCAACTCGGGCAGATCGGTGGGCAGGACATCGGTGACCGCGACGTCGGGGTAGATGTAGCCGTAGAGCTCGCCGTCGCAGGCCTGCTTGATCGCCGCCCAGTGCCGCAGCACGCCGGCGGTGCTGGCCGGCAGGTAGTACGGGGTGATGGCGGCGAACCTGAGTGCGCCGAGCCGGCGGGCCTCGGCGGTCAACTGCAGCGCCTGGCGGGTGCTCGCCGCGCCGACGTGCACCACCACCCGCCGCGGCCCGAAGACCTCGAGGCAGGCGGTGACCAGCCGGGCGTGCTCGTCGGCGTCGAGGGCGAGGTAC
>JAEXCA010000070.1 GCA_023393755.1 Actinomycetes bacterium | reverse complement strand
CCCCCCCCCCCCCCCCCCGCCCCCCCCCCCCCCCCCCCCCCCCCCTGACTGCCTGGAACCGATCTCAGGCCAAGGTGCGAGGCGAGCGCGGCTTGGAGTTCGTTGACTGGCCGGCCGGTGGTGTCTGCGAGCGTGGCGAGCGCGGTGGCCCAGCGGGTGGCGTTCGTCGCTCCGATGACTCGGATGGCGGCGTCGGTGTTGCCTGATCGCGCGTGTTCGGCGGTGGCTGTCTGGAGCATCAGGCGGCTTAGGGGGAGCGAGGACCGGAGCGCGGCGGTGAGGTTCTGAGGCGCCCCTTCGGCGAGGAGATCGGCTGGGTCGGTGCCTTCGGGGAGGGTGGCGTGGAGTGGGTCGTGGCCGAGGTCGGTGAGGATCCAGTAGGCGCGTTCGGCAGCGGCTTGGCCGGCGTTGTCGTTGTCGGTGGCGACGATCGGTAGGTCGGTGTAGCGGCGCAACTGGTGGGCTTGTTCGCGGGTCAGTGCGGTGCCGAGGGCTGCGAGCCCGACGTACTCACCGCTTGTGGCGAGGGTGACGGCGATCGCGTCCATGGGTCCCTCAACGAGAACTGGACGTCCGCCTCGGAGCAGGCTCGGGGCGTGTCCGTAGAGCTGGGCGCCCTTGTGGAACAGGGGGGTTTCGGGGGTGTTGAGGTATTTGGGTCCGGCGGTGTCGTCGGCGTCGGGGTGGCGGCGGGCGATGAAGCCGAGGATCTGGTCGTCGTGGGTGATTGGGAAGATGACGCGGTTGCGGAAGCGGTCGATGAGGTTGCCGGTGGAGGCCTGCTTGGCGACGCCGGCGAGGATCATCTCGTGGTCGGTGGCGCCTTGGCGGCGTAGGTGGCCGACCAGCGACGTCCAGCCGGCGGGGGCGTAGCCGGGTCGGTAGCCGGGGTCTCCTGCGATGTCGGTGTGGAGCCGGTTGACGAGGTAGTCGTGTGCCCAGGACTTGGGGAAGCGGGCCTCGTAGAACTGGGTGGTGAGTTCGTTGATGTGGGCGAGGCGTTCGGGGGTGGTGCCGGCTTCGTGCCAGGCGTCGCGGCGGCTGAGCAGCTGGTTGATCTCGGTCTGGGTGAGTTCGGGTTCGACCTGGTGGCTGCGGATCATGGCTTCGATCTGGAGGATGGCCCAGGCGTCGTCGACGATCTCGACCTCGTCTTCGGACACGTTCGCCTGGGCGGTCGCAGGCTCCTCAGACTCGGGTGTCCAGAGGTGGTCGACGGGGTCGTCGTGGACGGGGTTGGTGAGCATGGTGGTCCGCCAGACGAGTACCTGGCATTCATCCACGTCCGCGGTGGTGACCGGGGTGAGCAGGTCGGATAGGGCCCAGCCGCGGGCGGTGGCGTGGTCGAGGGCGGTGACGAGGGCTGGCCACCAGGTGGAGGCGCGCAGTTGTTCGGCACGGTCGGGGTCGATGGCTTTGGCGAAGTCGTCGGCCCACGGCGCCGGGGTGGGGTCGGTTATGGTGGTGGCGACGGCGGGTTCGAGGTGGCGGTTGATGCGCCACCACAGAGCCGCTGCGGCGTGGTCGTCGGGCAGGACGCCTTCGGCAGCCGCGGACGCGAGCAGGCCGGTGGCGTCGATGCCGGTGCTGGTCAGCCGGGCGAGCTGGCGGGCCAGGGTCGCCTGATAGGGGTCGTTTCCGATGGCGGGGCTGATGGTGGCGAGCAGGGGTGCCCATTCGGCCAGGGCAGGGTTGCGGTCCGCGGCGAGTTGCTTGTCGAGCCTGTGCTGGTGGCGTGCTGCGGCGGCGGCGAACTGTGGTTCCCCGGTGGGTCGCAGGTCGGTGTCGGGGACGGCCATCGCCGCGCGCCACACCGCTACGTCACCGAGAAGTGACGACGGTGGGCGCGGCCCGTCGCCGACCCAAGGGGGCGTCCTGGTCGCCTCGGCAGCCTGCTGATGGACGTCGCCGGCTAGGGTGTTGACGAGGCTGGCGCGCTCGGTGAGGTAGACCCCCCACTTGGGATCAGCGGCCAAGCGTTCGGGCATGCCGGGAAGCCAGGGCAGCGGTCCGGCGGGCGCTCCTCGGGTGGCGTCGAGTCGCCAGTCGAGGACGGCCGCGGCGTCGTGGGCGTCCTTCAGCGAGCCTTGCGCCAGGGCTTCGTTGAGCGCGAGCAGCGGGTCGACGCCGGTCGCGTTGAGTAGCAGCAGATGGGTGCGGAGGGTTGGCCAGGCTGGCGCGAAGGTGATCCAGGACAGTCCGGTTTCGGTGATTGCGTCGAGGCGGGCGATCACCTCAGGCTCGGCGGTCTGTTCGATCGCGACCAGCAGCGCGTCGGTGTAGCGGGCCGTCGCCTCGCCGAGCCGTACGGCCGGATCGTCCTGCATGGCGATCGAGGTGGTGGCGGAGGCCGGGGTTTCGTCGCGGGTGAGGATGCGGGTGAGCAGGTCGGTTGGGGTGGGCGGGTTGACGGTGTCGGGGTCGACCAGGCTGTGCGGGTCGCCGTCCCCGACGTTGACCAGGTAGATGTGGTTGGCGGTGCGTCCGCGGGTGATCATCGTGTACAGCTGCTGGCGCGATTCGCTGCCGGTGGCGAGGCCGTGCATGGCGTCGGCGGTGACGCCCTGGGCGCCGTGGACGGTGGTTGCGTAGCCGAGTTCGACCGATTCGGCGACGTAGTCGGGGGGCAGGGTGACGATGCGTCGGTGGGTGTTGTGCTGCGCGGTGAGCCGGCCGTTGGCGGCGACCTTGAGGACGGTCCAGCGGTCGCCGTTCTTCACCCAGTCGGTGCGACTCACCCGCAGTCGGCGGTCGTTGCTGCGGGTGATGATCGTGTCTCCGACTGAGGCACGGTTGCCGTCGGCGAGCGTCACCTCACGTCCGCAGCGCTGTCCGTCGAGCCGGTGGGTGCGGGCCTTCGCGTTGAGTTGGGCGACCAGATCGCGGGTTGGGGCGAGCATGATCGCGTCGCGGCCTTCGGCGCGGTCTGCCTTCCAGGAGTCGAACACGACACGTGTGAGGCCGTCGAGGTCGCCGATGTGGACGCGTCCGTTGTCGAGGTAGAACCCGAGCGACTCGGGACGGCCGTCGCGCAGGGCAAGGGAGGCGTTGCCTTCGGCCGGGTCGGCGAACCTGAGCAGTTCGTTGAGGTGGACGGCGCCGTGCTGGGCGGCGATGTCGCGCAGCACGCCGCCGGCGGCGATAGCGCCGAGTTGCTGATCGTCGCCGATCAGCCGGACGCTGCCACCCCGGTTCAGGATGAAGCCGATCGCGACATCGAGGCTGAGGGTGTCGGCGGTACCGGCCTCGTCGATGATCACCAGCGTCTTCGGGCCGATCGAGTCCGCCCATTTCGGCAGGTCGTGGTGTTCGATCGACCACACCAGCTTGGCCAGCGTGTCGGTGTGGGTCTCGATCTGCGAGCGAAGCTGCGCCGCCGCGGCGGCAGCGGGGGAGAGACCGACCACAGTGCCGCCGCTCTCCCGCCAGGCACGGGCGAGGGTCGCCATCGCGGTGGTCTTGCCCGACCCCGCCGGCGCGATGCCGAGTTGTAGGCGCGCACCCGAGGTGGCCATCGCCTGCACCAGCGCAGCCTGTCCGGCGTTCAGCGTCAGGCCGTTCGCCACCGATTCCAGCAGGGCGACATCGACGACCGCGACCGGCACCCGGCGACCGTCCGAACGTCCCCCCGCGGCGACGATCCGCTGTTCGGCTTCGACGATCCGACGAGACGTGAACAGCTTCGCACCGGCCACCTCGTAGACGCTGGAGCCGTCGGCTCGGCGGAGTTCCTCGGGTTCCTCGGTGCCTTTGTCCCGGGGCTCGATGGCGATGGCGTGACGCTCCAGAGCAGTCTTGGTGAGCCAGTCGGCAGCCCGTTCCAGCTGGTCGGGACGGAGCCCCGTGGTCCGCAGCTGGCGCTTGGCTTCGGCGTGAACGTGCCAGTACTGCCACACCGCCCGCTCCGCTTCGACAGTGGCGATGATCTGCCTGGCAGTGTTCCGGTACCAGTCGTGGTCTGGCAGTGGCGCCCGCGTGCCGCTCGGGTGCAGTGCCGATGCCACCATCGCGTCCACAGCTTGTGCTCCGCCAAGGACGGACTCGGCCTGACGCTGCCAGGCAGCGCGTTGGTCGCCGAGGGTGCGGGGTGCGTGCTTGGCCTGCCGGGTGTCCTGCCAGGCCCGCTCGGCGAGGTTGGTCATCTCGACTGCAGTGGGGGTACGGCCGTGCACGCGCTGGAAGTCCTCGGCCAACTCCGACGCCCGGAGCTGGATGCTCTTGCGCCGACTCGACCACCGGTCGAGGAGCCGCGAATCCACCCCGGTGACCTCGCGAACCGGACGCTTTCCCTCCGGTACCGGGCGGGCTTGGAACACCAGTCCGAGGTCGGTGGCGAGGTGCCGCTCCAGGGCGGTGTTGTAGGTCTCTGAGGCTGCGACCGTGGCCTTGAACAGAATGCGCCCGTCGATGGAGCGCCAGCGTCCATCGAGGGTTTGAACCTTGTTCGCCACCGCGACATGGGTGTGGAGATCGGGGTCGGACGCACGCGAGTCGCGGTGGGTGAAGGCCGCACCGACGAGCCCTTTCACGTCGACTTGGCGGACCCCGTTGCGTCCGAGCCGGGTGTAGAGAGCGTGGTCCTCGATGTAGCGCAGCGCGTCAGCTGTGGCCTTCTGGTGGGCCTTCTCGATGACGGCGGCAATCGACGGATCAGCCAGCGCCCACAGGGCTGACACCGACTTCACCGGCGAGAACGTCAGGTCGAAGCCGGCGACCGCAGTAGTTCGTGGCCGGGACGCCCGGGCGACGAGTCCGGCCAGTTCGCGGGCGTCCTGGGGCTCACGCTTGAACTCGGCCAGGAAGAACTCCCGCGCCACCTCGGTGCGGATCCGCCCCCGCTCCTCACGTGGCACGGCGGCGGCAGGGGACGCGTCTATCGAGGTGTTGTAGTCGGCGAAGCGCCGGGCGACCTCCAGCCGGAACGGGCTGACGTCGGGGGAGTAGACCCGGTACGGCTGGCCGAGGCTGATGGCGTCGGCGAAGTCCTTTGCCTCGGCCTCCGGCGGCAGGGCTGCCTGTCGCCGGAGGGCCAGCGGATGGTACCCGGCCCCGAAGAGCGCCTTCATCTGTTCGGCGGTCACCGGATCTCCGGCGTCGAGGCCTTCGATGCCCTCCAGTCCGCGTCCGACCCAAACGCCCGGGGTCTCGCCCTTGGCGGAATAGTAGGAGGCCAGCGACAGGTGGCCCTTCTCGGTGGAGTCCATGGCAGCCACCTGGCGGGTCAGGTAGTCGTACCCCGACCCGGCCGTGAGCTTCTTGACCTCCATCACGACCAATACGAAGGCAGCGAAAGGGCCCTGGCGGACAGCCGTCGTCCCGCCAGTTCAAGGCCGCTCTGGGCCCCGGATGCACCCTCGGGACATTCGGGCTTGTCAGCGAGGATTGGGCGGTCCCAGCGGACGGCATTCCTGCCCTCCGACCGGCGATGCAGGAGGTGCTTGGGACATCTCAGTTGGGTCGAGACGGGGTCTGGCGGGGATCAGGGACATGGTCGGGGAGGCAGGTGTTCGGAAGTCTCGGGGGTGGTCGGTGGCCGTCAGGAGGGGGTCGGTGCCTTCGTAGGGGGTGAGTGGCGGTTGGTGACCAAGGAGGTTGTGCCATGGGGAGCAAGCAGACGGTTCGTCAGGCGGCCCGGCGGGCTGCGTTTCAGATGCAGCAGCGGCGGCGCGAGGAGGAGGTCAAGCGCGAGCGTCTGCTGACGAACGAGTCGATCAAGCTGATGGTCGCGCTGCGCGAGCGCGATGATGCCGAGGTCAGGGCTCGGGACGCGATCCGCGCGATGGAGGGCGAGGGCCTGGACGCGGCGGCGATCGCCCGGTGGAGCAACGGCGAGTTGGACGCCAAGGAGATCGCCCGGCTGCGCGACTTCGTCCCGCGGTACGCCGACCCTGAGCCGGTCACCAAGCCTGACGGGCGTCCGTCATGAGGCCCGGGATCGACCGCAGCCCGCGACTCGAGCGCACCAAGCGGCGCTGGCTGCGTCCGCTGTCGCCAGCCGAACGAGGACTGACCTGGCTGCTGTGGGTCGGGGCGCATGTTCCCGACGTCGTGGTCAGTGCAGTGATCGTGTTTCCGATCCTCGGCCTGCTGCCCGGGCTGATCGCGTGGCTGGTTCTCGGTGCGATGGTGCTGGGTTCGGTCCTGCTGGCGACCAGGTGGATGCGGTGGCCTGCGGTTGGGTGGTTCCTGGGCGGTACTCGCCTGCCAGCCGACGTCGATGCTGTGATTCGGCCGCTGCTCGAGGTGGCGGCGTGGGTGAGTGACCGTCGCATCGACTTGGGCCTCGCGGCGCCGGGAATGCCGACGACAGCGGTCGGGCCGAACATCGTCCTGATCGAACGGCCCCTGGTGGACGGCTACAGCGCCGGGAAGGTCGACGCGCGCCACCTTGCGTTCACTGTGGCGCACCGGGTTGCCCAGCTGCGGCTCGGCTACACCAGGTTCGATCTCGTCGTCACCTTCTGGTGCCTGCCTGTGATGCTGTTCAAGGCGATAGGCAGCAGCCTCGGCAGGATCGCCCTGATCGCGGCGGCGTGGCGGGCGCGGTTCCTCATGGCCGGTGTCGTCCTCGTCCAGTCGTATCTGGAAGGCACCCTGCCGCTGGGCATCGTCGGCGCCGGCATCATCGCCGCAACCTATGTGGTTCCCTGGCTGCGGCGCCTCTGGGGCCGACACCTCGACAGGCTCGCCGATGCTGCGCTCCGACTCGCCCTGGACGAAGTCGCTGCAGCCGAGTCTCCGATTCTGGGCAGCCGGCGGCGTCCCATCGCGTAGGGCCATACTCGCCGCAGAGCCCGGCGCTGTCACCTGGGGGTGGGTTAGCAGCGTCGGGCTCTCAAGCTCTCCGCCAGCCCAGTCGGCGTCGCGGTGGCCGACAAGGTCCCGTTGGTCCCTTCTTCATGGTCAAGAACCACGAGAAGGGAGTTCGAGATGAGCCAGTCCACCAGCGAGGCCTACGGTCACCTGCGCAACGCCGCCTGGCACTACCTGTCGATCGACGACGACGGGGGAGAGGGCCTGTTCCTTGGGGCGGCGTGCCTGGACGTCGAGGACGCCTTCGAGCGGGCCGAAATCATCCCCGAACTCGTCGCGGACGAGGGCTCGGCCGAGGCAGCGATCAAAGCGGCGCTCGCGTCCCTCGGGAATGGCGACGGGCCGCTTGTGCCGGCGCTGCGGGATGCGCTGGCCGACCTCGCCGTTCGGGCCGGCCTGCAATGACCGCCACCGTCGCCGGCCTGTTCGACCGGCTCCACGCCCAGGCGTTCGCGATCTCCAATCTCGCCACCCGGCCGTCGGAGGAAAGGTGGCGTGCCCACGCCGTCGTGTGGCCACGCCTGGCGTTGGCCACGATGCGGGCGCTGAACAACGTCCCGTCCGGCGAGGCCACCGATCCCGGGTTGGTGCTGGTGGACTCGATCCTGCAGCCCATCGCCCGCAACGACTGGATCCCGAAGAGCTCGGGCACTCCTGCCGCGAACGTCCCGCCGGACAAGCGTCTGGTCGACATGACCCGCGTCCTGGGCGGCATCGCCGACCTGCTCAGCATCGGGCTCAAGGACGTCGTCCCCGATTCCACCGCGATCCTCGGACTGCGGTCGAACCTGCTCGCTCCGGTGATGGTGGCCGCCAACTGGAGCCTTGCGACCGCCCCCGACGTCGCCCGGAACATGACTCCCCGACGCCACCTCCAGCTCGTCTCCGGGATCGGCACCGCGTTCGCGTTCGTCCCGGTAGGCCTGCGACCCGGCCAGTACGACGACATCGCCGCGGTGCCCCACAGCGAGAACAGCCTGGACGCCGCGATGCACAACTGGCTCGACGCCACCAAAGAGGCACTTGCCACCCGGAAGGGGCTGTCGGGCGTCACTCTGCAGACGATCGCCGCCGACCTCAGCGTCCTCTGCGGGGCGGCAACAGCCACCACCAACGCCGCGATCGCGATCGGTCAGCTTGCCGAGGATCGCGGACGTCCGGTCGTCGAGGCGATCAGCGACGCCAACGCCAAGTGGCGCGAGGCGTCCCGCTGGCCACAGACCATCTACCTCGGCGGGGTCCGCGACACCGGACTGGCCGACGCGTCCATCCACCTGCGCCAGACCGTCGTCGACACCCTTCGGGACGACAAGTCGTGGGCCGATCCCAGGGTCATCGCCACGCGCATGAAGGGCCAGGATCTAGGCTCGGTCGCCCGGCGGGCCATGCACATCGCCGCCGAGGCCGCCCAGCTCCAGCAGGCCGCAGTTGCGAACCTGTTCTTCGGCAAGGACCGGGTAATGATGGCCTCCCGGTCGCTGGAAGGCGCGACCTACGTGAACAAGGCCGTCTTCACGGCCCGCCGGCGTGGCACCTGGCTCCCGATGCCCCGCTACGAACCCACCGGCGTCGAGGTCTACCGGGCCGCCACCATCGCCGCCAACGCGACCACCTCGGCGCGACTGCTCTCGGTGGCGACTGCCAGGCCAGCGCCCTCGATGCCGTCGGCACCGACCGCCGTCGAGTTCACCCAGGGACGCATCGCAGCCCTCGGAACCACGATCCCTATCGCGCCGGCCCACCGGCTGACGCAGGAACCGCCGTTCGGCATGGGCACCGGCGGGCCTGAGCCGCTGGATCAGAGCCCAGCCATCGGTGTTTGATGTGTGACAAGCCTCGCGACTCGGGCGGCCTACTGCTCCGTGATGATCGCAGCCAGCTGCTCCTTGTACGTGATGATCGGCGGATGTTCGCCGATGCCTGACGTGGGGTACTGCTTGAGGAGCTCAGGGAACCTGGAAGTGACTGGGTTCCTGCCGACGCCAACCAGGTAGGTTCCGAACTCTGCGAACTGGTGAGCGGTCAGGTCGATGTACGTGTCGCCCCTAACCAACCAGTCGTGGAACAGACCTCGGTCGGGGTCTTGTGCGTTCTGGATGCGCCAGGTTCCGAAGCCGTGCTCACGCAGCAGCTCGCCGGCAGCGAAGGACATCCAGGTGCACATTCCCCACGGGAAGTTGCGCGCGCCCTCTAGCTCGAGCGCCCGTGGGTCCGTCGCTGCCTCTACGATCCGACCGCAGAAGGCGATCAGGTCGGGCGCATTCGCTATCTCTTCGCTCACGGCTGATCGCTCAACTCAGGACTCGCTCAACAATGTCTCGCCGCAGGATCACGCCCGCGCTCTCGCGATCGGCCAGTCTGCTGGCAATGGTTAGCGTCGCGAGCTGGCGAGGCAGCAGGTCGCCGAACTTCAGCTCGTCGATGGCTTGCTGGTTGACGTCAGGGCTTACCGATGTGAGGTCCGACCCGAAGCGGGACCCGACCTCGACCAGAGCGGCGGCCAGTTCTGGGGCCGACACCTGTGAGCCGAGGGGGATCTGGAGGTTGTCGACGCCGCGCGGTTCTCCAGCAATGTGGGGTGCAACGTCAAGAAGTGCAGAGTGGAGAGTGACATTCGCGCGTCGTCCAGCCCAAGTCCACCAGGACAAGACTGCTTCGCTCTTGTGAACGACGCTTCGGTCGGCGTCGACGTACTGCGCCAAGTCTGCGCGCAGGTCTGCGAGTCGAGATGCTGCTCGCCGGCTGACTTCGACGCCAGCTGGATCCGCACCGAGCAGCAGGCGTCGCATCGCGTCAGTGACTGCGAAGGAGAGCGGCAGCGGGCTGCTCATCCACTGCGCTCTGCCCATCTGATCGCTCCGCTCGACCCAAGCTCTGTGGTGTTGCCAGTCGATGCTGGTGATCTTCCAGGCGTGGCCGGCGAGCAGGACGATGCGTGGTCCGTCGACCTTGGCGACCAAGACCATGGGGTCGACGGTTCCGATCTCGTCGCGGCCGTGGAAGATCGTGAATTCGGGCGCGGAGGTGAAGACGCTCATGAGTTCCATGAAGTGCCGGCGGCCGTATGACTGTTCGGCTTGGGGGCCGATGAACAGCATGTCGGTGTCGCTGTCGAGATGTCCGGTGGTGATCAGGAAGTCGACGATCTCGTCGGCGAGTTCTGGTGTGGTCAGGTTGAGGCCAGGCAGCCACTCGGGCCAGACCTGTCGACCGATGCGGCCCTCCTGCAGGGCCAGTGCCAGCATTTGTTGCGCTGCGATGTGGTTGGGGCTCGGTGTCGGCTGGATGGGTTCGACGTAGCCCTCGGACCAGAGCAGTGCGAGGGCGGCGGCCTGGAGAAGCTCTTCGTCCTTGGTGGCGAGGAACAGCATGTTGCGCTGGCTGCCCGGGCGGCGTCCGGTGCGTCCGAGTCGCTGGAGCAGGGAGGCGACGGTGCCTGGTGCTCCGATCTGGAGGACGCGGTCGAGGTCGCCGACGTCGATGCCGAGCTCGAGGGTGGAGGTGGCGGTGATGACGCAGTTGCGGGCTTCGGCGAAGGCTAGCTCGGCACGGCGTCGTTCGGCGGCGGACAGGCTGGAGTGTGACACGTAGGTCTCGACGCTGAGGCCACGGAGGCGGACTGCGAGGCTCTCGACGGTTCTGCGGGAGTCGGCAAAGACGAGCCGCTTCTCGCCTTGGTGCAGTTGGGAGATGACGGTGGCGGCGTTCTCGATGGAGCCGACGTAGTCGAGCTGCAGGTCGACCTCGCTGACCGAGCCAACCTCGGGCGCGACGATGGTCGCGGGACGGCTGGGATGGTTGCTGCCTTGGAGCCAGGTGAGCAGCTGGTCGGGGTTGCCGACGGTGGCTGAGAGTCCGATGCGCTGGAGGGGGCGGCCGGCGATGCGGGTGATGCGTTCGAGGACGGCGAGCAGGTGCCAGCCGCGGTCATCGCCGGCGAAGGCGTGGACTTCGTCGATGATCACCGCGCGGACATCGGCGAGGACGACGTGGGGGTCGACGGTGGCCGAGACGAGGATCGACTCGAGCGACTCCGGTGTGGTGAGCAGGAAGTCGGGTCGCTCGGTGACCTGGCGCCGGCGAGCGATCTGCCCTGTGTCGCCGTGACGGACGGCGGCGCTGCGGCCGAGCCAGCGAGCGTAGCTAGAGACTCGGGGTTCGAGGTTGTTCAGCAGCGCGCGGAGCGGGCAGACGTACAGCACGGTGGTGCCGCGCCAGTCGGCGGCTGCCATCTTCGTCAGCATCGGGAAGAGCGCAGCTTCGGTCTTGCCGCCAGCTGTGGGTGCGAGCAGCAGGGCGTCGTCGCCGCGGAGGATGGGGTCGATCGCCGCTTCCTGGAGCGGACGCAGGTCCTTCCAGGCGAGGGTGTTGACGACGTGGTGCTGGACCACGGGGTGAAGGGAGTCGAATCCGCTCATCACAGGTCGAGGTCGATGTCGTTGACTCCGCGGCCGGGTCGGGCGGCGTTGCGCTCAACCTCGGTGAGTTCGGCGTCGGCGATGGTGAGCGCGTAGTGCTGGCGGGGGTCGAAGTCGGGGAACTGGTCGACCCGGTCGAGCACGTCCGCAACGAGCTTCTTCAGGTACACCCGGGGTGCGATGCCGACCTTGCCGCCAAGGGTGCCGGCGACAGCGCCGGCGAGTTCGCCGAGGTAGGCGTCGTCGACCGCCGTTTGGACGCGGGCGTCGTCCTGGCTGCCGTCGGCGTATAGATCGCGGACCTTTGTCCCGAGCTGGACGAGCGACGCCCGGTCGAACCCGGGTAGCCGGATCTGGACGGCGCGGGGGTTGTCGAAGCGTGCGTCGGTGGTGAAGTCGGTGTGAAGGCGCTGTGACAGTGGTGGCAGCCGGGGCACTCCGGAGGGTCCCTCGTAGAACGCCGGCGTCCCGGTGATCACCAGGTAGAGGCCCGGGTAGCGGCCGGTGTCGATCTCGTCGATCAACTGCCGTAGCGCGTTGAGGGCCTTGTCGCGGACGTCACCACGGACGCGCTGCAGAGTTTCGACCTCGTCAAGGACGAGCAGAAGACCCGGATGGCCGGCATCCCGGAGCACGGTGAGCAGGCCCTGGAGGAACGCCATGGCTCCGAAGTGGTCGAGGTCTCCCCGAAGGCCGGCAACCCGCTTCGCGGCGGCGGCAACATGAGGCTGCCCACCAAGCCAAGCGGCAAGTGCGTCTGTGGTAGGGGCGTCGCCGGTGACCACGGCCGAGCGGTAGCCGCGCAACGCTTGGGCGAATGCCGGCGTCTTGGTGGTGACTGCTGCGAGCCGGGCCTCGAGCAGCCGGTCGACCGCTGCTGTGACCTGGTCCGGCCCGGCGTGCTCAAGTCCGGGGTTGGCGGCAAGCGCGTCGTCTTCGAGGGTGTAGAGCCAGGCGTCGAGGGTTGCGCGGAAGGCGCTGGGCGGCACGGATGACGTGCGCAGCGATTCGGTGACCCGCCGGTAGACCGTCTCGAGCCGGTGGAGCGGGGTTTCTGTTTCGCTGATCTGCACTTCGGCGGCGGCCCATCCCTGCCGCAGGGCTGTCTCGGCGAGGTGGCGGGTGAAGAACGTCTTGCCGGATCCGTATTCGCCGCGGACGGCCTTGAACACCGCGCCGCCGCCGGCGACGGTGTCGAGGTCGGCCTGCACGGCATCGGTGAACCGCTCCAGCCCGACGGCGAGAAGGTCGAGCCCGTTGGCAGGGACGGTGCCGCGACGCAGCGCGTCGATGACCTCGCGGCGCCGGCGGGGCGAGACCGTGCCGGTCATGGCTGGAGCCCGAACTGCTCGACGAGGAGGGCGCGATCAAACGTGACAGCCTGGGTGGTCGGGTCGACCGCGATCACCGGGTAGCCCTCGACGTTGAGCAGCTTGCCGACCTGGGCGAGGGCTCCGGGAAGTCGAGGCACCGCGATGCGGAGGGCAGCGGCGGCTTGGGTGGCGGTGAGCCGGTTGTTCGGTGCGGCGTCGAGCGCGGACACGAAGGCAACCAGGTCGTCGTCGCTGATCGCGATCCGGCCCGCCACCTTGCGCTGCGCCTTGTACTCGCGGCTCTCCAGGAGCGGGGCCCACCGGCCGACAGTTGGGGTCGGTTCCCCGAACAGCTGCGGCTGCGGGGCCGCAGGGCTGGAAGGCTCGGCAGCCGTCGCTGGTTCGACAACGGGCCCGAGCCACCACTCGGGTTCCTGCGGCGGGGCGAGTTTCCAGGTCTTGTCATCGGCGGCCGACGGGACCAGGAGCACAACTGGGACAACAGCCTCGGCCGGTGCGGCGCCGCCGTGGTAGCCCGCCTTGAGTGGCCCGTAGCGGAGGCGTTCGGAGACTGCGAGGACGACCTGATGGTCGGCGGTGAGGACGCGGCTCCCGCTGGCCAGCACTTCGTCGCCTGCAATCTCGCCGGTGGCGGGCCGGTAGCGCGCATTCGCGGTTCCGGGATAGCTGCGCTGGGTGCCGAGTCGGCGCTCGACGATGTGGCCGTGGTCGGCGGTGACGATGACGACGCGTCCGGTGTCGCGGGCCAGCTGCAGGAGCGGGACGAGGTGTTTGACGGCGTCTGCGGTCCAGGTGGTGCCGGAGGGGTCGCTGCGGTCGAGGGCGTCGTCGATGGTGTTGAGGACGCAGGTGACGAGCTGGTGGCCGGCTGTGTCACTGATGGCTTCGCGCACAGTGTCGGAGACGGCGAAGCCAAGACGGGAGGAGTCGAGGATGCGCTTGTGGAACAGCGGCGAGCTCCCGAGTCCGTGGGCGGTGGTGAGTCTCGCGTACCCGGTCTGCTCGGTCGACTGGTCACCGGTCGTGAGTTCGCCGCACAGAAGTGACGTGCGGCTCACTTCGGTGACCGTGGGCAGCACGGCGAGAGCGGCGGCCCTGCGGGTCTGGCCGGGCAGCAGTGCTTCTGACATGGCAAGGTCGATGCGCTGGGTGGCGCTGCTGATGACCTCGGTCGCAACCCCGGTGCTGAGCCCGTCCAGGACGAGCAGCAGTGCGGGTGACTTCTTGGCGATCGGGATCACGACAGAGGCGAGGAGCTGCTCCAGCAGATAGACCGGGCCATCGTCGTGCTCGAGCTTGCCCTTGGCGATGCCGGACTCGGCGGCGGTCGCTGTGGCGAGCGTGCTTGCGAACACGCTGTCGTGTTTGTCGCGTTCGGCAGTCACGAGGGCGAGGACGTGTTCTAGTGCCGCGGCGACAGCACGATCGTCGACGCCGGTGGCGGCGTCATTGACCGCCGAGTCAACCCAAGCGTCGACGCCAGCCTGACGGCGAGCCAGGGTGGCGAGGTCGGGCTCCTCGGTATCGGACAGCGAGGAAAGCCACCGCAGCAGCCGCACGGCGGCCTGGATGGCACCGTACGAAGGGTCCTTGCTGGCGAGCGCGTGTCTGTTGACTGCCTCCCATGCCTGTTCGAGTTGCGGCATCCGGGTGAGCGGACCGCCGCTCATCAGACCGGCGAGATTGCGTAGCCGCTGCACCAAGCCGGTCCGAAGCAGGTCGGAGCTGACCATGAGGGTCTCGCCCTGGGCTTCGCGGACGAGATCGTCAGCGCGGGCGAGCACGCGGGCGGCGTCGTCGCGGCGTCGTGGGTGATGGAGCCGGGATGTAGCCACCGCCGTGGCGGCTGGCCCGACTGCTGCGAGCGCATCTGCCGACATCGGACGCCAGCGGTGCTCAAGTCGGGCGGTCACGACAGGCACCTGGGGGTCGCGGGACGAGGCGAGCCCGTCCAGAACCAGTCCGAGTGGGACGAGGTCGGCCAGCGCTCCGTTGGCGACCAGGCGTTGCACGAGCGGCGCGACGACACCGGCGGCGGAGGCGATCCAGGCGAGGACGGCGTCGGTGAGCGGGTCGCCGGCGAGGGTGCGCAACTCGGCGATGCGGCTGGCGATGTTACGGCGCATCGTCCAGTCGAGTACCCCGAGGAGTTCGAGCGGCCCGTCCGGAACCTCGAGCCAGGCACGGGCGACAGCTCCGAACGCGTGGTCGCGGCTCAACACACCGGCCGGAGCTGGAGGCCAACCGCCAGCGGGCGTCGCGTCGAGCAGGCCGGCGGCGACCTCACGATGCTGCGGCCCGCCAACGAGGAGCGTGTCCAGACCGGTTGCGGCGAAGCGTTGCTGGACCGCCTGCCAGGCATCCGGCGTGCGGAGCCGCTGGCCGATCACATGGGCGAGCAGGCCCGAACCGAGATCCTCGTCACTGCGGTCAGTGACAAGCACGAGCCAACTGTTCTCGGCTCGGTCCAGGATCGCCTCCCGGGCTGCAAGGCTCGACACGCAGGGCACCAGCCGGACGGGCTGGCCCCCGTAGTCGAAGGACGCCGACTCCACTCCGGCCAAGGCCGCGCGGAAGCCGAGCACTCCCTCGGAGTACCCCTTTCCGCGAGCCTGGTCGATGAGCGCCCGTGCCATCGCGGTGGTCACCGGCGCTCCGGTGGCCGTCATTCCTCGATCCGCCATTCGACGGTGACCTCGCGGCCCTCGTGCTCGCGCCGGAAGCCTTCGAGTGCCTGGATGATCACGGTCGCTGGCTCGCCTGCGCGCAGGCGCCGCTTCCCGGCAGCGGTTGCTGGGGACGGGGGCGGCGTTGGTGTCTGTCCCGGCGGGGTGGGTCGGGGTGCCGGGATCTGTGCCCGAAGCCAGTCGAAGATGTCACGGTCCGCCTGCCGCAGCGCGGCAGCGACGCCGGTCGTGAACTCATCGGACTCGACCGCTGTGCGGACTCGTTCGATGATCGTGGCTGCCTTGTCGGCCGATGTGCCCTCACCTTCGGCCGCCGACTTGAGCGGGGCGAGCCGGTTCCAATCGAACCCGTTGAGTGCCGCGGTCACGTCGCCGGACGTCGTAAGAGAGCGTCCCGCGATGGCCGGCTGGCCTATCGGGGCCTCGGCCAGGCGTCGAATCAAGTCGAGACCGCTCAGCTGTCGGAGTTGTTCGCACAACCCGGCGGTCGCTTCGGCGGTCGCGAGCCGGCCTGTGGTGCTGGCCTCAGTGAGTCCGAGGTGGGAGCGTGCCTCGGCGATCGCAGTGACCAGTTTGTAGGCGGGCTGGTTGGCCGCGGTCACTGCGTCCTTGACCTTCTGGGCGAACGACGCGACCTCGGTCGGAGTGATGTACGCGCCCGCGGCGATGCCGAACAGGCCACCCGCCTTGGTCGTCGCCCTCCGCCATTCGTCGTTGGTCGGCATGGGCTGCACACGCAGCTCCATCTCTGGACGCAGCTCGCCGGGCTTGGGCGTCGGGACTGGCGCGCCATGGCTGTACCAGGAACGCTGGCGCAGCTCGGCCCACGCCAGGATCACCAGATCGGCAACCTCGGTCCGCAGCCCCTTGGGTGGAGTCACGGACTCGATCCAGCCGCGTACCTCACTGACGGTCACAGGCACCTGGTCATCCGCACCGCGCAGCCCGAGCGCGCGCTCGAACTCCTGCCCCCAGATGAACCGGTCGTCACCCATCAGGAAGTGGGTCTCTGCCGCCCACCCGACACCGAGCGGGTTCGCGACCCGCCGGACGGCGGCGATCTCGGAACCCTCCAGCGGCACCCGGTGATCGGGGTCTGCCAGCGCCTTCACAACGTAGTTGTGAACGGCGAGCAGTTCGCGCCTCGTCACCTCGACGTCGCCCGGTTCGAAGCTCGGGTGGCCGGGGTAGGTGGCGGTGAACGCCTGGTCAAGCAGCGCATCGAACGCGCCTTCCAGAGTTGCCGCGACCGGCGGCTGCGGGCTAAACCCACGCGACAGCGACAGGATCACCTCGTCGTGGCCGGCGTCGATCACAACATCGTCGGCACGCGTTGGGGACTCTGCGTCGTACGCGACCTGGATCGCCCTATCCAGAGTGTGCTTCAGCGAGGCTCGCTGGGATTCGAGAATTGCGCGTGCCTGGACGCGATCGGGTTCGCTCAGGTGGTCGGCGTACTGCGGGTAGCGGGCCGCGTCGTTCTCCAGCAGGTAGTTGAGGATCACCAGCCGTCGGGCATCGAGCATGCGCGACTCGGAGAGGAACCTGGGCAGCCAAACCACGGTGTGGGTGTCGACGTTGCCGTAGAGCAGCCGATCGAGCCGCTCACGGTCCTCTGCGCTGGAGTGCCCGGGTTCGTCGAAGGGGTGGTCGATCACGAACCGCCAGGCGTTCGGGCGTGCTTGAAACGCGTCGGCGGGCAACCAGCTGGCGTCGCGGACGTTGCCGAAGACCAGGTCCACCTCGCGCTGCGAGCCTCGCCACATGAACCGATGGAGGTAGGTGCCCAAGCTGTCTTGTGGACCGAGGTCTACATTCAGGCTCTCGGCGACGAGATGCTTGATCAGCTCCCGCAGACGCCCATCGTTGCCCTCGATCCGGGCACGCTCGACGATCGACTCATAGTCCACGTCCGCCAGCAGCACCTGGATGATTGGGTTCCGCGCTTCGGTGCCGATCTTGATCTCCGGGATGCGACGGGCCCACTCCCGCACCTTGCCCGTGACGACGGTTGCCTCGTTGTTCGGCAGCGGTGAGGTGATCGAGCCGTGGTTCAGCGAGGCCAGCCGGCCCGCGGTGAGTCCCTTGAGCGAGGGGACGTTTGGGGCGACGGCTGAGAGCAATAAGGTCTTGGCCAGCCGCTCGTCCGCGAGCAGCGCCGGTGGCACAGCGGCGCCGTCCTCGAGATCCTGCTGGGTCAGATGGTACTGGTCCAGCAGCAGCGGACGGAGCTTCTCCGCGTACAGCGTGTTGGCCGAGCGGAACAGGGCAGCTGCCTGGGCATCGAGCACTTCACCGCCAGCGACCACGTAGTCGAACGCGTCCCCGACCGGGATCACGTCGTCGATCGTGAGCGCGTCCCGGCGATCGACCAGCATCTGCTGCATAACCTTCAGCGCAGTGCGCTCTCGCTGCATCACGCTGGCCAGCGACCGCAGTGTCGACACCAACGCTGGCGAGAACGGGTAGGTGCGGCGGAACACCGCCTCATCCGAGCCGCGGTGGCGATCGTCGGTGTTCACGCCGTCTAGCAGCACGTCCCACACCTCGGGGCGCCGGTCGAGCGAACTGAACGCGTCGTCGAGCAGTTGCTGGGCCCGCTCGTCCTTTGGACGCAGGAGCCGGCGGTTGGCGACATGGGCGAGGTTGTCATCACCCAGTTCGATCACGGCGAAGCGACCCGCCTGGTGGCGGAAGGCCTGGTCGAGCGCCTCCTGCTGGGCGCCGCTGGCTCCGGAGTCGGCGAACCACTGCCGAAGGTCCATCTGGCGAGCCACGAAGGACACCAGCGGAATCGGTCGAGCCCCTCCACCACTCTCAACGAGCTTCGTGAGCTTCTGCGACTCGCGCCGGAAGAACTCCAGATCGCGGACCCCGAACGCCAGCCACAACACGACCTCGTCGAGGAACAACACAACGGCGTCGTAGCCCAGACCTTGGGCGTGCGCAGAGATCGCCGCCAGACCGGTATCCAGGTCCACGTAGTCGGCTTGCCTCGTGTATGAGCTGTAGAACCGGTCAACGAGTGCCGTGACTAGTTCCTGGCGTGCTGTGTCACCGGGCGCGGCCGAGCGCGCGGCATCGAATCGCTCGGGGTCCCAACTCGTCGACCCCAACACGGCCGCCCAGGGGTCATCCGATCCGCCGCCAGCGTTTAGCTGGGAGAAGAACATCGGGTCGCCCATCGAGCGCCGCAGGTTCTGGGCGTCGACGAACAGTTGGGCCGACTCGTGCAGCGCTGGCAGCACAGCCTCAGGGTGAAGCGCCTTGATCTGCTTCAAGTACGCGTCGAAGATCGCCTGCTCCATTGACCTCGCAGCCAGCAGGTGGAAGGTCAGCGGCAAGACCTTGCGGTTCTGCAGCACCGGGTCGTGCTTGGCGATCACCTGCTGCAACTCGACCTTCGAGCGCGCCAGCGCGTTCTGACGCAGCAGCGCATACAGCACGGCCATGAAGTGGCTCTTGCCTGAGCCGAACGAGCCAGTCAGGAAGGCCGCCCGACTCACACCCTGCTGCAGGGCGTTCCCGACCAGACTCAACGCCTGATCGAACGCATTTGCCAGCGCTGGGGTAACCACGTAGTCATCCAGCGTCTGAGCGAGATGGTCAGCCTCGACACTGTCGGTGAGGCGTAGCACGTAGTCCTCGGCTCCCGCGCGCTTGGGGATGTCGATGACATCACGCAACAACTTGGTCACGAGCGCGGTCTCCTTCCACGAGACGACACGGGCGGGCGCCACTGCTTCAGCTGATCAAGGGAGCGGCCCACCTGACGTGCACGCTCAGTGAGTTGCTCCGCACAGAATGCCGCCAAGCTCACACCGTAGGCCGGGTCGATCTCACTGTGCCACTGATCCACCCAGGGCTGCAGCTCAGCCAGCCCGGCAACAAGCGGGATCAGAACGTCGTCGCCCACGCCGTCCGACTCCCGCGCGGCAATGATCGTGCCCAGCGCGAGCGCCTGCTGAGCATGGTCCCAACCGGCCCAACCGATCAGCATCGTCGGATCGGTTGCTCGCCCAGCATTCGGATAGAGGACGAATCGCTCTCGAGGGATATCGAGGCTGCCCCTCGCCTGCCAATATGAGAGCTTTCGGAAGTCCGCGGGAACGAATCGCGGCGGAGCAGGAATGGACACCGCATGCCCCGCGTCATCCTCGCTTCTTTGCTTCGTCCAGGCCGCTTCCCACGCCTCGCGCTTGCGCAGCCCAGCGTCCTTGAGGCGGAGTGCGGCTAGAAATGGCACACACTCATCGCCAATGAGTCGGCCTAGAGACTGCACAACCGGGATATCGGGGCGTCCTTCCCAGAGTGCTAGAACCGACACGACATCAGGATCACGTGCGACTCGGTCGGCGATCTCCCCGACGCTGAGCGGCGCAGGGCGCCCTTGCCGGTCATGCCACAACTCGCGACTCTCAAGCCTGGTGAGGAGCCACTGCCTTAGTGCTGCCTCGCGCATCTCAGACCACGGCAGAAGCGACCACCGACGCTTGTAGTTCGGCGACTCCAGGACCCGGATGAACCGATCGGACTCGATCAGGTCGAGGCGTTTCTGAACAAGAGCTCTATAGCCCGCTGGCCATCGCTCCGGGAGAGCGGTGATCGGTGTTGACCCGTGGCGCGTGAACCACTCTGCCGCACCCTCATCGTCCGAAAGCGCGCGAGCCATGGCAATTTCAAACGCCCGCTCGCCCGGCAAGAGCTCTGGTAGATCTGAACCAGAGTAGGTCAGGTCTGCCTGCACGAGTCCGTAGAGTCGGTACACCGCCCAGTCAAGCTCCTCCTGTGCCGAGATCATTCGACGTTGAGTTGCCTCCGCCTGACTTTGGGCGTCCGCGATCGTCGCTGCGTCGGGCGCTCCGACTCGGCACACTGTCTCCGGAAGGCGACTGCTCAGCTCTGTTGCGAGTTGGTCAAGCGTCCGGCCTCGGTCCGCCGGAAGCTCGGCGGGCAGAGGGAAGTTCTGCACCGTCGTGGCGGTGAACTCGTACCGGTCGGACCATGGCTGCTGGGAGACTCTGGCGCCATCCTGACCAACGGGATCGCCGCCCTTCGGGTAGCTGTTCTGCTTGAGCCAGAAGCAGGCCGTGGAGGAATTGAGCACGGCCAGCAAGCGGACGTGATCGTCCTCCGTTGCAGTCGGCGCAAGCTTGATCACCTGCGCCGTTCGGTTGAACACCTTGCCGCCCCGATCGAATGCGAAGTGGTTGTGGGAGGCAACGAATGGGAATGTGATCGAGCGAGGCACGCGTAGCTTGCCTACGTAGAGTTCCTGCCACTCGTACCACGTAAGTCCCCGCTGGACCATTGGAGTGCCGAACCGTTTGCGCTTGTCGAGCACGGGCTTGAATGTTCGAAGCGCTCGCCCGAGCGATCCGAGTTCACCCAAGGGGCGCACGTTCCAGTCCGCGTCGTAAGGCCAAGCGGCAGGAGTCGGCGTGCCGAGACGCCAGTCGCGCACGATTTCGCCCTCGACGAAAGGCATGGATGGCCACTCGGATCGTCTGACTCCGGCTGGCACGGACAGGTAAAAGTCATCCTGACCGGTGACAGCCGAGATTCCCACCTCAGCCACGACATCCCCAAGAACACGGCTCGCCGCGTTCTCGACGGTAGCCAGGAGCTGGTCGGCTCCACCGCCGGTCAGCGACCACGGGTGCTTGGCGAGGACCGAGCGCTCGAAGTCAACGACCGATATCCATGGATCCTCATGTCCGGGCGTGTTGAGGTGCTCGATGATCGACGTCCAAACAACGCCTTGGGCCGGGGCGTCTGGGCGGCCCGGTTCGCCCCGAATCCCTAGCACAGCGCGCACGGTCGAGGACACCGGTCGCTGGTTGCGCCCGACAAGAATCACAGTTGGAGTGCCGTGCCCGGGGATGTATGCGACGGACGTGTCGACTACTCGGACGAGGTCCTTCTCCACGAGGAAGTCTTCGATGATCTTCTTCCCAAATCCGCGCTTCATGAATGAGTTGCTCGTGATTTGGCCCGTCCAGCCTGCTCTCTGCCCGGATCTCTGGGGCTTGGCGAGCGAGTAGAACAGTTCCATGAAGGGAATCGTGAGGGAGTACTTGCCCGCGCACGATCGGTACAGCGCACGGTAGATGTTGTTGAGCGACTTGTCCCGCGCAGTTATGTACGGCGGGTTCCCGACTACGACGTCATAGCTGCCTGGGTGGAGGATTCTTTGGAGCGCGCTCAAGTTCTCGGTCTCATAGGTGAAGCTGACGGCGCCGCTTGATCCGGTGTCGCTGAAGTCCAGTTGGGTCTCTGCGTGCCCATGCAGGAGCGAGTCACCGGTCTCGACATGCACGCTGAACGCGGGAGCACCATCGAGCGAGATCTCGCCAGAGGCATGCAATGCGGCAAGGAGCAAGCGGAAGTGCGTGATGGCCACGGCGAACGGGTTGAGGTCGACTCCATGGATGGCGTCAAGGCAGTTCTGAACGCGACTGCGTATGGCCAATCCGGGAGCATGGCGCTCCCATCGGCGGATCAGGCGATGGAAAGCACCAAGAAGGAAGTGCCCTGATCCGCAGGCCGGGTCGATCAGACGAAACCCCTCTATTGGGCGCTCCGCGAGCGCGGGTTCCATCGTCTGATCAAGAATGAACTCCTCGACGAACTCGGGTGTCTGGAGGAGCGCGAAGGCTTCCCGAGCGTGCTCTGAGAGGTCTTGGTACAGATCGCCCAAGAACCGCGTCGACAGAGTCGAATCGGCTAGGTCGTGGCGGAGACCGCCTGTCTCATCCCGATCTCGCCAGAAGGTCAGCAGAGCGGTCGCTGCCTGGCCGGATGGAGACACCGACTGCAGCATCGAGTGTGGTCCGACGAGGTTCGCTGTAGCCGGTGTAGTGGCGAGGTGACCTATGGCCTGCTGGAGCCACTCACGGTCCGTGTGCGTTGGATTGGCACGGAAGTAGGCGTTTTGCGCGTCCAGCGCCTCCTGTCGACGGTCGGGTGGACCAGCGATCCAGACTGGCGCTAGTGTCATGCGCCAGTAATTCATTGGGTAAGTTGTAGAATGGGGTATGCCGCGTACTGGACGTCCGAAGACCCCGCTCGTGCTCAGTGATGAGGAGCGGGAGCAGCTGACCCGGTGGGCAAGGCGGCGGAAGTCGTCACAGGCGCTGGCGTTGCGGTGCCGGATCGTGCTGGCGTGCGGGGAGGGCCTGGACAACAAGGCGGTCGCGGAGCGGGTGGGCTGCTCGGCGAATACGGTGAGCAAGTGGCGGGCGAGGTTCCTCGACGCCCGGCTGGACGGGCTGACCGACGATCCCCGACCGGGAAGGCCTGCGACGGTGACCGCGGAGCAGGTCGAGGATGTCGTGGTCGCCACGCTGGAGCAGACCCCTGCGAACGCGACGCACTGGTCCCGGGCGAAGATGGCCGACCGCACCGGTCTGTCGCGCTCGACGATCGGGCGGATCTGGAAGGCGTTCGGGCTCAAGCCGCACCTGACCGACGGGTTCAAGCTGTCCAATGACCCGTTGTTCGTGGAGAAGGTCTACGACATCGTCGGCCTCTACCTCGACCCGCCCGAATCCGCTGTGGTGCTGTCGGTGGATGAGAAGAGTCAGGTGCAGGCGCTGTCACGGTCGCAGCCGGCGTTCCCGATGATGCCGGGCATGCCGGAGAAGCGCACGC
The DNA here is from genome assembly GCA_023393755.1 of Actinomycetes bacterium. Classification (GTDB taxonomy): domain Bacteria; phylum Actinomycetota; class Actinomycetes; order Propionibacteriales; family Propionibacteriaceae; genus Propionicimonas. The sequence continues at coordinate 476 of JAEXCA010000070.1, read as the reverse complement.
ACGACTACTTCCGGCACGGCACCACGAGCCTGTTCGCGGCGATGAACGTGGCTGACGGCACGGTGATCGCGTCCACGCACCGCCGGCATCGGGCGGTGGAGTTCAAGAAGTTCCTGCAGAAGATCGACCAGCAGGTGCCCGCCGAGCTGGACGTGCACGTGGTCTGCGACAACTACGGCACCCACAAGCACCCCACCGTGACCGCGTGGATCGAGAAGCATCCCCGATTCCACATGCACTTCACGCCGACCTACTCGTCCTGGATCAACCAGGTCGAGCGGCTCTTCGCCGAGGTCACCCGCGATCTGCTGCAACGCTCCGATCACCGCAGCGTGCAAGCCCTGGAGAAGGACCTCCGCGAGTGGGTGAGAGCATGGAACGAGAACCCGAAACCGTTCATCTGGACCAAGACCGCCGACCAGATCCTCGAATCCCTCGGACGACTATTACAACGAATCAACGGCGCAGGACACTAG
>JAEXCA010000271.1 GCA_023393755.1 Actinomycetes bacterium | reverse complement strand
GCAGCATCCATTCCGGCTCGTCCTTCAGCGCGGAGATGTTGCGCACCACGTCCTCGTTGAGCCCGCGCCTGGCATTGGCGCCGGCGGTGTCGTCGTCCTTCCAGCCGTACTGGTAGTGGCCGAGCGCCTGCAGGTGTTCCTCCTGCGTCGCGCCGAGGCCGGGTGCGGCGGGAGTGGTCGTGGTCATCGAGTGGGCCTTCCTTCGGTTGTCAGTTCGTCTCGCACCACCGGGTGCGGGACGTGGGTGGTGCACACGCCGTCGCCATGGGCGATGGTGGCCAGCCGTTGCACGTGGGAATCCAGCATCCGGGCGAAAGCGCGCGTCTCGGCCTCGCACAGTTCCGGGAACTCCGCCGCCACATGGGCGACCGGGCAATGGTACTGACACAGCTGAACGCCACTGCGCACGGGCTGCAGGGAAGCCACGAACCCCTTGGCGGTCAACGCCTCCACCAACGCTTCGGCGGGGGTCGGATATTCCCGTTTCACGTGCTCGAACCGCTGTTCGATGGAGTCGACCACCCCGGTGGCGAACTCCCGCACCGCGTCCTCGCCGGCCACCTGACGGAGGAAGTCGAGGGCCTGGATCGCGAGCTCGTCGTAGGCCTGGTAGAACTCGGCGCGACCGGCGTCGGTCAGGGCGAAGACCCGCGCCGGGCGTCCCCGGCCACGCGGGCCGTAGACCCGCTGCTGGCGGGAGGTGAGGTGGCCGAGGCTGATCAGCACGGTCAGGTGACGGCGGACGGCGGCGGGGGTGAGGTTCAGCCGCTTGGCCAGGTCGTTGGCGGTCGAGGGGCCGTACTGCAGGATGCTGCGCGAGACCCGCGAGCGCGTCGAGGCATCGGTTTCCACCTGAGCAGGGTCTACCGACTCCTCGGTCAGGGGGGACGCATCAGGGCTCGTTTTCACAACACCATTGTTCTCCATTTCCATTGCGGGCTCAACCGGGCACACGGCACGATGGCATCTACGGCAACAACCTGGGATGGGTGTGACAACTACGACGCAGCGTCGTAGGGTGAGTCCGGTGGCTTTCGTGACTAGGCCATCGACCCATCTGAGGCATATTCCAGAAGGACGTCAATCGTGACACCCGAAGTGAGAGATCTCCAGCCTGCCCGTCCGGGCAGGCGAAACCTGGCCAGGGCAGCCCGCTTCGGGCTGTTCGGTCTGGCGGCAATGGCGCTGACCGCATGCACTGCGGGCGGTGGCGAGCCAACCCATACTGACCACAAGAGCGAGTTCGACCTGCCGCTCCCCGACCTGACCCACGCCACCTTCCTGGGTGGTGCGATCAACGGCTGGACGCTGCTGCTGATCGGCCTGCTGATCTGCGTCGGCGGCTTCGCCTTCGGCCTGGTCAGCTACATGCAGCTGAAGAACCTGCCCGTCCACAAGGCGATGCGCGAGGTCTCCGAGCTGATCTACGAGACCTGCAAGGCGTATCTGCTGCAGCAGGGCAAGTTCCTGCTGCTGCTGTTCGCCTTCATCGGCGCGGTGATCTTCATCTACTTCGGCTTCCTCAACACCACCGGGGGCTGGGGCCGGGTGTTCATCGTGCTGCTGTTCGCGGTGATCGGCATGGCCGGCTCCTACGGCATCGCCTGGTACGGCATCCGGCTGAACACCTTCGCCAACTCGCGCACCTCGTTCGCCTCGCTGAAGGGCAAGCCGTTCGACGTCTACAACATCCCGATGCGCTCGGGCATGAGCGTCGGCATGGTGCTGATCAGCACCGAGCTGATCATGATGCTGGCGATCATGATGTTCCTGCCGGCCGACATCGCCACCGCCTGCTTCCTGGGCTTCGCGATCGGCGAGTCGCTGGGCGCCTCGGCGCTGCGGATCGCCGGCGGCATCTTCACCAAGATCGCCGACATCGGCTCCGACCTGATGAAGATCGTGTTCAAGATCGGCGAGGACGACCCCCGCAACCCGGGCACCATCGCCGACTGCACCGGCGACAACGCCGGCGACTCGGTCGGCCCGTCCGCCGACGGCTTCGAGACCTACGGCGTCACCGGCGTCGCGCTGATCACGTTCATCCTGCTCGGCATCCCGGACCCGACCCTGCAGGCGCACTTCCTGGTGTGGATCTTCTTCATCCGGGCGATCATGCTGGTGGCCTCGGCGCTCTCCTACTTCGGCAACGCCGCCTGGGCCAAGGCCAGGTACGGCAACGCCGACGAGATGGAGTTCGAGACCCCGCTGACCTCGCTGGTCTGGATCACCTCGATCGTCTCGATCGCGCTGACCTTCGGCATGTCCGCGCTGCTGCTCTCCGACATCGCGGGCTACCCGAACCTGTGGTGGCAGCTCTCGCTGATCATCAGCTTCGGCACCCTGGCCGGGGCGATCATCCCCGAGCTGGTGAAGGTCTTCACCGGCGTCAAGGCCAAGCACACCGAGGAGGTCGTGAAGTCGGCCAAGGAGGGTGGCGCCTCGCTGGACATCCTCTCCGGCCTGGTGGCGGGCAACTTCTCCGCCTACTGGCTGGGCATCGCGATCGTCGGCCTGATGGCTGGCGCGTACGCCGTCGCCACCCAGATTCCGGAGACCCTGATGCTGGCTCCGGGCGTGTTCGCCCTCGGCCTGGTCGCCTTCGGCTTCCTGGGCATGGGCCCGGTCACCATCGCGGTCGACTCCTACGGCCCGGTCACCGACAACGCCCAGTCGGTCTACGAGCTGTCGCAGATCGAGTCCGTCCCCGGCATCGAGGAGGAACTCGAGCGCGACTACGGCATCAAGCCCAACTTCGAGCGGGCCAAGTACCTGCTCGAGGCCAATGACGGCGCCGGCAACACCTTCAAGGCGACCGCCAAGCCGGTGCTGATCGGCACCGCCGCGGTGGGCGCGACCACGATGATCTTCTCGATCATCATGGGCCTGACCAACGGACTGCAGACCAACATCGACAGCCTGTCGCTGCTGCACGTGCCGTTCCTGCTCGGCCTGATCAGCGGCGGCGCGGTGATCTACTGGTTCACCGGCGCCTCGATGCAGGCGGTGACCACCGGCGCCTTCCGGGCGGTGGAGTTCATCAAGGAGAACATCAACCTCGAGTCGTCGGAGAAGGCCTCGGTGAAGGACTCCCGCAAGGTCGTGGAGATCTGCACCCAGTACGCCCAGAAGGGGATGTTCAACATCTTCCTTGGCATCTTCTTCGCCACCTTGGCGTTCGCCTTCGTCGAGCCGTTCTTCTTCATCGGCTACCTGATCTCGATCGCCATCTTCGGGCTCTACCAGGCCATCTTCATGGCCAACGCCGGTGGCGCCTGGGACAACGCGAAGAAGATCGTCGAAGTGGATCTGCAGGCCAAGGGCACCGATCTGCACGATGCGTCCATCGTGGGCGACACCGTCGGCGACCCGTTCAAGGACACCAGCTCGGTGGCCCTGAACCCGGTGATCAAGTTCACCACCCTGTTCGGCATGCTGGCGATCGAGCTCTCGCTGATCATCAACAACCCGGGCATCAACGCGGTCCTCGCGGTGGTGTTCGGCGCGGCCAGCCTCTACATGGTGTGGCGTTCCTTCTACGGCATGCGGATCGACCAGCCCATGCTGACCAGGGACGACTTCGTGGCTCTGGACACCAATCCCGGCCCGGAGCTCGCCCCGACGGTGGAGGACGCGATCGCCTCACCGCGCGACTGACGCGAACCGCAGGCAGGACGGCCGGCTCCCTCGGGGGCCGGCCGTTTTGTCGCCCGGCTGGGGCGTCGGGCGGCAACCGCCGTGGCGCGCCGTTAGTCTGGGCTCGTGGCCGGATCGACAGCACTGACGCTTCACGGGCTGTCGGTGCGATTGGGCGGCCGGCAGGTGCTGGACGACCTCAGCCTGTCCGCCGCCGAGGGTGAGGTCACCGCCGTCCTCGGCCCGAACGGGGCCGGCAAGACCACCATGATCCGATGCTGCACCGGGTTGCTCGCTCCGACCGCCGGAACCATCGACCTGCTCGGCCTGCCGGCCGGCTCCCCCGGCGCGAACGACCGGGTGGGCCTGATGCCGCAATCCACCGGCGCCTGGTCGGGCGTCCGTCCCCGCGAACTGCTGACCTATCTCGCCGGCCTGTACGCCGCACCGCTGCCCGTCGACCGGTTGATCGAGCGTCTGGGGATCGGCCCGTTCGCCGAGACCCCCTACCGGCGGCTCTCCGGCGGCCAGCAGCAGCTGGTCAACCTGGCCGGGGCGGTCGTCGGACGGCCCCGGCTGGTCTTCCTGGACGAGCCCACCGCGGGACTCGATCCCCATGCCCGCCGAGCGGTCTGGCAGCTGATCGGGCAGCTCAGGGAGGCCGCGGTGGCGGTGGTGCTCACCACCCACGACATGGACGAGGCCGAGCAGCTGGCCGACCGGGTCTACCTGCTGGACGCCGGCCGGGTGGTCGCCCACGGCACGGTCGCCGAGCTCACCTCGACCGGCAGCCTGGAGCAGCTCTTCCTCTCGCTCACCACCCCCCAGGGGGCCGGATGACGGCACTGGACCTCTCCCCCGCCACCGGCAGCGCTCCCCGCGCCAGCCGGGTGCTGCGGCATGCCGCGATGGAGGCCCGCCTGGTCGCGCGCAACGGCGAGCAGCTGCTGCTCGCCCTGGTGATCCCGGTCGGGCTGCTGATCGGCCAGGCCGCCGCGGGGGCCAGGCTGGGCATCCCGCGCGAGCCCTTCGCCGCCTCGGTGATCGCGCTCGGGCTGTGGTCGACCGGCTTCACCTCGCTGGCGGTGGCCACCGCCTTCGAACGGCGCTACGGCGTCCTGGAACGGCTGGCCGCCACCCCGCTGCGGCGGGCCGACCTGATCGCCGGCAAGGCGATCGCCTTCGCCGCTCTGGCGCTGGCACAGCTGGCGGTGCTGGCCACCGTGGCCCTGGTGGCGGGCTGGTCACCGGCTCCGACCGCGGCCCAGACCCTGATCGCGCTGGCCGCGATCCCCCTGGCACTGCTCGCCTTCGCGGCCCTGGCGCTGATCCTGGCCTCGCTCGCCAGCGCCGAACTCACCCTCGCGGCGGCCAATCTGATCTACCTGGCCGGGGCCGCCCTCGGCGTGGTGGTGCCGCTGACGGTCTTCCCCGCCTGGGCACAACCGGTACTCGGCCTGCTGCCCACCACCGCGCTGGGCGAGACCCTGCGCACCTGGGCCAGCGGCGGGACGGACCCGCTGCCGCTGGCCGTCCTGACGGTCTGGGTCGTGGCGGGGCTGTGGCTGGCCCGGAAGGTGTTCCGATGGACGTCCTGAAATCACCGGTGGCGAGCTACGGCTGGGCGATCGGTTCGCTGCTCGGCAACATGACCCTGATCGTCACCGGCGGGCTGGTCCGGGTGACCGGCTCGGGGCTGGGGTGCAGCACCTGGCCGCAGTGCGAGCCCGGCTCCTACCTGCCGCATCCCGAGGCCGGCGTGCACGCGATCGTGGAGTTCGGCAACCGGCTGCTCACCTTCGTCCTGATCGCGCTGGCGATCGGTACCTTCCTGGCCGCCTGGTACGCCCGGGACGACCTCGGCCGGCCCCGCCGCGATCTGCGGCGGCTCGCCTTCGTGGCCGCCATCGGGGTGCCGATCCAGGCGGTGATCGGCGGCATGTCGGTGCTGACCAACCTCAACCCCTGGGTGGTGTCGCTGCACCTGCTGGCGTCGGTCGCGATGGTCGTGGTCTGCGTCGTCCTGATCCACCGCGCCCGTCCGATCGCGCCGGCGGTCGTTCCGGTCCGGGTGGGCTGGCTGGCCCGGGCGGTCTTCGCTCTCGGGATGGTGGTGGTGGTGCTGGGCACCGTGGTCACCGGCTCCGGGCCGAACAGCGGCGACGGCGGCGCCGAGCGCAGCGGGCTGTCCCCCGAGCTCACCGCCCGGATCCACTCGATCAGCGTCTGGCTGACCCTGCTGGCCCTGGCCGGCCTGCTCGTCCTGGCGCACCGGATCCCGGCCGTCCGGCGGGCCGGCGTCGTGGTCGCGGTGGTCTCCGCGGTGCAGGGCGCGATCGGTTACCTGCAGTACTTCACCGGCAACCCGCCCGCGCTGGTCGCCATCCACATGGCCGGGACGGCCCTGTTCGCCGCCACGGTCGCCAACCTCTGGCTGCTCAGCCCGGTCCCCCGGCCCGGGCCGGCGGTCGGCGATTGACCGTTCCCGCATAGGGTGTGGGCATGGTGAAGGAGTTCGCAGCGGGTGCCGGGAGTCTGTTCGCCGGGTTCGGCCTGTGGCGCAGCCGGCCCCGGCTGATGGGGCTGGCGCTGCTACCGGCGCTGGGCGTGCTGATCGTCATGGTCGCGCTGCTGAGCTGGCTCGGGGTCTGGCTGGTCGGCCTGGTCCCCGGCTGGACCGGGTTCGCCGACGGCTGGCCCGGCTGGGCGGCCGGCCTGCTGCGGTTCGCCCTGGCCTCGGGCATCACCCTGGCGCTGGCCCTGGTGCTGATCGTCAGCTACACCTCGATCACCCTGGCGGTGGGCGATCCGCTCTACGCCCGGATCTCCACCGAGACCGAGATGCTGCTCGGCGGTCCCGTCCCGGCCCACTCCGCGGGTTGGGGCACCTGGCTGGCCGACACCCTGCGGCTGGCCGGCCTGGGCCTGTTCGGCGGTCTGCTGGTCGGGCTGATCGGGCTGGTGCCCGGCGTCGGGACGGTGATCTCGGCGGTGGCCGGCTTCCTGCTGGCCGGCTGGCTGCTCGCCACCGGCCTCACCACCGGTCCGCTGGAACGCCGGGGGCTGGACCGACGGGCCCGCGCCCGGCTGCTGCGCTCCCGGCCCTGGCGGGTGCTCGGCTTCGGGGTGGCCACCCAGGCCCTGTTCCTGATTCCCGGCGGCGCCGTGCTGACGATGCCGGCCGCCTCCTCCGGCGCCACCCGGCTGGCCCGCTCGCTGACCGGCGAGGCCTGGAACTAGCTCAGAAGACCAGCGGGTCGATCGCGGCGGCGATGAAGACCAGCGCCAGGTAGCTGTTGGAGAGGTGGAACAGCCGCATCGGCTTGAGCTGGGCGTCGGTCAGGCCGGCGCGGGCGCGCAGCAGCAGCGCGATCGACTCCCCGATCATCACCGCGCCCAGCACGGCCGCCACCACCGGGTAGAGCCAGCCGGTGCCGGCCACCGGCCACAGCAGCAGGCTGACCGCGACGGTCAGCACGGTGTAGGCGAGGATGCGGATCGCCACCGCCACCGGGGGCATGACCACCGGCAGCATCGGCACGTGGGCGGCGGTGTAGTCCTCGCGGTAGCGCAGCGCCAGCGCCCAGGTGTGCGGCGGCGTCCAGGCGAACACGATCGCGAACAACACCAGCGGCGGCCACGCCACCGAGCCGGTGACGGCCGTCCAGCCGATCAGCGGCGGGAAGCAGCCGGCGATCCCGCCCCAGACGATGTTCTGGGAGGTGCGCCGCTTCAGCGCCAGGGTGTAGACGAAGACGTAGTACAGGTTGGCCACCAGGGCCAGGCCGGCCGACAGCCAGTTCGCGCCGAAACCCAGGATCAGCACCGACGCGACGCCGAGCACGACGCCGTAGGCGTAGGCCTTCCGGCGGTCGACCAGGTCGCGGGCCATCGGCCGGCGCCGGGTGCGGCGCATCGCCGCGTCGATGTCGGCGTCCAGCACGGAGTTGAAGACGTTCGCGCTCGCCGCGGCCAGCGTCCCACCGATCAGCGTGGTCGCGACCAGCCCCAGCGGGGGAAAGCCGCCCACCGCCAGGAACATCGCCGGCACCGTGGTGACCAGCAGCAACTCGATGATCCGAGGCTTGGCCAGGGCCACGTAGGCGGCGATCACCTCGCGCGCCCGGACGGGTCCGGCCGCCGCCGCTACCGCCTCGGAGTGGCCGGCGCGATCATGGGTATGAATCTCAGGCGTCCCTTCGTCTCAGTCTCCGCAGTCTAGCTGCGAACCCCGGGCCCGATCACCCGCCGCGGCCGGGGATACGTAGAGTTGCCGTCCGGCCGGATCTCCGGCTCCGGACGCCGGGGTCGGGCGGCGGGTCACGCCCGGTCCGCGACCCGCTGGGCGAACCGCCGGGCGGTGGCGCGGACCTGCTCCCAGTCGGTGTACTCGATGGTCACCGTCGGGTCGGTCGGGCCGTCGGAGATCCTCATGATCAGCTGGATCGCCAGCCGGTCCCAGATCCGGTAGCGCGGGTACTCCAGCGCCCCGGCCACCACCTCCACCTCGCCGGGCCACCCGCTCCTGTCCAGGAAGGTGCGGGTGTAGGAGTGCTCCTGCGGGTCCCGTTTCTCCGGTTTGCGCGCGGTGAGCGAGACCGTCACCAGCTGGGAGGGCGCGGCATCCAGCCAGCTGCGACTCCGCTCCACCAGGCGGTAGGCATCGCGGTCGAAGTAGCCGTAGCGGACGGAGGTGACCAGCAGCAGCGCGGCGTGCCGCTCGGGGTCGACGCAGGTGGTCCGGGTCAGCCCGGCCACCTCGGTCTCCAGCCCGCTGCCGCGCAGCACCTCGTCCATGGCTTCGGCGATCTTCCGGCTCTGACCGAACCGGCCGCCGTGCACGACCAGTACCCGCTTGCTCACACACGCCTCCAGCGATCGCAGTCTCAGCGCCTGCCCGGCGGGGCCGATTGGCCACCCCGCGACAGCAGGCATAGGCTCGGACCACCCTACTCAACGGCCATGGAATTCCGTGGCCGCGTCCGACCTGGGTCGGGCGACGTGGTCGCCGCCAGAAGGAGCCACCGTGCGCAGCTTGTCCACCCGCGACCTGATCAACGTCGGCATCTTCACGGTGCTGTACTTCGCGGCGGTGGCGGTACTGGGTCAGTTGGGCGCCCTGGTGCCCATCCTCCAGGTACTGGGGCCGCTGTACATCCCGATCGTCGCCGGCATCCCGTTCACGCTCTTCCTCACCCGGGTGAGGAAGTTCGGCATGATCACCATCCTCGGCGTCGGAGTCGGCCTGCTCGTCCTTGCCACCGGGCAGGCCTTCTGGGTGCCCCTGCTGGCGGTGCTGCTGGCACCGGCCGCGGACCTGATCTGCCGCGCGGGCGGCTACCGCCGCTGGCCCTACCTGGTCGCCGGCTACGCGGTCTTCACCCTGATGCTGATCGGAACCGTGGTGCCGCTCTTCTTCGCCCGGGAGGCCTTCCTGCAGCGGGTCGGCCAGCGTCACGACGACGCCTGGGTGCAGTCCATCGTCGAGCTCACCCCGAACTGGATGTTCCTGGTGATGATCGGGATGCTGCTGGTCGGCGCGGTGATCGGCGCCCAGCTGGGACGCGGCGTGCTGCGCAAGCACTTCGAGCGGGCCGGCATCGCCTGACGTGCCCCGCGCAGAACTGTTCCGGCTGGACCCCCGCACCACCCTGGCGGTGGTCGGTCTGCTCAACATCGTGATGTTCTCGGCCGGCTTCACCGGTACCGACGCCGCCGCCCGCCTCGTCTTCCAGGCGATCCCCGCCCTGCTGGCGGTCGGGCTCCGGCGGTTCGGCGCGGCGCTGGGCTACCTGGGCCTCACCCTGGCCGCGCTGGCCACCGAGCAGTGGCTGTTGGCCGGCGACCTGACCGCGGCGCAGTCCGTGGTCGCGGGCCTGGCCGGGCTGATCGCCCGCCTGGCCCCGGGCCTCTTCCTCGGCTACCTGGCGGTGGTCAGCATCCGGGTGGGCGAGCTGATGGCGGCGCTGGAGCGGCTCCGGCTCCCCCGCCAGCTGGTCATCCCGGCCGCCGTGGTGCTGCGCTTCATCCCGGCGGTACGGGAGGAGTTCGTCGCGGTGACCTCGGCGATGACCGGACGGGGCATCTCGCTTGGCCGGGTCGGTCCGCTGGCCTGGCTGGAGTACCGGCTGGTCCCGCTGCTGATCGCCACCGTGCGATCCGGCGAGGAGCTCACCCAGGCGGCGCTCACCCGCGGTCTTGGCCGGCCCGGACGGGCCTCCCGGATCTGCCGGATCGGGCTCGGCCCGGCCGATCTGGTCACCCTGGCGCTGTGCGCCCTCGGCTGGGGGTTGTGGCTTGTCGGCTAGCGCGTCCGGGGTGTCCTTCCGGTACGCCGCGGCGGAGGAACCGGCCCTGCTCGACGTCGATCTCGTCGTCGCGCCGGAAGAGTTCGTCGTGCTCAGCGGCCCGTCCGGCTGCGGCAAGACCACCGCGACCCGGCTGTTCAACGGGCTGATCCCGCACTTCCACGAAGGCGACCTGACCGGCCGGGTCGAGGTGTTCGGCGACCAGCCCGCCCGGCAGCGGATCTGGCAGACCGCCGGCCTGGTCGGTTCGGTGTTCCAGAACCCCCGCTCGCAGTTCTTCACCACCGATCCGGTCTCCGAGATCGCCTTCGGCTGCGAGAACCTCGGGTTCCCGGCGGACACCACCCGGGAACGCGTGGCGCACAACCTGCGGGCCTTCGGGCTGGAGGCGCTGCGGGAACGCTCGATCTTCGCCCTCTCCGGCGGCGAGAAGCAACGGCTGGCCTGCGCGGCGGTCGCCGCCACCCAGCCCCGGCTGTATGTGCTGGACGAGCCGTCGGCCAACCTGGACGGCCCGGCCACCGACCGGCTGCGGCGGATCATGGCGGGCTGGAAGGCGGCCGGAGCGGCCGTGCTGGTGGCGGAGCATCGGCTGGGCTACCTGCGGGAGCTGGTCGACCGGCTGGTGCTGCTGGACGGCGGCCGGATCGCCGGGGAGTACACCGGGGACAGGCTCCGGGCGATGGACGAGGCCGAGGTCGCCGGGCTCGGCCTGCGTCGGCTCCGTCCACCCGAGCCGCCCGCCCGGACGCCGGCCGGCGGTCCCGGGCTGGAGGTGGTGGGCCTGACCTACCGGCACGCCCGCCGGGTGGTCCCCGGGGCCCGGCACCACCGTCCCGCCCCGGTGCTGCAGCTCGACCGTCTCGCCATCCCCGAGCACCGGGTCACCGCGCTGGTCGGGGAGAACGGGGCCGGCAAGACCACCCTGGCCCGCTGGCTGGCCGGGTTGAGCCCCAACCACGGCGGGACGCTGCTCCACCGCGGCCGTCCGATCGGACGCCGGGAGCGCCGCCGGCGGGTCTTCCTGGTGCAGCAGGACGTGAACCACCAGCTGGTGACCGAGTCGGTCGCCGACGAGATCGCCCTCACGCTGCGGCTGGCCGGCGCGCGGGACGGGATCGACGCCGGGACCAGGCGGATCCTGGCGGCGATGGACCTGGAGTCGCAGGCCGACCGGCACCCGCTGGCGCTCTCCGCCGGGCAACGGCAGCGGCTGGCGATCGGCACCGCGCTGGCCTCCGGCCGCGAGGTGGTCATACTGGACGAACCGACCAGCGGGCTGGACCTGCGCCACATGCAGCAGGTGGCCGACGCCCTGCGCCACCTGGCCGGAGACGGCCGCACCGTGCTGGTCGCCACCCACGACACCGAGCTGGTGGCGGCCTGCGCCGACCAGGTGATCGGCCTCCACCAGGGTCGGCTCACAAGGTAGGACACCGCTTCGGGGTGTCGTAGAGTCAGCCAGGTCAGGAGGGGAATGAACGAACCATCCAACCCACTGCGGGACGCCACCGACCGGCGGCTGCCGCGGATGGCCGGCCCGTGCGCCCTGGTGCTGTTCGGTGTCACCGGCGATCTCGCCCGCAAGAAGCTGCTGCCGGCGATCTACGACCTGGCCAACCGGGGATTGCTCTCCCCCGCCTTCGGGCTGGTCGGCTTCGCCCGCCGGGACTGGCGGGCCGACCACTTCGCCGAGGTGGTCGCCGACGCGGTGAAGGCCAACGCCCGTACCCCGTTCCGCGAGGACGTCTGGCGGCAGCTGGTGGAGGGGATCCGGTTCGTCTCCGGCGAACTGGACGACGACGAGGCCTTCCGCAGGCTGGCCGGCACCCTCACCGAGCTGGACCAGGCGCAGGGCACCGGCGGCAACCACGCCTTCTACCTCTCCGTCCCGCCGGCCGCCTTCGACCTCACCCTCGACCAGTTGAGCCGGCACGGCCTGGCCGGCGAGCGCCGGACGGCACCGGGGAGGGCGTGGTCGCGGGTGGTGATCGAGAAGCCCTTCGGACACGACCTGGCCAGCGCGCAGGACCTGCAGCGCAAGGTGGAGGCCGCGTTCGACCCGCAGTCGGTGTTCCGGATCGACCACTACCTGGGCAAGGAGACCGTGCAGAACATGCTGGCCTTCCGGTTCGCCAACCAGCTGTTCGAGCCGATCTGGAACCGCACCTACATCGACCACGTGCAGATCACCATGGCCGAGGACATCGGCATCGGCGGCCGGGCCGGCTACTACGACGGCATCGGCGCCGCCCGGGACGTCACCCAGAACCACCTGCTGCAATTGCTCGCCCTGACCGCGATGGAGGAGCCCACCTCCTTCGATGCCGACCAGTTGCACACCGAGAAGCTCAAGGTGCTCTCCGCCACCCGGCCGGCCGCCGACCTGGCGCTGGGCACCGCGCGTGGCCAGTACACCGCCGGCTGGGCCGGCGGCGAGTACGTCAGGGGCTACCTGGAGG
>JAEXCA010000267.1 GCA_023393755.1 Actinomycetes bacterium | reverse complement strand
GGCCGGCACCGTGAGGGTGCCGGCCTTCGCGCGGTTGTGCGAGGCGATCAGTCGATCACTCGTAGAGCACAGCCTTGATCTTCGGATCCTCGAGGTTGGTCTTGTCGTACCAGTAGGCGCCGGTGTCGATGAACTTCGGCAGTTCCTTGCCGTTGATCGCGTCCACCGCGGCCTGGATGGTCGCAGCGCCGATGCCGATCGGATCCTGGGTGATGGCGCCGGCCATCAGACCCGACTTGATGGCGTCGATCTGGCCCTTGCCGGAGTCGAAGCCGATGATGATCAGCTTGCCGGGCTCGAGCTTGAGCTCGTTGCCGGCGTTCACGGCGCCGATCGCGGAACCCTCGTTGGTGTTGTAGATACCGGCGAGGTCGGGGTGGGCGTTGATCATGGCCTTGGCGATCTCGGCCGACTTCAGGTGGTCGCCGTCGCCGTACTGGACGTCGACGATCTCGATGTCGGGGTACTTCGCCTTGATCTGGTCGGCGAAGCCGTCGCGGCGGTCAACGCCGGTCTGGTTGATCTGGCTGTGGCTGATGATGGCCACCTTGCCCTTGCCACCGATCAGTTCGGCCATCTTGTCGGCGGCGATCGCAGCAGCGGCCTTGCCGTCGGTCGCGGCCAGGGTGAGCGGCACGTCGGAGTTGCACGCGGCGTCGAACTGGACGACCGGGATGCCGGCCTCCTTGGCCTTGTCCATCAGCGGCTTGCAGGCATCCGGGTCGAGCGAGGCGTAGCCGATCGCGTCCGGCTTGGTGTCGATCGCGGCCTGCAGCATGTTCAGCTGGTTGTCGACCTCGGTCTCCGAGGCCGGGCCGTCGAAGGTCATCTCGACGCCGAGTTCCTGAGCCTTCTGCTCGGCGCCCTGCTTGACCGCCTGCCAGAACTGGTGCTGGAAGCCCTTCGAGACCAGGGCGATCTTCAGCTTCTTGCCCGGATCGGGGGCGGCGCTGGACGACTCGCCGCCCGGTGCCGGGGTGTTGCTGGCGGACGGGGCGGCCTGGCCGCCACAGGCGGACAGGGCGAGCGCCGACGCGATGCCAGCGGCCAGAAGCGCGAACTTTCGCGTTCCCTTCATGAGTACTCCTTTGTTGCTGTTCTGCTGAAGTTGATCAGCAGAGGTCCTTGGGTTGGTGGGTGCTGACCGCACCCGGGTTGGAAAAAGGTGGATTGGTCTCGTCGTCAGGGGACGGTCGTCAAGCCCCCTTTCTGGTGCGCAGCGAGTCGCTGAACACGGCCAGCAGAATCACGATGCCGACCACCACGTTCTGCCATTCGGTCTGGATCGACATGATCCGCAGGCCGTTGATCAGCACGCTCATCACCAGGGCGCCGATCAGGGTGCCCAGGATCGAGCCACGGCCGCCCAGCATCGAGGTGCCACCGATCACCACCGCGGCGATCGCCTGCAGCTCGTAGCCGGCGCCCAGCTGCGGCTGGGCGGAACCCAGCCGGGAGGCGAGCACCACGCCGGCGATGCCGGTGAAGATGCCGGCGGCCATGTAGATCAGGATCTTCCACTTGTTGGTGTTGATGCCCGACAGCCGGGTGGCCTCCTCGTTCGAGCCGATCGAGAAGGTGTAGCGACCCAGGATGGTCCGGGTGAGCAGGATGGAGGCGACGACCGCGCAGGCGAACAGGATCAGCACCGCGTTCGGCAGGCCCGGGATCAGCTCGCCCAGGGCGATGGACTGGAAGCCCTCCACCTGGATGTAGACCGGCTTCACGCCGGAGACGATCATGTTCAGGCCCTGGGTGATCATCAGCATCGCCAGGGTGGCGATGAACGGCGGCACCTTCAGGAAGACGATGTTCGCGCCGTTGATCGCACCCATCAGGGCGCCGGTCGCGATACCGCCCAGGATGCCCACCCAGATCGGCATCCCGAACACCGTGATGACGGTGCCGGTGATCACCGCGGCGAAGGTCATGCCGGTGCCGATCGACAGGTCGATGCCGCCGGTGATGATCACCAGGGTGGTGCCGACCGCCAGGATGCCGATCACCGCGGTGGCCAGCAGCACGCCGGAGATGTTGCTCCACTGCAGGAAGGCCGGGTTGGCGATCGAGAAGAAGGCGAACAGCACGATCAGGGTGCCGAAGGCCAGGGCCTGCTGCAGGCTGCGCCGCAGTGCGCCCTGCAGGCCGCCGCCCTTCTCGGCGGACTCGGCGACGCTGGGGGTGCCGGTCTCGGTCTGGTTGCTCATCTGAATCGGCTCCCTTTCACTTCTGCTGATCGGATGCGGTCTGGAGGTAGGACTCGTCATGGCCACGGGTGGCCAGCGCCATGATCTTGGGCTGGGTCGCCTCGGCGTTGTCCAGGAAGCCGGTGATCCGGCCCTGCGACATCACGGCGATCCGGTGCGAGATGCGCAGCACCTCGGGCAGCTCGGAGGAGATCACGATGATCGCCTTGCCCTGCGCGGCCAGCTGGTTCAGCAGATCGTAGATCTCGGCCTTCGCGCCGACGTCGATGCCGCGGGTGGGCTCGTCCACGATCAGGATGTCGCAGTCCCGCTCCAGCCACTTGGCCAGCACGACCTTCTGCTGGTTGCCGCCGGAGAGGTTCTTGGTGAACTGCCGGACGTGCGGGGTCTTGATCCGCAACGACCTGACGAACTCCTCGGCCCGGACCCGCGCCTTGGCCGGCAGCATGAACCCGAACTGGTTGCGGTACTTCGACAGCGAGGCCAGCACGATGTTCTCGTCAACCGGCTTGTCCAGCAGCAGGCCGAGCACCTTGCGGTCCTCCGACAGGTAGCCGATGCCGTGGGCCACCGCGTCGGCCGGACGGCTGATGCTCACCTTCTGGCCCTTGACCAGGACCTCGCCACCGCTGGTCGGGTCGGCGCCGAAGATGGCCCGGGCCAGCTCGGTGCGTCCGGCGCCCATCAGGCCGGCGAAGCCGAGGATCTCGCCACGGCGGATGTCGAAGCTGGCGTCCCGGATCAGCGCCCGGGTGTAGAGGTTCCTGACCTCCAGGACGGTCTCGGCCTCGAGCCGGCCGGAGATGTCCGGACGGGCGTCCTCGTCGATCTGCCGGCCGACCATCATCTCGATGATCGTGGGGACGTCGAACTCGCCCTTGCCGAGCGAGCCGACGTAGCGGCCGTCCCGCAGCACGCTCACCCGGTCGGCGATCTTGCCCAGCTCCTCCATGCGGTGGGAGATGTAGATGATGCCGGTGCCGCGATCGCGCAGGTCGTTGATCAGGCCGAACAGGATCTCGGTCTCCGCCGCGGTCAGCGCCGAGGTGGGCTCGTCCATGATCAGCACCCGGGAGTTGAACGAGAGCGCCTTGGCGATCTCCACCATCTGCTGCTTGGCGACGGTCAGCTCGCCCACCACCGTGGTGGGGGAGAGCGCGATGCCGAGGTGGGTCAGGTGATCGGCCGCCAGCTTGTTCAGCGCCCGCTCGTTCAGGCCGAAGCCGCCGGCGGTGCGGGGCTCGCGTCCGATGAAGATGTTCTGCGCCACCGTGAGGTGGGGCATCAGGTTCATCTCCTGGTAGATGATGGCGATGCCGAGTTCCTGGGCCTCGCTGGGGTTGTTGATCGGCTCTTCCTTGCCGTCCACCCAGATGGTTCCGGTGTCCCGGGTGTAGATGCCGGAGAGGATCTTCATCAGGGTCGACTTGCCGGCACCGTTCTCACCGACGAGGGCGAGCACCTCGCCTTTGTCGAGGTGGAACTCGACGTCGGCCAGGGCCTGTACGCCAGGGAACGCCTTGCTGATCCCCTTGACCTCCAGTAGCCGTTCACTCACGGCAGCACCCTCCTCGTTGAGTAGTTGTGACGCTGGCTGCGATGCCTACTTGTATGCACCTGTACCTAACGCCCGGCCAGAGTAGCGCTTCAGGCCGCAATACGGAACCATTCACGCCGATCGTCCCGCGTCGAGCGGGGTGACGCCCTTGCGGAACAGCGCATTGCCGTAGGTGCGGACCTCGCCGGTCCGGATGATCAACTCGGCCTGCGCGGCCAGGTCGTAGAAGGCGAACCGTTCCACCAGGCGGCACTCGGCGCCCTGCAGTTCGGCGGCGGCGATCAGTTCCTCCTGGACGGGCAGCCGGCCGTCGGGAGACTCCATCAGATCCAGCGCCGGGCCGTGGGTATCGGGGACCATGACCGTCCGGATCGCCCGGAGCACCCGCGGCGAACTCAGCCCGGGCAGGTCGATCAGATGCTTGCGGGCCAGCTTCGACGCGGTGAAATGCGCATCGGCGACCACGACGCCGTCGCCGTGACCCATCCCGTCCAGGGCGAGCAGCAGCCGGCCGGTCAGAATCGGATCAATGTTCAGCAGCACCCTTGCCTCCAACGGAAATCGATTTCTGTATCGTAGGGTGCGTGCCCTTCCGACGCCAGCGACGTGACCCGATTGTGATCATTCGGCGATCCTGTCCGGGGTCGGGTGGCCCGGCGCGGCCCGCCGCTAGTCTGGTGCCGCTCGCGGGCTCCCGTCCGGAACGTCGCCCTCCGCTGTGGCGGGCGGGTTGCGTCTTGACAGGCCGCACGCTGGACCATAAGATCATTGAAACGATTCAGATGCAAGGATGCACGATGTACGTCGAGTTCCGCGGATCCGGGGAGTTGGCCTGATGAGCGCCCCCACAGCCTTCGCCGCCGCCGACCTGGGTGCGTCCAGCGGGCGGGTGATCCTGGGCACGCTCGCGGACGGCCGGTTCCACCTGGAGGAGGTCACCCGGTTCGTCAACGGCCCCACCCAGCTGAGCGGGAGCATCCACTGGGATGCCCCGGCCCTGTTCGGGCACATCCGCGAGGGGATGCGGGTGGCCCAGCGGCGGGTCGGCCGGCTGGGATCGGTCGGGGTGGACACCTGGGGGGTCGACTACGGCCGGCTGAACGCCGCCGCCGAGTTGATCGAGCTGCCCTTCCACTACCGCGACGAACGGACGACGGGGGTGCCGGAGCGGCTGTTCGCCAGCCTCCCGGCGGACCAGCTCTACTCCCGCGCCGGGCTGCAGGTGATGCCCTTCAACACGGTGTTCCAGCTGATCGCCGACACCTGTGACTGGACGGAGGTCGCGCGCGTCCTGCTGATGCCCGACCTGCTCGCCTACTGGCTGAGCGGCCGCGAGGCGGCCGAGGTGACCATCGCCTCCACCACCGGGTTGCTGGACGTGGCCCGGCGGCAGTGGTCGCCGCAGACCTGCGCGCATCTGGAGAAGGTCCACGGGGTGCCGGCGGCCCGCATCCTGCCCGAACTGGTGGAGCCCGGGACGATCCTGGGCGACACCCTGCCGGGGGTGCTGGACGAGCCGGTGCCGGTGGTCGCGGTGGGCTGCCACGACACGGCGTCGGCGGTCGCGTCCATTCCGGCGACCAGCTCCGACTTCGCCTTCATCTCCTCCGGCACCTGGTCGCTGGTCGGCCTGGAACTGCCCGCCCCGGTGCTCACCGAGGAGAGCCGGCAGGAGAATTTCACCAACGAACTCGGCGTCGACGGCACCGTCCGCTACCTGAAGAACGTGATGGGGCTGTGGGTGCTCAGCGAGTCGGTGCGCACCTGGGAGGCGCAGGGGCTGAAGGTCGACCTGCTCGACCTGCTGGCCGCCGCCCAGCGGGAGCCCGGCCTGGCCTGCGTGGTCGACATGAACGACGAGCGGCTGCTGCCTCCGGGGGACATGCCGGGCCGGTTGCGCGCGATGGCGACCGAGACCGGACAGTCGCTGGGTGAGGATCCGGCGTCGATCACCCGCTGCATCCTGGACTCGCTGGCCCTGGCCTACCGGGGTGCGATCCGTACCGCCTGCCGGCTGGCGGGCCGGGAGATCCGCACCGTGCACGTGGTCGGCGGCGGCTCGCAGAACCGCTTCCTGTGCCAGCTGACCGCCGACGCCACCGGCCTGCCGGTGGTCGCCGGGCCGGTGGAGGGGACGGCGATGGGCAGCCTGCTGGTGCAGGCCCGGGCCTGTGGCGCGCTGAGCGGCGGGCTGGCCGCCCTGCGGGAGGTGGCGATCGCTTCCTCCGAGCTGACCCACTACCGCCCCGGCGGGCTGGATCTCACCCCCGGCCAGTGGGACGCCGCAGAGCGCATCCTGGCCACGAAAGCCTGAATCACAAGGAGTATTGCATGAGCGACAGCGTGGCCGGCACCCTGCCGGTGGTGAACACCCACGTCCACTTCCCGCCGAACTTCTCCGCCTTCGGAACCGTCGACGACGCGATCGGGGTCGCGGTCGCCGAGGGCGTGGCGGCGATCGGGATCTCCAATTTCTACGACCAGCAGGTCTACACCCGGTTCGCCGAACAGGCCGGTGCTGCCGGCATCGTGGCGCTGTTCGGACTGGAGTTCATCACCCTGGATCCTGACCTGGAGGCCGCCGGCACGCTGGTCAACGACCCGGCCAACCCCGGCCGGGTCTACTTCTGTGGCAAGGGGATCAGCCCGTTCCGGGAGAAGCCGGCCCCGGCGGCCGCCACCGCGGCGGCGATCCGCGCCGACAACGATGCCCGGGCAGCGGCGATGATCGCCCAACTCGCCGCCCATTTCGCCGGGCACGGGCTGGAGACCGGGCTGACCGCGGCCTCGGTGGCCGCCGAGGTCGCCGCGCGCACCGACGTCCCGGTGGAATGGGTCTCACTGCAGGAACGCCACATCGCCCGCGCCTTCCAGGAGGCACTCGCCGCGCTGCCGCTGGAGCAGCGTGCCGCGGTGTTGACCGCCGCGTACGGTTCCCCGTCCGGCGTCGACCCGGACGATCCGGTGGCGCTGCAGGGCGAGCTGCGTTCCCGATTGCTGAAGGTCGGCACCCCCGGCTATGTGGCCGAGGTGCCGTTGAGCTTCGCCGATGCCTACGGCTACGTGCTGGCGATGGGCGGTATCCCCACCTTCCCGATCCTGGCCGACGGCGCCAGGAGCCTCAGCCCGTTCGAGTACCCGGCCGCCGAGTTGGCGCGGAAGCTGTTGGAACGCAGGGTCTACGCCGCCGAGCTGATCCCGTTGCGCAACAGGTCCGAACTGGTGGACGAGTACGTGCGCGATCTGACCGCCGCCGGGATCATCGTGATGGGCGGCACCGAACACAACACCGCCGACCGGATCCCGTACCTGCCGGCCTGCGTCGACGGCCCGCTCTCGGACGCCGCCCGCGCCGCCTTCTGGGAGGCCACCTGCGTGGTGGCCGCCCACCAGCACCTGGTCGCCGCCGGCGAGCCCGGCTACGTGGACGCCGGCGGTGCGCTGGTCGGTGACGATCCGGCCGCCCACAAGGCCGAACTGATCGCCCTGGGTGCGCAGCTGATCAGTGGTGGCTTGGCGTCGAGCATTGTGGAAACGAAGGAATGACCGTGGAACTCACCCAGCAACTCATCGAGGTCGCCAACCAGCTCGGCAGCAACGAGGAGTACTGCCGCGCCGGCGGCGGCAATGCCAGCGTCAAGCTGGACGGCGTGCTGTACATCAAGCCCAGCGGCGTCTCGCTGGCCACCCTCGCCGCCGAGGATCTGGTGCCACTGCGGATCGATGTGCTGCTGGACGCGCTGGTCTCCGATGAACCGGTCGAGGGCGATCCGGTGCGGGCGGCCGCCGCCAGGGCGCTGGTCCGCGATACCGGACGCCGGCCGAGCGTCGAGATCCTGTTCCACGCCCTGCTGCCGGACGCGCTGGTGCTGCACCTGCATCCGCTGGTGTCCAACGCCCTCACCTGCAACGCCGACGCCGAACGGCTGACCGCCGAACTGCTCGGCGACGAGGCCGTTCTGGTGCCCTACATCGACCCCGGGGTTCCGCTGGCGCGGGGTGTCGCCGCCGCCCGCGATGCCTACACCGCACGGACCGGTCGCCCCGCGCCCGGCATCATCCTGCTGCGCAACCACGGCATCATCGTCGCTGGTGACTCCGGCGACGAACTCCGGCAGCGCGCCGAGTACGTCACCGACGCCATCCGGCGGGCGGTCGATGCCGGGAGCGGGGAGGGGCTGACCGCCCCGCCGCTGGACGAGGCCGAGCTGACTCGCGTCCGCAATGCCATCGCGCCGACCCTGCGCGGGCTGCTGGGCGGGGACGCGCTGGCCGTGGTCACCTCGGACGCCGGCGACCTGGTCCGCTCGGTCACCGTCACGCCGGCCGGGGAGGCGATCCTCACCGGTGGGCCGCTGATCCCCGACCAGATCGTCTACGCCGGTTCGCTGCCGGCCGTGGTGGAGCCGGGCGAGGATCCCGCCGCCGCCGTGACCGCCGCGGTCGAGGCCTTCCGGGCCACCCACGGCAGGGACCCGGTGATCGTGGTGGTGCCCGGCCTGGTCGCCTTCGGCGCCGGCCGGGATCTGGCCGCCGCGCGGAACGCGCTGGCCACCTTCACCGACGCGCTCCGGGTGGCCCGCGACGCCAACCGGATCGGCTCGGTGCAGGTGATGGACACCGTGCAGCGGGGGTTCATCGAGAACTGGGAGGCCGAGGCCTACCGCCAGGCGGTGGCCGCCCGGGTCGGCTCCGGCCGGCTGGACGGCAAGGTGGTGATGATCACCGGCGCCGCCCAGGGCTTCGGGCTGGGGATCGCCCAGGAACTGATCACCCAGGGCGCCACGCTGGTGCTGGCCGACCTGAACGTTGACGGCGCCGCCCGCCACGCCGAGGCGATGTGCGAGCAGTACGGTCCGGGCCGGGCGGTCGCCGTCCGGATCGACGTCTCCGACGAGCACTCCTGCCTGGCCGCGGTGGCCGAGGTGGTCGGCGTCCTCGGTGGGCTGGACGTCTTCGTCTCCAATGCCGGCGTGCTGCGCGCCGAGTCGGTGTTCACCCAGCCGGTGGCCGACTTCGACCTGGTCACCAACGTCAACTACCGCGGCTACTTCCTCACCGTGCGCGCGGTGGCACCGGTGCTCGCCGCCCAGCACGCGGCGCGTCCGTCGGAGTGGTTCGACATCATCGAGATCAACTCCAAGTCGGGCCTGACCGGTTCGAAGGCGAACTTCGCCTACGCCGGCTCGAAGTTCGGCGGCATCGGGCTCACCCAGTCCTTCGCGCTGGAGCTGGTCGGCCACGGCGTGAAGGTGAACGCGATCTGCCCGGGCAACTTCCTGGACGGTCCGCTGTGGTCCGATCCCGAGCGCGGCCTGTTCGTCCAGTACCTGCGGGCCGGCAAGGTGCCCGGCGCCACCACGATCGACGAGGTGCGCGCCCACTACGAGAAGCAGGTGCCGATGGGACGGGGCTGCTACCCGGCCGATCTGGCCAGGGCGATCTACTACATCGTCGAGCAGGACTACGAGACCGGGCAGGCCGTGCCGGTCACCGGTGGCCAGAACATGCTCAACTGAGCTGCTGAGATATCGTTGTCTGAACCCGCTCCGTCCGAGCTTTCAACCACCAGGAGAGAAGAAGCCGTGTCCGAGGCAATCCCCGCCACCCAGTACGCCGTCCAGTTCACCGGCAAGGACGAGGTGTTCCTCAACACCGCCAAGCCGGTGGATCCCGTCGGGCCCACCCAGATCCTGCTGCAGGTGGAGGCCTGCGGCATCTGCTTCTCCGACACCAAGCTGTTGCATGCCTTCGCCGACCACCCGCGCAAGTCGCCGGTGGTGGGCGGGATCGCCGCCGACGAGCTCGCGCAGGTGCCCAGCTACCACCCGGACGCCGAACCCGTGGTGCCGGGCCACGAGCCGGTGGTTCGGGTGGCCGCGGTCGGTGAGGCGGTGACGGCGTACCGGGTGGGCGAGCGGCTGCTGGTCCAGGCCGACTGGCGCCACCTGCCGACCGCGGCCTCGAACGGTGCCTTCGGCTACAACTTCGACGGCGCGCTGCAGGAGTACGTGGTGGTCGACGAGCGGATCGTCCGCCACCGGGGCGAGGAGTTCATGCTGCGGGTGTCGGACGGCCCGACCGCCGCGCAGGTGGCGCTGGTCGAGCCGTGGTCCACGGTGGAGGCGTCCTACTCCCGCTCGGAGCGGAACACCCTGGCGGCCGGCGGCCGGCTGCTGGTGGTGGCCGACGCCGGGGTGACCCCGTCCGGCCTGGAGCCGCTGCTGGCGGCGGCCCGTCCGGGTTCGATCGCGGTGGTGGGGGCGGAACCGGCGACGGTCGACGCGCAGGCCGTCCGGGCGGAACTCGATCAGGTGGAGGCCGGCCTGGACGACATCGTCTACTTCGGCTCCGACGCGGCGACCATCGAGCGGTTGAGCGGCCTGCTGGGCGCCCGCAGCCTGCTCTGCGTGGTGCTGGGCGGTGCCCGCATCGACCGCCGGGTGAGCCTGGACGTGGGCCGCGTCCACTATGACTTCACCCGCTACATCGGCACGGTGGGCAGCGACCCGGCCGAGGCCTACACCCACGTCCCCGCCAATGGCGAGATCCGGGCGCAGGATCAGGTGGCGATCATCGGCGCCGCCGGCCCGATGGGGCTGATGCACACCGTCCGCACCGTGTCGCTGGGCCTGCCCGGCGTCGAGGTGGTGGGCGCCGACGTGAACGACGAGCGGCTGGCCCACCTGGCCTCGGTGGTGAATCCGACCGCGGCCGAGCGGGGGGTCCCGTTCCGGGTGGTGAACTCGTCCAGCGCGCCGCTGGAGCCGGGCTTCACCTACCTGACCTGCCTGGTGCCGGTCCCGGCGCTGCTCGCCCAGGCGGTCGACCTGGCCGGCGAGGGTGCGATCGTGAACGCCTTCGCGGGCTTCCCGGCCGGGACCCTGGCCGAACTCGACCTGCAGGGGATCATCGAGCGGCGGGTGTTCCTGATCGGTACCTCGGGCTCGGAGATGAGCGACATGCGCACCCTGCTGGACAAGCTGGAGACGCAGGCGCTGGACACCTCGATCTCGCTGGACGCGGTCTGTGGGATGGCCGGGTTCTCCGACGCCATCGATGCGGTCAACAACCGCACCTCCGGCGGCAAGATCATGGTCTACCCGGCGCTGCACGACCTCGGCCTGATCCGGTTGAGCGAGCTGCCGGAGAAGCTCCCCGAGGTCGCCGCCGCCCTGGAGGACGGCCGCTGGACGAAGGCCGCCGAGGCCGCGCTGATCGCCACCGCCGGCTAGAGCCTGTTACGAAAGTCGTTTGAGCCATTCGTTGATCACGGCGACGCGGGTGGTGGCGGCGAACCGGACGGCGAGTTTGTCA
>JAEXCA010000216.1 GCA_023393755.1 Actinomycetes bacterium | reverse complement strand
TGCGGCGACGCCCGGGGCCGACGCCCCGGGCTTGGCTTTCACGATGGTTGAGGCCGGCCCGTCAGGGCCGGGTCACGAAGCCTCCTCAGGCCGACAGCAGGACGATCTTGGCGAACTCCTCCGGGTCGAGGCTGGCGCCGCCGACCAGCGCGCCGTCCACGTCGGGCTTGGCCATGATCTCGGCCACGTTGCCCGACTTCACCGAGCCGCCGTACTGGATCCGGACGGCCTCGGCCGCCGCTTCGCCGAAGGTGTCCCGGACGTAGCCGCGGATCGCGCCGCAGACCTCCTGGGCGTCCTCCGGGGTGGCCACCTCGCCGGTGCCGATCGCCCAGACCGGCTCGTAGGCGATCACCAGGGCGCCGACCTGCTCGGCGGTCAGCCCTTCCAGCACGCCCCTGGTCTGGGCCAGGACGTGCTCGACGTGGGTGCCCTGCTTGCGGATCTCCAGCACCTCGCCGACGCAGATGATCGGGGTCATGCCGGCCGCGATCACCTTCTTCGCCTTGGCGCCGATCAGCTCGTCGGTCTCACCGTGGTACTCGCGGCGCTCGGAGTGCCCGACCACCACGTACTTACAGCCCAGCTTGGCCAGCATGGCGGCCGAGATCTCGCCGGTGTAGGCACCGGAGTCGTGCACCGAGACGTCCTGCGCACCGTAGCCGAGCGGCAGCTTGTCGCCCTCGATCAGGGTCTGGATGCTGCGCAGGTCGGTGAACGGGACGATCACCGCAGCTTCGGCTTTGGCCGGGTCGTACTTGGCGTCGGCCAGCGTCCAGGCCAGCTTCTGCACCACGCCGGTTCCCTCGACGTGGTTCAGGTTCATCTTCCAGTTGCCCGCGAGCAACGGGGTGCGTGCCATGTCAGTTCTCCTCTAGGACTGCCAGCCCGGGGAGCTCCTTGCCCTCCAGGTACTCCAGGGATGCCCCGCCGCCGGTCGAGATGTGCCCGAACGACTCATCGGGGTAGCCGAGGTTGCGGACGGCCGCGGCCGAGTCGCCGCCACCGATCACGCTGAAGGCGTCGGAATCGGCCAGCGCCCTGGCGACCGCTTCGGTACCGCCGGCGAGCGACGGAATCTCCGCGACGCCCATCGGGCCGTTCCAGAACACCGTCCGGGCGGTCGCGATGGCTTCGGCGAACAACGCCTCGGTCTTCGGGCCGATGTCGGCGCCCTCGTAGCCGGCCGGGATCTGGTCGGCGTCGACGACGGTGACCTCACTGGCGTGGCGGCTGGGGATGTCGAGTTCGTCGACGATCCGGACGTCGACCGGCAGCAGGATCTGCTTGCCGGCCGCCGCGGCCTGCTCCAGGTAGGCGGCGCAGACGTCGATCTTCTCCGCGTCCAGCAGGGAGTCGCCGACCTCGTGGCCCTGGGCCTTGAGGAAGGTGTAGGCCATGCCGCCGCCGATCACCAGGGTGTCGGCCACCTTCAGCAGGTTGTCGATCACGCCCAGCTTGTCGGCCACCTTGGCGCCGCCCAGCACCACCGCGTAGGGACGCTCGGGGGTCTCGGTCAGCTTCTTCAGGACGTCGACCTCCTTGGCCACCAGGTAGCCGGCCGCGTTCGGCAGCAGCTTGGCGACGTCGTAGACCGAGGCCTGCTTGCGGTGGACGACGCCGAAGCCGTCGGAGACGAACACGTCGCCCAGGGCGGCGTACTTCGCGGCGAGCTCCTCGCGCTCGGCGTCCAGCTTGGACTCCTCGGCGGGCTCGTAGCGGACGTTCTCCAGCAGCGCCACATCGCCGTCGGCCAGCCCGGCCACGGTCTCGGCGGCGGACGGGCCGACCACGTCGCCGGCCAGCCTGACCTCGACGCCGAGCAGTTCGCCGAGCCGCTTGGCGGCCGGGGCCAGGGAGTACTTCGGGTTGACCTCGCCCTTGGGACGGCCCAGGTGGGCCATGATCACGATCCTGGCGCCGGCCGAACGCAGGTAGGTCAGGGTGGGTAGCGCAGCCTTGATCCGGCCGTCGTCGGTGATGACGTCGCCGTCCAGCGGCACATTGAAATCGCAGCGGATCAGGACCCGCTTGCCCCTCAGCTCACCGAGGTCTTCAAGGGACTTCACTGGTTGCCTCTCTTCATGGATGGATTAGGCAATGGGCCGACCCGCGCAAGCGAGCCGGCCCATTGTCAGCGATACGGATCGGGGACGATCAGAGCTTCGAGCCCACCAGCACGGTCAGGTCGACCAGCCGGTTGGAGTAGCCCCACTCGTTGTCGTACCAGGAGACGACCTTCACCTGGTTGCCGATCACCTTGGTCAGCGGCGCGTCGAAGATGCTGGACAGCGGGTAGGTCTCGATGTCCTTGCTGACGATCGGATCCTCGGAGTACTCCAGGATGCCCTTCAGCGGGCCCTCGGCGGCGGCCTTGACGATCGCGTTGATCTCCTCGACGGTGGTCTCGCGAGCGGCCTCGAAGGTGAGGTCGGTCACCGAACCGGTCGGCACCGGAACCCGCAGCGCGTAGCCGTCCAGCTTGCCCTTCAGCTCCGGCAGCACCAGGGCGACGGCCTTGGCCGCACCGGTGGTGGTCGGGACGATGTTCAGGGCGGCGGCGCGGGCGCGACGCAGATCCTTGTGCGGGGCGTCCTGCAGGTTCTGGTCCTGGGTGTAGGCGTGGATGGTGGTCATCAGGCCCTTGACGATGCCGATGCCGTCATTCAGCGCCTTGGCCAGCGGGGCCAGGCAGTTGGTGGTGCAGGAGGCGTTGGAGATGATGTGGTGCGCGGCCGGATCGTACAGATCGTCGTTCACGCCCATCACGATGGTGATGTCCTCGTTCTTCGCCGGAGCGGAGATCAGCACCTTCTTGGCGCCGGCCGCGATGTGAGCCTTGGCCTTCTCGGCGTCGGTGAAGAAGCCGGTCGACTCGATCACGATGTCGACGCCCAGCTCGCCCCACGGGAGGTTGGCCGGATCGCGCTCCTCGAATGCCTTGATCTGCTTGCCGTCGACGTAGAGCGCGCTCTCGTCGTAAGTGACCTCGCCCGGGAAGCGACCCAGGATGGAGTCGTACTTCAGCAGCTGCGCGAGGGTCTTGTTGTCGGTGAGGTCGTTGACGGCCACCACGTCCAGATCGGCGCCGGAGGCGACCAGGGCGCGGAAGTAGTTGCGGCCGATCCGGCCGAAGCCGTTGATGCCAACCTTGACGGTCATAAGTAGGAGTCTCCTAACTATGGGGGCTGCGCCTACCGTCACCGGACGGGCGCAGGCGGACACCTCAACACTAGCGAATCAGCCGCGGTTGTGCTTCCCCTTGGCCAGCTTGCTGTCATTCGTTCGTCAGATGTTCACCGGGCGGCACGAATCACGCTTCGTGGTCTGTTCCTCGCGCTGCTCACGCAGCGCTCGTCGAGACTCCTCAGTTCGACCGGCTCACACCGATCAGCCTTCGTCGTCTGTTCCTCGCCATGCTCACGCAGCGCTCGTCGAGACTCCTCAGTTCGACCGGCTCACGCCAGTCAGCCTTCGTCGTCCAGCAGGTCCGGGGTGAGGCTGGCTTCGGTGGTGGGGACGCCGAGCTCGATCGCCCGGCGGTCGGCGGTGGCCAGCAGCCGCCGGATCCGGCCGGCCACGGCGTCCTTGGTCAACGGCGGGGTGTGCAGCTGGCCGAGTTCCTCCAGCGAGGCCTGCTTGTGCTCCAGCCGCAGCCGGCCGGCCTCGAGCAGGTGCTCGGGGATGTCGTCGCCGAGGATCTCCAGCGCCCGCCGCACCCGGGCGCCGGCGGTCACCGCCGCGCGCGCCGAGCGGCGCAGGTTGGCGTCGTCGAAGTTGGCCAGCCGGTTCGCCGAGGCGCGGACCTCGCGGCGCATCCGGCGGTCCTCCCAGGCCAGGACGGACTCGTGCGCGCCCAGGCGGGTGAGCATGGCGGCGATCGCGTCCCCGTCCCGGATCACCACCCGGTCGACCCCGCGGACCTCGCGCGCCTTGGCGCTGACCTGCAGCCGCCGGGCGGCGCCCACCAGGGCCAGCGCCGACTCCGACCCTGGGCAGGTGACCTCCAGCGCCATCGAGCGGCCGGGCTCGGTGAGCGAACCGTGGGCGAGGAAGGCGCCCCGCCAGGCTGCCACGGACACCTCCGGGCTGCCGGAGACGATCTGGACCGGCAGGCCGCGGACCGGCCGGCCGCGGCCGTCGATCAGGCCGGTCTGCCGGGCCAGCGACTCGCCGTCGCGGATCAACCGGACCAGGTAGCGGGTGCCGCGGCGCATGCCGCTGCCGGTGATCACCACGAACTCGGCGGTGAAGCCGAAGAGTTCGGCGATCGCCACCCGCAGCCGACGGGCCGCGGCGCCGGTGTCCAACTCCGCTTCGACGACGATCCGGCCGCCGGCGATGTGCAGCCCGTTGGCGAACCGCAGCAGCGCCGCCACCTCGGCCTTGCGCAGCTCCGGCTTGGTCACCTCAAGGGTCGCCAGTTCCGCCTTGACCTGCTGCGTCATCGCCATCCGAGAATCCCTTTACTGTCCGCGATACCGGGCAAGCCTATCCGTCCCTGGGCTGCGAGCAGGACGGACCGGATGCTGCGCACCCACCGTCACAGGCCCATCACCTCGGCGTAGGCCGCCGCCAGCCGGAGCGGATCGTGCCGGGCCGAACCGTCCCGCATCCGGACATCGGTCACCATCAGGCGGCCACCCAGCGCGGAAACGTACCGTTCCAGGTGCGGATCGCCCTGGGCGAAGCTGGGATCCACCACCACCACGTCGAACCGCAGCCGGGGGGCGTGGTCGGCGAGCACCTCCAGGTGCCGGGAGGCGGTGTAGCCGAGCGTCTCGTCCTCGGCCGGCACCAGGTTCATGGTCAGCACCCGGGTGGCCCAGGTGTCGATCAGCGCCTCGACCAGATCGGGCACCAGCAGGTGCGGGATCACCGACGAGTACCAGGAGCCCGGCCCGAGCACCACGTGATCGGCCGCGGCGATCGCCTCGACCGCCTCGGGCACGGCCGGCGGGCCGGGCGGGATCAGCCGGACGTTGCCGATCACCCCGGTGGCCAGGGCGACCGCCTCCTGGCCGACCACCACCGTGACCTCGTCCGGGGTGTGGGGGTCGGCGCCGATCACCTCGGCCTCGATCACCAACGGGACGGCCGCCATCGGCAGCACCCGTCCCTTGATGTTGAGCAGCGACGCCACCATGTCCAGGCCGGCCACCGGGTCGTCGATCTCCTGCCACAG
Organism: Actinomycetes bacterium; assembly: GCA_023393755.1. Taxonomy (GTDB): domain Bacteria; phylum Actinomycetota; class Actinomycetes; order Propionibacteriales; family Propionibacteriaceae; genus Propionicimonas. The sequence goes on along the minus strand of JAEXCA010000216.1, from coordinate 30,795 downwards.
CCCGGCGATCAGCAGGTTTCCGATCGAATGCCCGCCGAGCGGACCCTCGCCGGAGAACCTCGACTGCAGCACCTCGGCCCAGGCCCGCTCCACCTCGTCGTCGCCGCACAGCGCGGCCAGGGCCATCCGGAGGTCGCCGGGGGGCAGGATGTCGAACTCCTGCCGCAGCCGGCCGGACGAGCCACCGTCATCGGCCACCGTGACGATCGCGGTCAGCCGGTTGGTCAGCCGGCGGAGCGCGCTCAGGCTGGCGGCCAGCCCGTGCCCGCCGCCCAACGCGGCCACTGCCGGACGCCGGGCGATCCGGGGCGCCCTCACCCGCCTGCCCCCGGGAACGCGAACCCGGCGGCTCGCCGCTCAGCGCACGGCCGGCCGGCCGGAGTATCCACGGTCATGGGCTCCATTATGGTGCGATCCGCGGCGGCCGCAGCCTTTTCCGCATCACCGGGGCTCCCCGGCCGATCAGTCGAGGATCTCCCCGGGGGCGGTGTTGAGCGCCGCTCCCGCCGGCCGGGCCAGCACGGCCCGGTGGATCGCCTCGGCGGTGCGGGGCCCGATGCCCGGGACGGCCGCGATCTCGTCGACCCCGGCCGCGCGCAGCTTCGTCAGCGATCCGAAGTGCCGCAGCAGCGCCTTGCGGCGGATCTCCCCCAGCCCCGGGACGGCGTCCAGCAGCGACTCCACCATGGACGCCGAGCGGCGGCCGCGGTGGTGGGTGATGGCGAACCGGTGGGCCTCGTCCCGGACGCGCTGCAGCAGGTAGAGGCCCTCGCTGGTCCGCGGCAGGATCACCGGGTACTCCTCCCCCGGCAGCCAGACCTCCTCCATCCGCTTGGCCAGGCCGGCCAGCGGGATGTCCATCCCGAGTTCGGCCAGCGCCTGCTGCGCCGCGGCCACCTGCGGGGCTCCGCCGTCCACCACCACCAGGCCCGGGGTGTAGGCGAAGCGGCGCGGCACACCGGTGTCCGGATCGATCAGCAGCGGGCCGTCCTCGGCGGGTTGCTCGTCGCGCAGCCGGGCGAACCGGCGGCCGATCACCTCCTGCATGGCGGCGACGTCGTTGGAGCCCTCGACGCTGCGGATGATGAACCGGCGGTAGTCGCCCTTGCGGGGCAGGCCGTCCTCGAAGACCACCATGGACGCCACCACCTCGGTGCCCTGCAGGTGGGAGATGTCGAAGCACTCGATCCGCAGCGGCGCCTCGGCCAGGCCGAGGGCCTGCTGGATCTCCTCCAGTGCCCGGTTGCGGGTGGTGAGGTCGCTGGCCCGGCGGGTCTTGTGCTGGATCAGCGCCTCGCCGGCGTTGCGGGCGACGGTCTCCAGCAGGGTCAGCTTGGGGCCCCGTTGCGGCACCCGGACCTTGACCTTCGTTCCGCGCTGCTCGCTGAGCAGTTCGGCCAGGACGGTGCCGCTGGCGGGCTCGACCGGCACCAGGATCTCCGGCGGGATGGCCGAGGCGACCTCGGACTCCTCCACCGCCTCGCTGTAGTGGTAGAGCAGGAAGGATTCGACCAGCGCGGCGGTGTCGGCGTCGTCGGTGCGATCGGCCACCCAGCCGCGCTGGCCGCGCACCCGGCCGGCCCGGACGTGGAAGATCTGGACGGCGACCTCGAGCGGGTCCTCGGCCAGCGCGATCACGTCGGCGTCGGTGCCGTCGGCCAGCACGATGGCGTTGGACTCGGTGGCCCGGGTGAGGGCGGCCAGCCGGTCCCGCAGCACGGCGGCCTTCTCGTACTCCATGGCGGCCGCGGCGGCCCGCATCTGCTGCTCGATCCGGCGGGTCAGCGTGGCGGTCTTGCCGGCCAGGAAGTCGCAGACGTCCTGCACCAGGTCGCGGTGCTCGTCGGCGTCGATCCGGCCGACGCAGGGCGCCGCGCACTTGCCGATGTAGCCGAACAGGCAGGGACGGCCGCTCGCCTTCGCGCTGGAGAACACCCCGGTGGTGCAGGAACGCATCGGGAAGACGCCGAGCAGGGTGTCGATGGTGTCCCGGATCGCCCAGGCCTGGGCGTAGGGGCCGAAGTAGCGGTTGCCCTTCCGCTTGGCGCCACGGCCGACGAACACCCGGGGGAACTCCTCCGACCAGGTGATCGCCACCCAGGGGTAGGACTTGTCGTCGCGGTACTTGACGTTGAACCGCGGGTCGAACTGCTTGATCCAGGTGTACTCGAGCTGGAGTGCCTCGAGTTCGTTGCGGACCACCGTCCACTCCACCTTGGCGGCGGTGCGCACCATGGTCTGGGTGCGGAAGTGGAGGGAGGCCGGATCGGCGAAGTAGGAGGTCAGCCGCTGCCGCAGGTTGACCGCCTTGCCGACATAGAGGACGCGGCCCTCGGCGTCGCTGAAGCGATAGACGCCGGGCTCGGTGGGGATGGAGCCGGTCCTCGGCCGGTAGCTCTGCGGGTCAGCCACGACCCCGTCCTCTCTTCATCGCAGCCAGCATAGGACGCCGCACCGACATCGCCCGCGCGGTACCCACAGCCCGGCCACAGCCACCCCCCAGGACCCGCCGACTACGCTCACTCCCATCGAGCGCCACTCCCGGCGCCGAACGCCAGCCCCTGGGGACGAGCGTTCGCCGCGGGAGCAGGCGGTCGGCGACCGAGCGAAGGAGACGACAGTGACCGTGACCGAACCCACCTTCACCGCCTCGCGCCGCGCCCTGCTGGCCGCCACCGGCGCCGGGGCGGTGGCCTTCTGCCTGGGCGGCTGCGCTGCCGGCGGGCAGACCCCGACGACCGGCGGCGGCGAGCCCGGAGCCGACGGCACCACGGTCGCGGCCGCGGACGTCCCGGTGGGCTCCGGGCTGCTGGTCGGCTCGTTCGTGGTCACCCAGCCCACCGAAGGCAGCTTCGAGGCGTTCAGCCGGTTGTGCACCCATCAGGGCCTACCGGTTCAGGAGGTCACCGACCAGGCCATCGTGTGCGGGCACCACGGCTCCACCTTCTCGCTGGCCGACGGCTCGGTGATCACCGGGCCGGCGACCCAGCCGCTGGCCGCCGCCACCGTGACCCGGGAGGGCGACACCCTGACGATCAGCTGACCAGCGGCTCCGGCTCGAGCAGCACCGGCGGGCCGGCCTCGAGCACCGGACGGAGGAACTGCCCGGTGAACGACTCCGGGTGTTCGGCCACCTGCTCGGGCGTGCCGACGCAGATCACCTCGCCACCGCGCGAACCACCCTCCGGACCGAGGTCGATCACCCAGTCAGCGGTCTTGATCACGTCCAGGTTGTGCTCGATCACCACCACGGTGTTGCCGGCGTCCACCAGGCGTCCGAGCACGCCCAGCAACTTGCGGATGTCCTCGAAGTGCAGGCCGGTGGTCGGCTCGTCCAGCACGTAGATGGTGCGGCCGGTGGAGCGGCGCTGCAGCTCGCTGGCCAGCTTCACCCGCTGCGCCTCGCCGCCGGAGAGGGTGGTGGCCGGCTGCCCGAGCCGGACGTAGCCCAGGCCGACGTCCACCAGGGTGCGCAGGTGCCGGGCGATCCCCGGGATCGGGGCGAAGAACTCCAGTGCCTCCTCGATCGGCATGTTGAGCACTTCGGAAACCGTCCTGCCCTTGTAGTGCACCTCCAGCGTCTCCCGGTTGTACCGGGCGCCGTGGCAGACCTCGCAGGGCACGTAGACGTCGGGCAGGAAGTTCATCTCGATCTTGATCGTGCCGTCGCCAGCGCAGTTCTCGCAGCGCCCGCCCTTGACGTTGAACGAGAACCGGCCCGGGCCGTAGCCCCGCACCTTCGCCTCGGGGGTCTCGGCGAACAGCTTGCGGATCCGGTCGAACACCCCGGTGTAGGTCGCCGGGTTGGACCGCGGGGTGCGGCCGATCGGCGACTGGTCGACGTGGATGCTCTTGTCGAGGTGCTCCAGCCCGGTGATCGAACTGTGGCGTCCCGGAACCGCGCGGGCGTTGTAGAGGTGCTTGGCCAGCGCGTTGTACAGGATCGAGTTCACCAGCGACGACTTGCCCGAACCCGAGACCCCGGTCACCGCGATCAGCAGCCCCAGCGGGAAGGAGACCGTGACGTCGCGCAGGTTGTGCTCCCGGGCGCCGTGGACGGTCAGCTGCTTGCCGTTGGCTCGGCGGCGCCTGGCCGGCAGCGGGATGGCACGGCGGCCCGACAGGTAGGCGCCGGTCAGCGAGTCCGGGCTGGCCAACAGCTCGTCCACCGTGCCGGAGACCACCACCTTGCCGCCGTGCTCCCCCGCCCCCGGGCCGATGTCGACCACCCAGTCGGCGGTCCGGATGGTGTCCTCGTCGTGTTCCACCACGATCAGCGTGTTGCCCAGTTCCCGCAGCCGCACCAGGGTGTCGATCAGCCGGTGGTTGTCCCGCTGGTGCAGGCCGATCGACGGTTCGTCCAGCACGTACAGCACGCCGACCAGCCCCGACCCGATCTGGGTGGCCAGCCGGATCCGCTGCGCCTCGCCGCCGGACAGGCTTCCCGCGGTGCGGGAGAGGGTCAGGTAGTCGAGGCCGACATCGAGCAGGAAGCGGAGCCGTTCGTTGATCTCCTTGACCACCCGCTCGGCGATCTGCGCCTCCCGCTCGTTGAGCCGCAGGCCGCGCATGAACCGGGCGGTCTCGTCGATCGAGAGATCCGCCACCTCGGCGATGTTGCGTCCGCCGATGGTGACCGCCAGCGAGGACGGCTTCAGCCGGGCGCCGTTGCAGGTCAGGCAGGGCACCTCGCGCATGTAGCCGCCGAAGCGTTCCCGGGAGCTGTCCGTCTCGGCCTCCGCGTGGCGCCGGGAGACATAGGCGATCGCCCCTTCGTACTTCGCCCGGAAACTGTGCTCCCGGCCGTGCCGGGTGCGGGTGCGCACCACGATCGGCTTGCTCACCCCGCCCAGCAGCAGGCCGCGGACCCGCGGCGGCAGGTCACGCCAGGGGGCGTCCATCGAGAACCCCTCCTGCTCGGCCAGCGCCCCCAGCACGGTCTGGAAGTAGCCTCCGAGGTAGGGGCTTGACCAGATCGCGATCGCGTTCTCCGCCAGGCTCTTGCCGGTGTCGGGGACGATCAGTTCCGGATCGACCTCGAGCCGGGTGCCCAGCCCGGAGCAGGCCGGGCAGGCCCCCCACGGCGCGTTGAACGAGAACTGCCGGGGCTCGAGCTCCTCGATGGAGATGTCGTGGCCGTTCGGGCAGGCCAGGGTCTCGGAGTAGCGCCGCTCGCGCTTCGGATCCGCCTCGTCGCGGTCGACGAAGTCGATCGCCACCACGCCGGAGGCCAGGCCGAGCGCGGTCTCCACCGAGTCGGTCAGCCGCTGCTTGATCGACGGCTTCACCGCCAGCCGGTCGACGATCACATCGATGGAGTGCTTCTTCTGCTTGTCGAGGGTGGGTGGGGCGGTCAGCTGGTGCACCTCCCCGTCCACCCGGACCCGGCTCAGCCCCTGCCCGGCCAACTGGCGGAACAGGTCGACGTACTCCCCCTTGCGGCCGCGCACCACCGGCGCCAGCACCTGGAACCGGGTGCCCTCCGGGTGCGCGAGCAGCCGGTCGACGATCTGCTGCGGGGTCTGCCGGCTGATCGGCTCGCCGCACTCCGGGCAGTGCGGGCGCCCGATCCGGGCGAACAGCAGCCGCAGGTAGTCGTACACCTCCGTGATGGTGCCGACCGTCGAGCGCGGGTTGCGGCTGGTCGACTTCTGGGCGATCGAGACCGCCGGGGAGAGCCCCTCGATGAAGTCGACATCCGGCTTGTCCATCTGGCCCAGGAACTGCCGGGCGTAGGCCGACAGGCTCTCGACGTAGCGGCGCTGGCCCTCGGCGAAGATGGTGTCGAAGGCCAGGCTCGACTTTCCCGAGCCGGAGAGGCCGGTGAACACCACCAGGGCGTCACGCGGAAGGTCGAGGCTGACGTTGCGCAGGTTGTGCTCCCTGGCGCCACGCACGATCAGGCGGTCATTCACGCCGATCATCGTATGCTGCGCCTCCGACAGTTCCCGCGCCGCTCCATCGACGCACTGAATCGCCGAGTCAGTGGAACATCCCCCGCGCGGGGCCTAGGGTGTATCAGCATGACGGCGCGCAGCGGATCGCTCCCCACGGCGGGGATCCAGGAGTTGAGCCGCGACGCCGATCAGGCGCTGTTGCGGGACACCATCGGCATCCTGGAAACGGACTGGCACGCGCCCAGCCTGCTGCCCGGCTGGACCCGCGCCCACGTCGCCACCCACCTCGCCCGGGGCGCCGACCGGCTGCGGGAGGTCACCCGGGCCAGCCTCTCCGGGGAGCGTGCCCACGAGCCTTCCGCGGCGGATCGCCTGGAGGAACTCGAACGCGGCGCGGAACGCAACGGGCTGGAACTGCAGATCGACCTCGACACCTCGGCCAGCGCGCTGGCCACCACCTGGCACGCGGTGACGGACTGGCACCGTCCGGTCCGCTTCCAGGGACGGACCCGGCCGCTGGCCATCCTGCCGGTGCTGCGGCTCCACGAGGTTCTGCTGCACCACATCGACCTGGACTGCGGGTTCACCGTCGACCGGGTTCCGCCGCAGGCGGCCGCGGCCCTGCTGGGCTGGGTCACCGACCGGGTGCGGGATGTCGACCTGCCGGCGATCGCGATCGAGGCCGAATCCGGCTTCACCGACACGATCGGACGGGGCGCCGCGGTCGCGGTGGCGCAGGCCGGCGACGCCCGGTTGTGGGCCTGGCTGAGCGGACGGGGCGACCTGGCCGCCGCCGACGGCGGCAGCCTGCCGCGGCTGCCGCTACTGGCCTGAACCCTCCGACAGCACCCGGGCGTCCCGGCTGGACTTGATCAACGACGCCACCGTGGTCACCAGCAGGGTCACCACGATCACCCCCAACGACACCCAGATCGGGATCTCACCATTGATCCCCAACGGCGTATCCAGGTGGTACTCGTGCATCGCGTGCAACACCAGCTTCACCCCGATGAACGCCAGGATCACCGACAACCCCACCGACAGGAACACCAACCGCTGCAACAACCCACCGATCAGGAAGTACAACTGCCGCAACCCCATCAACGCGAACACATTCGCGGTGAACACCAGGTACGGCTCCCGGGTCAACCCGAAGATCGCCGGGATCGAATCCAACGCGAACAGCAGATCCGTCGAACCCAACGCCACGATCACGAACAGCATCGGCGTGATCAGCCGCTTCCCGTCCTCCAGCACCGTCAACTTCGTCCCGCGATAGTCCTCGGTGGACGGGAACACCCGCTTCACCCACCGCATCAACGCGTTCTCGACCTCCTCATCGGCGTCACTGTGCTTGGCCCGGTAATCCAGATACAGCTTCACCGCGGTATAGATCAGGAACGCCCCGAAGATGAAGAACACCCAACTGAACCGCTCGATCGCCGCCGCACCCACCGCGATGAAGATGCCGCGGAAGATCAGCGCCAGCACGATCCCGACCATCAACGCGAACTGCTGCAACGCCCGCGGCACCCGCAGGTTCGCCATGATGATCACGAAGATGAACAGGTTGTCGATGCTCAGGCTGTACTCGGTCAACCAGCCGGCGAAGAACTCCCCCGCGTACTGACCCCCCGAAAAGAACCACACCCCCAGGCCGAACAACACCGCCAGCCCCGAGAACACGCCGATCGCGATCCCGCACTCCCGCATCGACGGCTCGTGCGGACGCCGGCCGAACACCAGCAGGTCAACCCCCAGGATCACCACCATCACCGCGATGGTGATCAGCCAGACCTCAGCGGTCACATGCATCGGGGACGCCTCCCAGGCAGCAGGAAATCGGATTGACGCGCGGGGATTCCGGGGTCAACGGCCAAAGCCCATTCTCTCAGGTCCGACCGTCCCAGGCCAACCGACCTCACCTCGTCGCGGCCAGCAACTGGCGCAGCATCTTCTTGATGTCGGCGACCTCGTCGCGCAGCCTGGCGGCCAGTTCGAACTGCAGGTCGGCGGCGGCGGCATGCATCTGTTCGGTGAGCTCGTGCACCAGGTTGGCCAGCTCGGCCGCCGGCAGGGCGGCCAGGTCGCGGGCCTGGGCGGCGTCCAACGGCACCGGGCTGCTGCCCTTGCGGCCGGGTACCTGCTGCACCAGGCTGGCGCTGTCGGCCTCCTCCCGGGCGAGCAGGTCGGTGATGTCGGCGATCTTCTTGCGCAGCGGCTGCGGGTCGATGCCGTGCTCGGTGTTGTAGGCGACCTGCTTGGCGCGCCGCCGGTTGGTCTCGTCGATCGCCGCCGCCATGGACGGGGTGATCTTGTCGGCGTACATGTGCACCTGGCCGTCCACGTTGCGCGCGGCGCGTCCGATGGTCTGGATCAGCGAGCGCTCGCTGCGCAGGAAGCCCTCCTTGTCGGCGTCGAGGATCGCCACCAGGCTCACCTCGGGCAGGTCGAGGCCCTCGCGCAGCAGGTTGATCCCGACCAGTACGTCGTACTCCCCCAGCCGCAACTCGCGCAGCAGTTCGATCCGCTTCAGGGTGTCCACCTCGGAATGCAGGTAGCGGGTCCGGACCCCGTTCTCCATCAGGTAGTCGGTGAGATCCTCGGCCATCTTCTTGGTCAGCGTGGTGACCAGCACCCGCTCGTTGCGCTCGGCGCGCTGCCGGATCTCGCCCATCAGGTCGTCGATCTGGCCCCTGGTGGGCTTCACGATCACCTCCGGGTCGACCAGGCCGGTGGGCCGGATCACCTGCTCGACCACCCCCTCGGCCCGCGTCAGCTCGTACGGCCCCGGCGTGGCGGAGAGGTAGACGGTCTGGCCGATCCGGTCGACGAACTCCTCGAATCGCAGCGGACGGTTGTCCGCCGCCGACGGCAGCCGGAAGCCGTGCTCGACCAGCGTCCGCTTCCGGGACATGTCGCCCTCGTACATGCCGCCGATCTGCGGAATGGAGACGTGGGACTCGTCCACCACCAGCAGGAAGTCCTCGGGGAAGTAGTCCAGCAGGCAGTTCGGTGCGCTGCCGGCACCGCGTCCGTCGATGTGGCGGGAGTAGTTCTCGATCCCGGAGCAGGTGCCGATCTGGCGCATCATCTCGATGTCGTAGCCGGTGCGCATCCGCAGCCGCTGTGCCTCCAGCAGCTTCCCCGCCGCCTCGAGGTCGGCCAGCCGCTTGCCGAGCTCGACCTCGATCTCGCCGATCGCCCGTTCCATCCGCTCCGGGCCGGCGACGTAGTGGGAGGCCGGGAACACGTAGATCTCGGCGTCCTCGGTGAGCACCTCGCCGGTCAGCGGGTGCAGGGTGGAGAGGGCCTCGATCTCGTCGCCGAAGAACTCGATCCGGACGGCGTGCTCCTCGTACATCGGGAACACCTCGACGGTGTCGCCGCGCACCCGGAAGGTGCCGCGGGTGCCGGCCAGGTCGTTGCGGGCGTACTGGATGTCCACCAGCCGCCGCAGCAGGGTGTCCCGGTCGACCTCGTCCCCCACCCGGAGCCGCACCATCCGGTCGACGTACTCCTGCGGCGTGCCCAGGCCGTAGATCGCCGACACCGTCGCCACCACGATCACATCCCGCCGGGTGAGCAGCGAGTTGGTCGCCGAGTGACGCAGCCGCTCCACCTCCTCGTTGAGCGAGGAGTCCTTCTCGATGTAGGTGTCGGTCTGCGGGATGTACGCCTCGGGCTGGTAGTAGTCGTAGTACGAGACGAAGTACTCCACCGCGTTGTCGGGGAAGAACTGCCGCAGTTCGTTGGCGAACTGGGCGGCGAGGGTCTTGTTCGGCTGCATCACCAGCATCGGACGCTGCAGCCGCTCGGCCAGCCAGGCGATGGTGGCGGTCTTGCCGGTGCCGGTGGCACCGAGCAGCACGACGTCGTTCTGGCCGTCCTCGATCCGGCGCTGCAACTCGTCGATCGCGGCCGGCTGATCGCCGGCCGGCTCGAAGTCGGCGTGGACCACGAAGGGGGCCACCCTACGCTGCACATCGGTTACCGGACGCATGAGGCACAGCCTACGTCGGGCCACTGACAAGCCGGAGGCCGCCCCGGTTCCCCGGGGCGGCCTCCGCTGGGCTCAGCCGCCCTGAACCTGCGAGCCGATCAGGGCGTTCAGCATCGCGTTGACGTCGCCGATCGTGGCATCGGGCGTCGACTCGTCGTAGAACACGGTCGCGAACACCACGAAACCGTCCGAGGTACGCACCGAGGCGAAGCTCTGGGCGTACATCTGGACCGTCTTGCCACCCTGGGTCTGGGTGTAGGCGGAGACGCAGTCGGCCAGCGCGACCTTCGAGGTTCCCGCGTCCTGCGGCCGGGCCTCGCCGGACTGCAGGTTGGGAGCGCCCTTCATGATCTCGGCCTGGTAGCTGGTGCACAGCTGGCCCGGATCCATCTCCGGCTTGCCCTGCGCGGTCTCGGCCAGGAAGACGGCCTTGCCGTTGGTGACCACGGCGCCGTTCGCCGCCTGCTGGCTGATCTGCCAGCCGGGAGCGACCGCTAGCACCACGCCACCGCCGAGGTCGATCGTGGTGGAGTCGCCGGGATTCGGCGCCGGCGTGGTGGGCGGCTGGGTGGTTGGCGCCGGAGTGGGCTCGGTGGGCTCCGACGTGGTCGGCGCCGGGGTGGGCGACTCGACCGGGGTGGTCGGCGTGGACGGCACCGGGCTGGGCGTGACCTCCGGCCCGTCGGGGGTCCGGTTGCCCGACATGGCCAGGAACACCCCGCCGGCGATCGCCAGCAGGGCGACGACCCCGAGCACGATCATGATCAGCTTGTTGGAGGACTTCCCGGCCGGCGGGCGCTGACCGCCGCCCGGGGTGAAGCCCTGCGGCGAGTAGCCCTGCGCCGGCTGGTAGCCGCCGGCCGCGTACCCCTGTTGCGGGTAGGCCTGCTGCGGCGGGTAGCCCGGCTGTTGCGGGTAGGCCTGCGGCGGTGGCGGCGGGGCGTAGCCGGGCTGCTGCGCCGCGGGCTGCTGGGCGGGGTAGCCCGGCTGCGGCGGGTACTGCTGCGGCGGCTGCTGGCCCGCGGGCGGGTAGCCGCCCGGGTTACCGGGCTGTGGCTGGTTGGGCTGGCCGGGAGTGGTGGGCTGGCTCACTTCTCGTCCTCCTTCGGCTGGTCAGCGATCGGCGCGGTCGCCTCAGCGTCCGGACCGGACTCCTCGGCAGCGGGAACCTCGGCTTCGGTGCGCAGCGGTGCCGCGCCGGGCGGCGCCGACGGGGCGGTGGGACTGCTGGACGCGGCCCCGACCGTGGCAGGGACCCTGGGCCGGGCCCGGGTGGAGGCGCCGCAGGCGCTGCAGAACGCCGAGCCGACCATCACCGGCAGCTCGCAGTGCGCGCAGAACTCCTGCTCGCCGCTCGAGCCCTGGTTGTAGTCGCCGGCGTTCGCCGCCGCTTCCAGCGCCGCCTCGGTGAGCCCGATGTGCAGGACGCTGCGCAACCGCAGGATCAGCAGGCCGAGCAGGATGATCCCCCAGATCAGCTGCAGGGCGACGGCCAGCGAGCTGTTGCCCACGAAGCCGAGCAGGTAGACCCCGGTGGCGTAGAGGATGTTGACGCCCACCGCCAGCCCCAGCCCGGCGTAGTAGCGGGGGGTGAAGCCGTCGTGGCCCTTGCCGAGCCCGGAGAACTCGGCCGCGGCCAGACCGGTCGCGGTGCCCATCAGCAGCGGCTTGACGAAGCCCTCGAGCAGCACCAGCGTGGCCCACTGGCCGGGTTCGGGAGTGACCAGGCCGCCGGTGATCAGCGCCCAGTGGCGGACCAGCGTGTCGGCCGCGGCGTAGGCCACGCCGCTGATCACGCCGAAGGTGACGCCGTCCATCAGGTCGTCGAAGGCCGGCCGGCTGGCCAGCAGCACCGGGCCGATCTGGCGGATCGCCTCACCGACGATCGGCACCAGCAGCGCGAAGATCAGGAAGGCTCCCCAGTTCGGGCCGGTGACCAGATCGCCGGACGAATCGGGCAGCGGCACCTGGATCGGGATCCAGCCGGTCCACAACCAGGTGAACAGCCCGCCCAGCAGCAGGGTGAGCACGAATCCCAGGCCCACCACCGCGACCGGCTCGTCCTCCCAGAGGTTCACGTCGTAGAGATAGACGATGTAGACCAGCGGGATGGCGAAGGCCGCGATCAGCACGGCGATCGGCATGGCTCCGAACACCGCGGCGATCAGCGCGGCGGCCAGGGTGATGGTGAAGGCTGTCCGGTAGGTCTCCGGGTGACGACCGGCCTCGCGCGGCATGATCGACGACACCAGGGCGAAGGACGCCACCGGCTCGTCGGGATTCACCGCGAATCGTCGCTTGCCGCGCTCGCCCTCGGGCAACAGGTCGAACCCGCAGCGATGGCAGAAATGTGCGACGTCAGGAACGGTCGAATGGCAGCGTGAACAATCCATGAAAAGGTGCCCTCCTGCTTAGGAATGCCCGCCAGCATAGAGGTATCCGGTGGCAGAGTGGCATGGCGCGCTCCGGATTCTTGGCGTTCGTTCAGCGGTTCTCCCGCAGCCCGGCCCACACCGCGGCGACCTGCGCCGCGAGTTGGGCCGGCGAACCGCTGTTGTCGATCACCAGGTCGGCCGCGGCGAGCCGTTGCTCCCTGGTCGCCTGGGCGGCGATCCGGGCGGCCGCCTGCTCCCCGGTCAGTCCGTCGCGGGCGATCACCCGGCGCAGCTGGGTATCGGGGTCGACGTCCACCACGACCACCAGGTCGAAGGCCCCCTGCTGGCCGGTCTCGACCAGCAGCGGGATCACGTGCACCACCACGGCGTCCGGCGCGGCGGCCTGCTCGGCGAGCGCGGCCAGTTCCCGGACCCGGGGATGGACGATCGCGTTCAGCCGGGCGCGGGCCCGCGGGTCGGCGAACACCAGTTCGCCCAGGGCCGCCCGGTCGAGCGAGCCGTCGGGGTTGAGGACGGCGGGCCCGAACTCCTCGACCACCCGCGCGAGCCCGATGCTGCCCGGGGCGACCGCCTCGCGGGCCAGCAGGTCGGCGTCGACGATCACCGCCCCGTGCTCGGCCAGCAGATCGGCGACGGCCGACTTGCCCGAACCGATGCCCCCGGTCAGCCCGACCCGCAGCGTCACAGCGACTCGAACCCGCGCTGCAACTGCCGCTCCATCCCGCGGGCCTGGGCGGTGGCGTCCCTGCCGGCGTCGACGGTCACCCGGGAGATCAGCAGCGAGGACCCCTGCTCGGGCTGGACCAGCAGGGTGACGGTCTCGGTGGCCGGCGCACCGCCGAAGCGGCCGGGTGTGGTCTGGACCAGGATGGTGAAGCGGTCGTCCGACTCGTCGCTCACCACCGGTTCGCCGGTGGGATCGAACTCACCACCCAACTGGCGCAGGTAGTCAGCCTCCCGCGCCAGGTCGTCCTGGGTGGCCGCGGCACGTTCCGGGCTCCGGGCGGCCAGCCAGCCCTGCTCGTGGGTGACCAGCAGCAGCCGTCCGGCGTCCGACTCCACCGTCCAGTCGACCGGGACCTCGACTCCGATGACGGTGTAGTCGAGGTGGAGTTCGGCATAGCCGGGGGTGGGCTCGTCGGTCCACTCCTCGGCCGGCATCGTCGCCCATGGCTCCTCATCGTCGGGCGTGGTGGCGGAGTTGATCACCGCCCCGCCCACGACGGCCACCGCGACGGCGGCCAGGAAGCCCACCACGGCCCGGCGTCCGATGCCGGACCGGCCGGTCGGGGACGACACGATCGGGGCGGGCGGTGCGCTCCGGGGCTGGAGCTGGGCGGGGGGCGGATCCTGGCCGGCCGGCCGGCTGGGGCCGTCCGAGTTGTAGGGGTAGGTCTCGAAGGTCTCGGGTGACTCGGTCACCGCCCCTCCTCCCCTGGGAATCCTGCGCTCCACTGTGCCACAACCCGGCCGGCCCCGGACGCGAAGCGCGCCCCCCGCCGCCGGGCGCGGGGCGCGATTCGAGAATGCTGGGACTCAGCCGGCGCTGCCGGTGAGCTTCTCCCGTAGGGCCTGCAGCGCCTCGTCGGAGGCCAGCGAGCCCTCCTCCTCGACAGCCTCGGAACCGGCGGAGTAGGCGGTCGGGGTGGCGGCGGCCACCGCGGCCTTGACGTTCTCGGCCTCGGCCTCCTCGACCTGCTTCTTGTGCGCCTCCCAACGGGCCTGCGCCTCGGCGTACTGCTGCTCCCAGGCGCGCTGCTGATCCTCGTAGCCGGGCTTCCACTCCTGGGTCTCCGGATCGAAGCCCTCGGGGTAGATGTAGTTGCCCTGCTCGTCGTAGGAGGCGGACATGCCGTACAGCGCCGGGTCGAAGTCGTCGGCCGCGACGTCCACGCCCTCGTTGGCCTGCTTGAGGCTCAGCGAGATCCGGCGACGCTCCAGATCGATGTCGATGATCTTGACCATCACATCGTCGTTCACGCTGACCACCTGCTCGGGGATCTCCACGTGGCGAACCGCCAACTCGGAGACGTGCACCAGGCCCTCGATGCCCTCTTCCACCCGGACGAACGCACCGAACGGCACCAGCTTGGTGACCTTGCCGGGCACGATCTGGCCGATCTGGTGGGTCCGGGCGAAGGTCTGCCACGGATCCTCCTGGGTCGCCTTCAGCGACAGCGAGACACGCTCGCGATCCAGGTCGACGTCCAGCACCTCGACGGTGACCTCGGTGCCGACCTCGACCACCTCGGACGGGTGGTCGATGTGCTTCCAGGAGAGCTCCGAGACGTGCACCAGGCCGTCCACGCCGCCCAGGTCGACGAAGGCGCCGAAGTTGACGATCGAGGAGACCACACCCTTGCGGATCTGGCCCTTGGCGAGCTGGTTGAGGAAGGTGTGCCGCACCTCGGACTGGGTCTGCTCCAGCCACGCCCGGCGGGAGAGCACCACGTTGTTGCGGTTGCGGTCCAACTCGATGATCTTCGCCTCGAGCTCGGCACCCACGTAGGGCTGCAGGTCGCGGACCCGGCGCATCTCCACCAGCGAGGCGGGCAGGAAGCCGCGCAGGCCGATGTCGATGATCAGGCCACCCTTGACGACCTCGATCACCTTGCCGACCACGACGCCGTCGGCTTCCTTGATCTTCTCGATGGTGCCCCAGGCGCGCTCGTACTGAGCCCGCTTCTTGGACAGGATCAGGCGGCCTTCCTTGTCCTCCTTCTGCTGGACGAGGGCCTCGATCTCATCGCCCACGGAGACCACGTCGAACGGGTTCACATCGTGCTTGATGGAGAGTTCCTTGGAAGGGATGACGCCTTCGGTCTTGTAACCGATGTCGAGCAGGACTTCGTCCCGATCGACCTTGACGACGGTACCGGTGACGATGTCGCCGTCATTGAAGTATTTGATGGTCGCGTCGACCGCAGCGAGAAAGGCTTCAGGCGAACCGAGGTCGTCGACCGCGACGAGAGTTGAGGCCTCAGAAGAGGAGGTCATGTAGAGGGGCTCCGGTAGGTTTGGGTCAGTCGCACAGTGACCGTGTGGCTGAAAAACGACCTGATCGAAATCCGACGGATGCCAGCGCACGTGCCCGATCTGCTCCGTCCGAGATCAGACCGGCCGCAGTGCGGCTACGAGCCTATCGACCACGTGCTGAGACAGCAAACCGAAACCAGGTCACGATCTGGACACAAGTTCGGCGACCACGGCCTCGACCAGCCTGGCGCGGCTGCGTTCGGACCCGACGAGGTCGAAGCCGGCGGCCGCCAGGAGCGGCGCCGGGCGCCGCCGCCAGCACTCCCCGGTGGCCCGGGTCACCCGGTCGGCGACGGACTGGAGCCCGCGCAGCGGCGCGACGGAGGACTCGACGTGGTCGAGCAGCAGCAGTCGTCCGCCCGGACGAAGCACCCGGGCGAACTCGGCCAGGGTGGTCTCCACCCGCGGCACCGAGCACAGCAGCAGGGTGGCGACGACGGTGTCCGCCGACCCGTCGGAGACCGGCAGCCGGTCGGCGTCCGCCTGGGCCAGCCGGGCCGTCCTGCCCAGTCCGGCCGCCCGCCGTGCCGCCCGTCCGAGCATCGCCGGGCTGGCGTCGAAGCCGATCAGCTCGACCCCGGCGGGATAGTGCGGCAGGTTGGCGCCGGTGCCGATCCCGGCCTCGACCACCAGGCCGGAGGCGTGCCCCAGGAGCCGCCCGCGATAGGCGCCGAGCCAGCGTCGTTCCAGCAGCGCCATGGACGAGTCGTAGGCCGCTGCCGCCCGGTCCCACAGGGCTCGCTGGCGGACGGACGGCGGCTCGGCCATCTCAGTGCGCGGCCTCGTGCCAGGAGTGCCCGGTGCCCACCGAGACCTCCAGCGGGACGGTGAGGTCGACGGCGTGGCCCATCTTGTCCCGGACCAGCGCCTCCAGGGCCGCCGCTTCGCCCGGAGCCACCTCGAAGACCAGTTCGTCGTGCACCTGCAGCAGCATCCGGCTGGCGAGGCCCTGCCTGGCCAGCGCGGTCTCCACGTCCAGCATGGCCACCTTGATGATGTCGGCGGCCGAGCCCTGGATCGGTGCGTTCAGCGCCATCCGCTCGGCCATCTCGCGGCGCTGCCGGTTGGACGAGGTGAGGTCGGGCAGGTACCGCCGCCGGCCCAGGATGGTCTCGGTGAACCCGGTGCGGCGGGCGGTGGCGACGATCTCCTGCAGATAGTCGCGGACGTGGCCGAACCGCTCGAAGTACTCGTCCATCAGGCCCTGGGCCTCGGAGCGCGGGATCTTGAGCTGTTGGGAGAGCCCAAAGGCGCTCAGCCCGTAGGCCAGGCCGTAGTTCATCGCCTTGATCCGCGCCCGCTGGGCGACGTCCACCTTGTCGGGATCGACGCCGAACACCCGGGCGGCCATCACGGTGTGGAAGTCCTCGCCGGAGTTGAACGCCTCGATCAGCCCGGCGTCCTCCGAGGCGTGGGCCATGATCCGCATCTCGATCTGGGAGTAGTCGGCGGTGAGCAGCGTCTCGTAGCCGGAGCCGACCACGAAGGCCTCCCGGATCCGGCGGCCGTCCGCGGTGCGGATCGGGATGTTCTGCAGGTTGGGGTCGGTGCTGGAAAGGCGACCGGTGGCGGCGATGGTCTGCACGTAGGTGGTGTGGATCCGGCCGTCGTCGGCGATGGTCTTCAACAGCCCCTCGACGGTCTGCCGCAACCGGATCTGGTCGCGGTGGCGCAGCAGGTGGGCGAGGAAGGGGTGCTCGGTGCGGGCGTAGAGGTTCTCCAGCGACTCGGCGTCGGTGGTGTAGCCGGTCTGGGTGCGCCGGGTCTTGGGCATCTCCAGCTCGTCGAACAGCACCGCCTGCAGCTGCTTGGGCGAGCCGAGGTTGATCGGGCGTCCGATCACGGCGAAGGCCTCGTTCTCGGCCTTGGCGACCTCGCTGTCGAAGTCGGTGCGCAACCGCTCGAGGTAGTCGACGTCGACCGCGACGCCGGTACGCTCCATGGTGGCCAGGGTGCGCAGCAGCGGTAGTTCCACCTCCCGCAGCAGGTTGGCGCCGCCCTGCTCCTCCAGCTGGGCCTCCAGCGCACCGGCCAGGTCGATCACCGCGCGGGCGCGCACCATGGCGTCCTGGCCGGAGGTCTCGTCGAAGCTGAACGCCAACTGGTCGGAGTCGCTGGCGCCGGTCGTCTCGACCGCCAACTCCCGCTTCAGGTGGCGCGCGGTCAGGTCGCCGAGGTCGTAGACCCGTTGGTCGGGCTTGAGCAGGTAGGCCGCCAGCTGGGTGTCGCTGACCAGGCCGGCCAGTTCCCAGCCGCGCGCCCAGATCGCCTCCAGCGGACCCTTGGCGTCGTGCATCGCCTTGTGCGCGGCCGGGTCGGCCAGCCAGGCCGCCAGGGCCGCGTCGTCGGCCGGGCTGAGTTCGGTGACGTCCACCCAGGCGGCGGCGCCCTCGGCGGTGGCCAGTGCCAGGCCGGTCAGGTCGCCGGCGCCCCAGCGCCAGGTGCCGGTGACGTCGATTCCGACCACCGTGCCACGGGCGTGCCCGTCCAGCCAGGCCGGCAGTTCGCCGGGCGCCAGGGCGACGCCGGCCACCTCGAACCCGCCGGACGGACCGGCCAGTTCGGCCGGGAGGGTCTCCAGCAGCCGATCCCGCAGCACCCGGAACTCCAGCGCGTCGAACAGGGTGTGGACGGCCTCGCGGTTCCAGTCGTGCCGGGTCAGCTCGTCCATCCCCAACGACAGGTCGAGGTCGCCCACCAGGGCGTTCAGCCGACGGTTGCGGATCACGTCGTCCAGGTGCTCGCGCAGCGACTCGCCGGCCTTGCCGCCGATCTCGTCCACCCGGCGGACCAGGTTCTCCAGCCCGTCGTAGGCGGTCAGCCACTTCGCCGCGGTCTTCGGGCCGACCCCGGGGACGCCGGGCAGGTTGTCGCTGGTCTCCCCCACCAGCGCGGCGAGTTCGGGGTAGCGCCGCGGTGGGACGAGGTACTTCTCCTCGACGGCTTCGGGGGTCATCCGGGCCAGGTCGGAGACGCCCTTGCGGGGGTAGAGGACGGTGACCGAGTCGTTCACCAGCTGCAGGGTGTCCCGGTCGCCGGTGCAGACCAGCACCTTCAGGCCGGACTCGGTGGCCCGGCGGGCCAGCGTGGCGATGACGTCGTCAGCCTCGAAGCCGTCCAGCTCGACGTGGACGATGTTCAGCGCGTCCAGCACTTCCTTGATCAGGTCGACCTGGCCCTTGAACTCGGCCGGTGAGGCCGAGCGGTTCGCCTTGTACTCGGCGTACTCCTCGCTGCGGAAGGTCTGCCGGGAGACGTCGAAGGCCACCGCGAGGTGGGTGGGCTGCTCGTCCCGCAGCACGTTGATCAGCATCGAGGTGAAGCCGTAGACGGCGTTGGTGTGCTGCCCGGTGGTGGTGGAGAAGTTCTCCACCGGCAGGGCGAAGAACGCCCGGTAGGCCACCGAGTGGCCGTCGATCAGCAGCAGCACGCCGGAGTCGCTGGCGGGTTCGGTATCGGCACTGGTCGTCACCTGTCGAACCCTACCGGGACGGGCCGACAATCGAACCAGCGACTTCCCCGGGGCCGGTTGTGCCATGGTTGGCGCCATGAATGTGCCCGACTGGTTCCACGGCCTGGCCAGCGCCCTCGACGTGAAGATGGGCCTGGAGTTGCTCGAGGTCACTCCCACCCGCGCGGTGGGACGCTACCCGGTGGCGGGGAACACCCAGCCCTTCGGGCTGTGGCACGGCGGAGCGTCCTGCGTGGTGGCGGAGACGCTGGCCTCGCTGGCCGCGGCGGCCGAGGTGGGGCCGACCGGGACGATCGTCGGTGTGGACATCAATGCCACCCATCTGCTCGCGGTCCGCGGCGGCTGGGTGACCGGCACCGCCACCGCGCTGCGGATCGGTGGCACCCTGGCCACCTACGACGTGGCGATCGCCAACGACGAGGGGCAGCAGGTCTGCGCGGCCCGGATCACGATCGCCCTGCGCCGCGGCAACGGCGGCTGAGCTCAGCCCGGGAGCTTGCCCTTGCCGCCGGACCTGGAGTGCTCGATGACGCCCTCGGCGACCTCGCGCATCGACTTGCGCAGATCCATCGCCGTCTTCTGGATCCACCGGAAGGCCTCGGGCTCGCTCAGGCCGAGTCCCTCCTGCAGCAGGCCCTTGGCCTGGTCGACGGCCTTGCGGGAGGCGAACCGCTCCTCCAGGTCGGCCACCTCCGCCTCGACCGCGCGGATCTCGGCGAACCGGGCCATCGCGATCTCGATCGCCGGCACCACGTCGGAGGCGTCGAACGGCTTCACCACGTAGGCCATCGCGCCGGCCTCGCGGGCCCGCTCGATCAGCTCGCGCTGGCTGAACGCGGTGAGCATCACCACGGCGGCGATCCGCTCCTCGGCGATCGTGGCGGCGGCGGTGATGCCATCCATCTTGGGCATCTTGACGTCCATCACCACCAGGTCGGGGTCCAGCTCGCGGGCCATCGCCAGGGCTTCCTCGCCGTCGGAGGCCTCGCCGATCACGTCGTAGCCCTCTTCGCTCAGCATGTCGACCAGGTCGAGGCGGATCAACGCCTCGTCCTCGGCCACGAGCACGCGCAGCGGCTCAGGGGTCGATTCGGTACGGGAAGACTTCGGCTTGCTGGTCATCGGTGTCGTCCTTGTGATAGCGGACCCCTCCGGGCCCGGAGCACTGACGAGGTTACCGCCTGCGCACAACGGACCAGCAAGTGTGACAGAATCGTGGGCGGTTCCGAGCCGGTGTCCCGGCCCGGCCCGAGTGGCGGAATGGCAGACGCGGGCGACTCAAAATCGTCAGTCCGAAAGGACGTGGGGGTTCGACTCCCCCCTCGGGCACACACCAGCGGAGGAGAAACACGCCGAGCCTGCTCGAGCGTTCTCGACGTGGCGACGAGTGTTGACCAACGGTGCGAGCAGCAAGCCGGACGTCGCGGACGTCCGTCGCGCGCAGCGCGGGCCCGTTGGGAGTACAAGCGATTGAGGCGAGGGCAGGGATGCCCGCATTCATCTCACTCCGGCAGCACCAGAAGGCGTCCCTCCGCATGCCCGGGGACATCCCCACCCCAGATCAGGAGCGAGTTCTCGCCCGCGACGACGGCACCGAGGTAGAAGGCCTCGGGAAGCTCCAGCGGCGGGACGTTCGTCCACTCCTGGCGGACGGGATCCAGCAGGGCGCCCTCGACCACCACCTCGTCCCGGGTCGCCACCCAGAGGGAGCCCAGGCTCCCGGCCGGGTAGCCGCCGTAGCCCTGGTAGGGCGCCCTGATGGTGGTCACCTCGCCGGTGGCCGGGTCGAGGCTCGACACCAGTTCGAAGGTCCGCCGGTCGTCGACCACCTCGGCGCGGGCACCGTCCGGCCGCCACAGCACCCGGTCCCCCACCGCCAGGGGTTTCCAGCCATAGGCGGCCTCGGTGGGGTTCAGCAGGGTCCAGGTGGTCAGGCTGGAATCCAGCACGGCAAGGCCGAGCGGATGGGCCCCGGCACCGTCGGTGGCGTCCAGGGGCAGCGCCGAGAGCACCAGTCGGTCCTTCACCCAGACGGCGTTCCGGTCGATCCCCGGCCCCAGCGGATCGTCCGGCAGTTCGGTGAAGCCGGCGGAGTCGGGGTGGAAGACGAGATCGCTCAGCTGGGCGTCCTGGTCGTTGCCGGTCAGCAGGATCACCGCCGAGTCGGTGGCGACCAGCTGCCCGCCGGCCGGCTGGGGTAGCTGGTAGCTCGTCCAGCTGTCGCTCTCCACCTGGTACCGCAGCAGGGTCTGGCCCTCACCGGGCTGGAACTCATCGGAGGACGTGGGCGAGCCGTCGGGGTGGGGAATGCCGGTCAGGAAGTAGACCGACGACCCCAGGACGGCGGGCACACTCAGGTTCTCCACCCTCGGCATCGGCGCGATGGACGTCCAGCTGTCCGTGGCGGGGTCGTAGAGGGCGCCGTCGGTCAGGATCTCGCGATCCGCCTCGGTGCAACCGGAATCCCTCGGTCCGCAGGGGTCGAGGTGTCCACCGACCACCAGGTAGCGCCCGGCCACCCAGGCCCCGCCGGCTTCGTAGCGGGGCGAGAGCGGCCCCTGGTCGATCGCGAACCAGGTCGGCTCGGTGACCGGTTCACCCGGGGTCCAGCCCGGCACCGCCTCGATGGAACGCCCGCCGCCGAGCATCCCCGGCAGCAGCACGAACGCCGCCGCCGCGACGGCCGCCACGGCGAGGGCCGCCCCGATCCAACGCGGGGCACCCGCCGTGGCTGGACGCGGTACGGGCTCGGCTAGCACCTTCCGCAGGACGGTGTGACGCCGTTCGGCGTGCCAGTCGCCGGCGAGCCGATCCGCGTCCGGACGCATCGCCGTCAGGGTCTCCAGAACGTCGCGATCCTCAAGCCTGGTGTTCATGTCAGTTCCCTCCACGAGTTTGGACGATCCCAGCCGAGACCTTGTCGTCCGGTTCGGTGTCGGCGTGGGCGAGCGCCAGCTCCAGCCGACGCCGGGCCCGGCTCAGCCGGGCTCGGGCGGCGACCGGCGAGCAGTCCAGCACCTCGGCGGCGCCGGCGGCGTCCAGCCCGTCCCAGCCGGCCAGCAGCAGCACCTCGCGGTCCGGCGCCGCGAGCGACGACAACGCGGCCAGCATGGCTGCCCGGTCGGCGGTCAGGCCGGCCGGATCGGGATGGGTGGCCAGGTGCGCCACCCCACGCAGTTCGGCCTCCAGTCGGTAACGCCGTTCCCGGCTGCGCCAGTGGTTGGCCAGCACCCGCCGGGCGGTGGCCAGCAACCAGGGGATCGGGTCGGGCGGCAGATCGTCGAGTCGGCGCCAGGCCACCAGGAAGACCTCGGAAACGATGTCGTCGCAGTCGATGTCGTCGCAGTGCCGCCGGACGTAGCCGTAGACCCGCTGCGAGGTCCGCTCGAACAGTGCGGCGAAAGCACGCTCAGCACTGCCTGACTGTGATCCGCGCGTCCCCATACTCCAGGAATGTCCGGGATCGGTGGGTTGTGACACCGTTCACTCGGCAACCGCGGCGGACGGCAGCCAGCCGGGTACGGTGAGCGCGCACCTCAGCAGATCGACCGCCTCCGCCGGGAGCAGGTCGTCCGCCGACCCCAGCGCCATCGCGGTGGTCAGCGTCGCCGCCGAACCCAACCGATGCCAGCGGGTGAGGAGGTCGTCCACCGCGCGCTCCCCCACCCGCCGCTCGACCTCGCGCAAAGCCAGGGCGGGACGGAGGCAACGGTTGCGGAGCCGGAGATCGTCGGAGGCAGCGAACGGGGTCGCCAGCACCGCAGGGTCACCGGCGTGCGAGGCCAGGTCCGCCAGCACTCCGGCGAGCCGGGCGTCGCGTTCCCCGGCGGGGAGCAACGCGAGCGCCAGGCGATCGGCGGCGTACTCGGCCGGGCCCTCGTTCAGCCAGTCGTCCGCGGTGGCGAGGTCGGCCACCGACCACCACAGGTGACCGACCTCGTGAAGCACGGTGCGCAGACCAGCGTTGTCGAGCGGTTCCCTGCCCGGGAGCAGGATGAGCGGAAGCCGCGAGTAGAACCAGCCGTCCCGCGGGCTCAGTGCCACGGTGAGGGTGTCGAGCGACCCGCGAGGCGGCCCCCACCAGGCGGTGCAGAACTGGAGTGCCCGGTCCACCAGCGCTGCCAACGGCCCCTGGGCGGCGACCTCCTCGGCCAGCACGACGACGGGCGACCCCGTGCTGCGGTGCTCGGCGAGCGAAGGAGCCCAGATCAGCGCGATGTCGACTCCCGGAGCCATGCTGCGCCAGCGCGTCCGTCCCTGGCCGGAGCGGCCGCGCAGCCCGTTCGCCGCCACCGCACCCTCACCACGCACCTCCAGGTCGAGGGTGTAGGCGAACCGGGGCAGGCTGGGGAACACCGGGTGCCAGGCGGCATAGACCGCCAGTTCTATCAACTCGGGCCCGACGCAGTTCACCCCTGCCTCGAGTTGGCCGATCCGGCCCTCCACCCGCAGTTCCAGGAGCTCACCGGCAGTGGGCAGTTCGACCGGATGGATCCGCGGACCGAACGGGGCCGGTGCCGCCTCCAGCAGCCGGCGCGGCTCGACGGCCAGCCCGTCCACTCGGCACGAGACGATCCGCAGACCATCGTGCAGCCACCAGGCACCCGCCGGGTGGCCGGTGATCCGGTACCTGGCACTCAGGGCCTGTCCGGCCGGATCGAGAACCGCCTCGGCGTCAAGTCGCATACCAGCACCCCACGACCGCGACCACCCGCGCCGGGCTCAGGAGCGGTACAGCTCGTCCAGTTCGGTGATCAGGCCCACCCGGTGGGTGTGGCGGCCGCCCTGCTCGAACTCGGCGTCCAGCCAGGCGTCCACGATCATCTTGGCCAGGTCGACCCCCACCACCCGGGCACCGAAGCACAGCACGTTGGCGTTGTTGTGCCGCTTGGCCATCTGGGCCGAGTACGGCTCGCTGACGCAGGCCGCCCGTACCCCCTTGACCTTGTTCGCCGAGATCGAGATCCCCACGCCGGTGCCGCAGATCGCGATCCCGGCGTCCGCGTCGCCGCGCACCACCGCTTCGCCGACCAGCCTGCCCCAGACCGGGTAGTCGGTGCTGGCGGTCGAGTCGGTACCCAGGTCGACCACCGCCAGGCCGCGAGCCTCCAGGTGCGCCAGGATCGCCGCCTTCAGGTCCAGCGAGGAGTGGTCGCCTCCGATGACCAGCTTCACAGCCCGCCGCCCTTCACCGTGGTGGGGACGCCGCCGACCTCGAAGACCCGCAGCGAGTTGGTCTGGTGGGTGAGCCGCCCTGGGTTGCCGGCCACGATCACCACCGAGTCGCCGGTCTGCACCAGGCCCAGGTCGGTCAGCGCCGCCTGGACGGACTCCACCATCGCGTCGGTGCTGACGTACTCGGGGGTGACGTAGGTCTGGACGCCCCACACCAGGGTCAGCTCCTGGGCCGTCCTGGGCAGCGGGGTGAACGCCATGATCGGCACCTGGGAGCGCATCCGGGCGAGCCGGTGCGGGGTGTCGCCGGAGATGGTGAACGCCGACAGGTACTTCGCCCCGGTCCGCTGGGCCACCTCGATCGCGGCCTTGGCGATCACGCCCGACATGGTGTGCGGATCCCAGTCCAGCCGGCGGATCTGATCCAGGCCCTCCCGCTCGGTCTGCGACACGATCCGGGCCATGGTCTTCACCGCGTCGATCGGGTAGGCGCCGACCGCGGTCTCGCCGGAGAGCATCACCGCGTCCGCCCCGTCCAGCACGGCGTTGGCCACGTCGGAGGCCTCGGCCCGGGTGGGACGGTAGGCGGTGATCATCGACTCCAGCATCTGGGTGGCGACGATCACCGGCTTGGCCCAGCGGCGGGCGGCGTCGATGATCCGCTTCTGGACCAGCGGCACCTCCTCCAGCGGCAGTTCCACGCCGAGGTCGCCCCGGGCCACCATGAAGGCGTCGAAGGTGTCGATGATCGCGCCCAGGTTCTCGATCGCCTGCGGCTTCTCCAGCTTGGCGATCACCGGGACCTTGCGTCCCTCCTCGGCCATCACCCGGCGCACCGGCTCGATGTCCTCCGGGGAACGGACGAACGAGAGCGCGACCATGTCGACCTCGTGCCGCAGCGCGAACCGCAGGTCGCGTTCGTCCTTGTCCGACAGCGCCGGGACACTGACCGCGACACCGGGCAGGTTGATCCCCTTGTGGTCGGAGACCACGCCGCCGATGATCACCTCGGTGACCACGTCGACGTCGGTGACCGCCACCGCGCGCAGCACGATCGCGCCGTCGTTGATCAGGATCTGGTCGCCGGCCGAAACGTCCTGGGTGAGGGTCTTCAGGGTGGTGCCGGCCCGTTCGGCGGTGCCCATCACCTCTTCGGTGGTGATGGTGAAGGTGGCGCCCGGTTCCAGCACCGCCCGGCCGTCGAGGAACTTCTCCAGCCGGATCTTCGGCCCCTGCAGGTCGGCGAAGATGCCCACCGGACGGCCCACCGTCCGGGCGGCGTCGCGCACCCACTGCACCCGCTTGGCATGCAGCACGTGGTCGCCATGACTCATGTTCAGGCGGGCGACGTTCATGCCCGCTTCCACCAACTCGACGATCTTCTCTGGGGAGTCCGTGGCCGGACCGATCGTGCACACGATCTTCGCTCTACGCACGCCTAGACCATACCCGGGCGGTCCAGTCGTCCGCCCGTTGCCCGCCCGGTTTCGCCGATCCGAAGCCAGATGTTCGCCTGCTCGTTACGTGGCGGGGCTGACCGCTCAACCCCGGACGAGGGCGAGCGCGTGGTCGAGATCGGCGGGATAGGGCGAGACGAAGTCGGCCCACTCGCCGGTGCCCGGATGGGTGAAGCCCAGCTCGACGGCATGCAGCCACTGCCGGTCAAGGCCCAGCCGGGCGGCCAGCACCGGATCGCCGCCGTAGGTCGGGTCGCCGACGCAGGGATGCCGGATCGCCTGCATGTGCACCCGGATCTGGTGGGTGCGCCCGGTCTCCAGGTGCACCTCCAGCAGGGTGACCGCCCGGAACGCCTCCAGCATCCGGTAGTGGGTGATCGAATGCCGCCCACCGTCGATCACCGCCATCCGGTACTCGCCGCTGGGATGCCGGCCGATCGGGGCGTCGATGGTGCCCTCGAACGGGTCGGGGTGGCCCTGGACGAGGGTGTGGTAGACCTTGCGGACGGTGCGGGCCTTGAAGGCCCGCTTCAGCGCGGTGTAGGCGGGCTCGCTCTTGGCCACCACCATCAGGCCCGAGGTGCCCACGTCCAGCCGCTGCACGATCCCCTGCCGCTCGGCCGCCCCGGAGGTGGAGATCCGGAAACCGGCGGCGGCGAGGTGCCCGACCACCGACGGACCCTCCCAGCCCAGGCTGGGGTGGGCGGCCACCCCGGCCGGCTTGTCCACCACCACGATGTCGGCGTCGTCGTGGACGATCGCGATCCCGGCGACCTCCCGCGGGGTGACCACGACCCGCGGCTCGGCGGGGATCTCCACCTCCAGCAGGTCGCCGGCGCGAACCCGCTCGGACTTCGCCACCACCCGGCCGCCCAGCAGCACCGCTCCCTCGGCGACCAGCGCCTCCACCCGGCTGCGGCTCAGCCCGCTGATCCGGGAGGCGGCGGCGTCCACCCGCTCGCCGTCCAGGCCGTCCGGCACCAGCCAGACGCTACCCATCGGCCCGCTTCAGCCGGACGCCGGCCACGCTCACCTGGCTGATCAGCGACAGCCAGATCACCAGCACCGCCGCCCCGGTGATGAACATGTCGGCGACGTTGAAGATCGCGAAGTGCGGCAGCTGCAGGAAGTCGATCACGTGACCGTGGAACGGTCCCGGCTCGCGGGAGAGCCGGTCGATCAGGTTGCCCACGATCCCGGCCAGCAGGCAGCCGGTGGCCACCGCCCAGCCGATATGCCGCACCTTGGGCAGCAGCCAGCCGGCGACGCCGATCAGCGCGCCGATCGCGATGCAGGTCAGCACCACGGTGAACTGCTCGCCCATCGAGAAGGCCGCGCCGGGATTGCGGATCAGCCGCAGGGTCAGCAGACCGCCGAGCAGTTCGATCGGCTGCGCCGGGTCGAGGCGGGCGATCGCCAGTGCCTTGGTGAGCTGGTCGAGCGCGATGCCGACCACCGCGATGCCGACCGCGAGCAGCCGGTACCGGGTCACCGAGCCGGTCGCGACCGGCTCCTCCTGGGTGGCTATCGCCGCTCCTCCCGCTGCTTGCAGGCGACGCACATGGTCGCGCGCGGGAAGACCTGCAGACGGTCCTTGCCGATCGGCCTGCCGCAGGACTCGCAGCGGCCGTACTCGCCGGATTCGAACAGCCGGTAGGCCAGCTGGGCCTGCTCCAGCATGTCGCGGGCGTTCTGCGCCAGGGACATCTCCTGGTCACGCTCGAAGTTGGACGAGCCGACGTCGGCCGGATCCCGGCCGGCGCCGTCGGCGCCCTCCTGGAAGAGGTCGGCCAGCCCGGCCTCGGCGATCTCGATCGCGCGCTCCATCCGCTTGATGTCGGCCAGCAACTCCTGGCGGACCTCTTCGACCTCGTCCTCGGTCCAGGGTTCCTCACCCTCGGCCACGGGGAACGACGAGGCCGCGGCGGGGGTCGCCCGCGCTGGATCCGAACCGGGAGATGCCATCGCTGCCTGACTCCTTCGTGATGGGTTGTGAGCAGGGAGAGTACCACCTGCCCACCACAACTGGACGTGCCCCCGGCGAACTCGCCGAGGGCACGTGGTTCCGGAACGGTGGAGCTACTCCCCCAGCAGGGCGTCCAGCCGTGGCGTGGCCGACTCCGGGGCCGGTTCGTTCAGCAGATCCGGGGTGTCGCCGGGCTCCAGGACGGCCTCCTCCAGCGACTTGATCTGGCTCTGGAGCTGGTTGGTGAGGTTGTTCCGGTAGGAGGCCTCGAACCCCCGCAGCTTCTCCACCCGGGTGCGCAGCAGGTCGCGCTCCTGCTCCAGCTGGGTGAACAGCTCGCTGCGGTGCTGCTCGGCCTCGGCGTTGACCGCCTCGGCGCGGTTGAGCGCATCGGAGGTCACCCGCTCGGCGTTCACCCGGGCCTCGGACTCGATCCGGTCCGCCCTGGTGCGGGCATCGGTCAGCGCCTCGTGCGCCTTGCGGTTGGCGTTGTCGATCACGCTCTCCGCCTCGTTCCGGGCGTCGCCGACCAACCGCTGGGCCTCCAGCTGCGACTCGCCGACCAGGCGCTCGGCCTGCTCGGTGGCCATCTGCAGCAGCCGGGTGACCGCCGGCGCGGCATCGGTCGAGGTGGTGACCACGATGTTCTCCACGCTGCCCTTGGGGGCGTCGCCCTCGGCCGACGGCTGCAGCCGCGAGACCTCGGAACGCAGCGCCTCCAGCTCACGGTTCCGGGCGGCGAGCTCCTCGCGCAGCCGGTCCGCCTCGTCGTCCTTGGCCTGCAGCTCGTTGCGGAGCGCGTCGGCCTCGCCGCGCGCACCTTCCAGCTCGCCACGCAGACCCTCCAGGTCGTTGCGCGCTCCGGCCAGTTCGCCCTGGCGGGCGTCCAGCTCGTGGCGCAGGGAGTCGGTGTCGGCCGACGGCGCCGGGACGAAGATGTTGGACGGCTCGCTGGAACTGAGCGCTTCCACCTGCTGGCGGAGGGTTTCGTTCTCCTCGGTCAGCTGCGACAGCGTCGCCTCGACCTTGTCGACGAAGTTGTCCACGTCGACTGGCTCGTAGCCATTGCGGCGAGCCAGGTGAAAGCGGGTCTGCCGGACCTGTTCGAGTGTCAGGGTCATCGTCCACCTCGTGTCGTTACGGCCGCCCTCGCCGCACCCGGCGGGACGATTCGGCCCTCAGGCTAATGCAGGGTCAGGCACCATTCCAAGAAGAGCGCCAACCGTGAGCCATCGACTCTCAACCTCGGCTAGATATCGTCCGGGATTCAGGACTGGTTGAAGAATCCCCCGGCGATCCGCTCCTTGTCCTCGGCCGTGACGGTGATGTTCGGCGGCGAGAGCAGGAATACCTTGGTCGTGACCCGGTCGATACTGCCGTGCAGACCGAAAATGAGCCCGGCGGCGAAATCGACCAGCCGCTTGGCGTCGGCGTCCTCCATCTCGGAGAGGTTCATGATCACCGGAATTCCGTCGCGGAAATTCTCCCCGATGGTGCGCGCCTCGTTGTAGGTGCGCGGGTGGACGGTGACGATCCGGCTGAGATCGGCCGGCCGGGAGGCGGTGGCCACCGGACGGCGGGACTCCAGCTCGGTGACGGTCGCGGGCACCGCGGCGCCGCCGGCCGGGACCACTTCCTCGGTCACGTCGTCGATGCCCTCGGTGACCTCGTCGCGGTAGTCCTGATCCGACACCAGGCCCAGCCACACCGCAGCCTTCTTCAACCGGTCAGCCATCTCACTACCCCTCGGCGCAGATTCCGCCAAAAGGCTAACCGGACGACCGGGGCAGACGGTGGACGACACGCGCACGGACGACGCCTCGTCCGCCGCGATCAGGCCGGCAGCCAGACGATGCCGGCCTGCCGTCCGGCCGCCCCGCCGTCGCGGCGATGGGAGTGCAGGGTGGGGGTCTCGCGGGTGCAGGGGTCCTCCCGCACCACCCGGCAGCCCAGTGCCTGCAGCTGGAGGGCGGCGGCCCCGCCCAGGTCGAGGGCGGGCGTACCCCAGGCGGTGGTCGCCCAGGCGCCGGGCAGCCGGCCGGTGACCTCGTCCCGCAGGGCGGCGGGCACCTCGTAGCAGGAGCCGCAGACATGGGGCCCGATCCAGGCGGTGATCCCGTGGGCTCCGAGGTCGGCCATCCGGCGCACCGTCGCCGGCAGCACACCGGCGACCAGCCCCGCCCGGCCGGCGTGCGCCGCGCCGACCACCCGCGCCACCGGGTCGGCGAACAGCACGGGCAGGCAGTCGGCCACCCGGATCACCAGGCCGACCCCGGGCAGCGTCGTCACCAGCCCGTCCGCGACCGGCAGCGCGGGCGCGCCGGGGATCAGGTCGCCCAGCCAGGAATCGGGGCCCCAGCCGGCCACCAGCGGTTCGTCCACCACCAGCACCTCGATGCCGTGGACCTGATGGACGGTGATCGCCGTGGCCAGCCCCAGCGCCGTCCGCACCGCCGCCAGGTTGGCGCGCAGCGCGGTGGGGTCGTCGAGGTCGGTGCGGCCGAGGTTCAGCGCGCCGAACCCGCCCGCCGAGAAGCCGTCCCGGCGGTCGGTGAAGGCGATGCCGACACCGTCGGCCAGCGGATCGTTGCGGTGGGAGAACAACCCCGCCGGCTACTTCAGGAAATCGGGGACGTCGAGGTCATCGTCGTCGGCCGCCGGTTCCCAGGGCTTGCCGGGCGCCGCCGGCGGGGCGGCGGGCGCCTCCGGTGCGGCCGCGGCCGCCTCCGGCCTGGCCGCTGGGGTCACCGGCTCGCGGTGGATCACCGGACGGGGACGCTGCTTGGGCAGCACGCCGCCGTCGAAACCGGCCGCGATCACGGTGATCCGGACCTCGTCGCCGAGGGAGTCGTCGATCACGGTGCCGAAGATGATGTTGGCGTCCTCGTGGGCGGACTGCTCGATCAGCTGGGCGGCGGCCGAGACCTCGAACAGGCCCAGGTCGGAGCCACCGGCGATCGACAGCAGGACGCCGTGGGCGCCCTCGATGCTGGCCTCCAGCAACGGCGAGGAGACCGCCATCTCGGCGGCGGCGCGGGCGCGGTCCTCGCCGCGGGCCGAGCCGATGCCCATCAGCGCCGAGCCGGCGTTCTGCATGATCGCCTTCACGTCGGCGAAGTCGAGGTTGATCAGGCCGGGCGTGGTGATCAGGTCGGTGATGCCGGAGACGCCCTGCATCAGCACCTGGTCGGCCTGCCGGAAGGCGTCCAGGATGGCGACGTGGTGGTCGGTCATCTCCAGCAGCTTGTCGTTGGGGATGACGATCAGGGTGTCGACCTCTTCGCGCAGCGCGGCGATGCCGTCCTCGGCCTGGGTGGAACGGCGCTTGCCCTCGAAGGAGAACGGCCGGGTCACCACGCCGATGGTCAGCGCGCCCAGCGAGCGGGCCACCCG
>JAEXCA010000183.1 GCA_023393755.1 Actinomycetes bacterium | reverse complement strand
GCGGACATGCACGCCTGCGCCGACCCGAGACTGTCGCGCGGCTCCGGTTCGAGATCGCTGGGGCGCAGGTCGGTGGTGTGGAACGCGGGATGGTAGTCGGCCAGCGCGGTGTCGCGTTCGGAGAACCGTTCGGGGTCGTGGAACGCCGAGACGTGCGCGCGGCGGGCCTGGTGCACCGAGCAGAGCAACCCTTGGGCGCGTTCCTCGTAGACGCAGGTGATCCGCACGGCGTGGGTGATGATCGCCCACGGATCGTTGGCCTCGCGGGTCGAGCGGTACTGCATCGCGTCGAACGCCGCCGTCACCGCTTCCCAGGTGTCGAGCTTGTGCTTCCTCGCGAGAGCGCGGTATTTGTCGGCGGCGAACTCCATCAGGTCGCGCGCCACCGGGTCGTGAACCCAGGCATCCTCACCGCCCTCGGCAAGGCGATTGAGCAGAGCACGCAGGCCCTCGCCGGTGGTGAAGTCCTCAGCCCCAAAGGCCGTCGGCTGCTCGGTGTTGGTGCGGGTTGGTGTGGTCATGGTGTCGGCACCTCCTGGCAGGCAGGTGCGCACTCGCTCCCACGAGCGCGTCTCGCATGCCGATGCCGTCGCAGCCATGACCCTTCACCACCGTCAACTCATCGAGACCCCGGACCGGGACATCTGCGACGCCGGTGCGGTACTACGCCCGAACGCCGAGATCGGAGGCAACCGCCGGGCTCGATCCCCGAGACGACGAACGCCGGCCCCGATTGGGGTGCGAGTGCGGCGTGCCAGCTCGGCTTGGAAGTCGAGGCCACGACCGGCCGCGTGCGCCGAGTGCCGGGCGATCAGGTCGGTGGGGCGCACCCACTCCACGCCGCGCCCGCGAACGAGCGCGTGCTGCTTGTCGTCGCGGGCGACCTGCGCGGCCCGCACCGCTTCCGGCGTGCTCGTCGCCTCGGCGGGCTCGGGGCGCTCCCTCGGCTCCTCGGGCATCAGCCGTGCCGGATCGGGCCTGGTCGGGTCGTGGTGCTGCGGGTTGTCGGTGGTGTTCATGGGGTCGTCTCCTCCCGCTTGTCGGCGGTGTCTTCTGTGTCAGTGAGGTGCGCGATGGTGAACCAGCGGCCCACGGTCGAGGGATGCACCCCGAGTTCGCGGGCGATCCGCTTGTTCGACCAGCCCGCCTCGCGCAGCTCCCACCCCAGGGCACGCCGATCCGCCACACCGTCGTCGCGACGGGGCGGTTCCGGCTCGCCAGATGGCAGGGCTGGCATCGTCTCCGCAGTCGCTGTCGAGAACGAGTCGGCGGCGGTAGGTTCCGCATGGGGGTCGGTTGTGCGGGTGAGGATCACGGTCAGGTGCGTGATGGCGAGCAGAACGACGGGCGGCACCGCAGCGACTGAGGCCGCGAGCATCCTTGGCACGTCGGCGTCTGCGGCGACGACGGCGTGAATGGCGTTCGCCGTCACCGAGACGAGCGCGCCGCCGACCAGCAGCGCCCACGGATACCAAGCTGAGCGTTGCCCGGCGAGAGCGACGACGGCGACCGTGGCAACGACGATGATGCCGTCCACGATCAGCGGCCACGCCCATGCCTGCCCCGACCCAATCCCGGAGCGCGCGGCCAGATCGGCCAACGAGGTGAACGACAACCAGAACGCCCCGGCGGCGATGAACACCGTCCCCGCAACCGCCGTCATCGCGGCCCAGCGCCGCCCGTCCGATTCACGCATCACAGCCCCGCCCGCCCCAAGGCTGCGGACGGTGGGCTCGCCGCGCGGCCGAACCATCGACCTGCGCTCTGGGCTCGGCCGCCTGACGTGGCGTCGGGCGCGGGCTGGGTGGCTCGGTAGGCGGAGCGCACGGTCGTGGCGATCTCGCGCTCGCCCAGACCCGCCGACTGTGCCGCAGCCCCCAGGGCATCGAGCGCGTCGGCGGCCGAGACGCCGTTCTCGGCGAGGCGGCACGCGGCCCAGAACAGGCCCCGGTTCCGCTCGCCCTCGCCCCGCCCGGCAACCCACGCCGCCAACCGCTCAGCATCCACCTCCATCGAGCCGCTGCTGGGACGTGGCGGGGCGACTGGGCGCGGGTCGAGGAAGTCCCGCAGCCGGGCCGCGTCCACCGTGCCGACCGAGTGTGAGGCGATGTCGGCGACCTCGTAGCGGCGGACGTTCCCATCGATGATTCGCCGGGAAGGAGGGGCGATGATGTAGCCGCCGTCGCCCCGAAAATCGACCCCTGCGGTGGCTGCCTGCCACGACCGCTGCTCCATGCCCGGTGTCGCCGGGAAATATACGTGGGCACCGCCGGTGGGTGTGCGCACCAGCAGACCCGCTCCATCGACGAGCCCCGCGTCGGAGGCACGCTGATACGCCGCGCGGCCATCGTGGGGGCCGTGGACATCGACATCGACGACAACAACCCCCGATGCGGCCCCCGTCCGGATGCCGATGTTCGCGTCTGGTGTGCGCGACCACCACCCCGCCACTTGCTCCGGGTCGCTGCTCGCGTCGAGGAACCCACGGCGAGTCAACGGACGCTTCCCCTCGACGAGACACGGGAACACGCGCACGCCAGCCGCCGCGAGACTCCGCGCCGCCAGCGCCAGGTTCGGCGAGCGATCCACGCGGATCAGCGCCGCCAGGACATCGAATGGCTCGGGCATCACAGCCCCCGCCCTGCCATAACCGGCGCAGTACGCGGACGATCCGCCTCCGCCGCGGGCGTGCGGGAGGTGCGCGGACTAGGGGTGTCGCGTTCGAGGCCGGGCGGGGTGCCGTCGCCGACCTGCGCCGTGTCGAGCCGGTCGAGGATCGCCAGCGCGGTCTTCCGCACCCGCTCGCCGGTGGCCTGCACCACCTGGACGGGCTCTTGGCCGTCCACGCGGGCGGCCCAGGTCGAGACGTACGGGATCGTGTACCCCGCGGTGTCCATGCCGTGCGCGGCACCGATCATCAGCGCGACGGACTCGGCTTCCACCTCGCGGATGCCGCGATGCTGCCGTGCTTCCTCGTCGTCGGGATCGTGCATCACCACGTGCGCCAGCTCGTGCGCGAGGGTCTTGACCTGCGCGGCAGGGTCCATGTTCTCCCGAACCGCGACCGTGCGTGCCTCGTAGTCGGTCATGCCGTTCGCTCCGGAGATCATCCCCTCGTGCGGCACCCGCAGCACCTCGAACCCCGCGCCGCGAATCTGCCCGGCCAGCCCCTCCCACAGCCCCGCCGGTGCTTCGCCTTCCAGCAGCGTCGGAGCGGGCGGCACCGGCAGCGGTTCACCGTCGGTCTGGGAGGCATCCCACACGTAGGCCGGTCGCGCGCCGACCATCCGCGAGCGCACGACCTCGTTGACCTTGTGCTTCTCTCGCGGCCCCAAGCGACGCCAGGAGTTCGGATCGGCAGGATTGGATGAGGCGAACCGGCCCGTCACCGGCGCGAAGATCATGTAGCCGGGCTGGCCCTTCATCACCTGCCGCCCGAGGCCCTGCCACTGCCGGTACCCGGCAACCAGGGTCGGGAAGGGCTCCGGCACCCGGCCTGCCTCGAACGCGGCCTCGTGCTGCACCCAGATCAGCATCGTGTTGTTGAACGACCGCGACCGGAACCGTGCCGCGAAGGCCAGCGCCTGCCTCCAGTCATCACCCGAGACCAGCGACTCGACCGCGCCGGTCAGCTTCTCGTGCAGCTCGTCGAGCTTCGCCTCTCGCGCCGCGCGGGCGTCCTCGTTCGA
This sequence comes from Actinomycetes bacterium, assembly GCA_023393755.1. Classification (GTDB taxonomy): domain Bacteria; phylum Actinomycetota; class Actinomycetes; order Propionibacteriales; family Propionibacteriaceae; genus Propionicimonas. The sequence continues at coordinate 21,826 of JAEXCA010000183.1, read as the reverse complement.
TGCCATGCTCCGGCCTCCTCTTCGGCGGGCCGCGCCAAGGTTGCGCGCGGCGGTACACCTGGCAGGTAGGCGCGAACACCCGCGCCCGGACCGTGAGCTGGACATCGTTCACCTCCTTGAGGCAGCCCGAGCCGAGACCGGAACCGAGCATTGAGCATGCTCAAAATGTCCCGGAGTCCTGTGCTAACACTCACCGTTGAGCATGCGCAAGCCTTGATTTGTGCATGCTGATCGACTACGGTTGAGCATGCACAACCACCCTCCGGGTGGACTACATCGATGCCTTGCCCGTCGCGAAGGGAAGGGGGTCACCGTCATGACCGAAGACGAGAGCCAGGCTGCGGCCGAAGACCTCGCCAAACGTCTACGGCTCCTGATGGACGTCGCCGTCGCCGAGTCCGGCACGGAACCGACCTACTCGCAGATCGCCGACTACCTCCACGAACGAGGCACCAACCTGTCACGGTCGCGCTGGACGTACATGGTCAACGGCCACCGCTACGTCCAGGACCCCGCCGTCTTCGAGGGGCTGGCCGCGTTCTTCGACGTGGACGCCGCGTTCCTGCTCGGCGAGGACGGTGCCGCTACCCCCGAGAAGGTCTCAGCGCAGCTCGATCTGGTTCGGTCCATGCGGGCAGCGAAGGTGAAGTCCTACGCAGCGCGCACCCTCGGCGACATCTCGCCGAAAGCACTCAATGCCATCACCAAGTTCCTGGACGAGGAAATGACACACATGCCGGAGCACTGACCGGTACCGCACGACACGGAGCCGACGCCGGTCTCTGCTCCCCACAGACAAGGGGCAAACCGTGAATATCGAACAGACCGTATCGGCGGCCGTCGCGGGCCTTCATCTCGGCAACACTTTCACCTTCGACAACCTCCGCCACACCGTCCAAGACCGGCGGCACCGGCGGCTCCGCATCGTCGAACTCGCAGACCTCGACGCCCACGACGGCCTTTGCGCGGCATTGCTCTCCACCGACGCCGAAGACTTCGTGCTCCACGCCCGTAGCGACTCCGCACTGCACCGCCAGCAGTTCGTGCTCCACGAGCTTGCCCACATGATCCTCGGGCACTGCGACGGCGACGACTGCGCCGTCGAGGAAGCACTGCTGCCCAACATCCCGCCGTACACCCGCGCACGCTTGCTCACTCGGCAAGACCTCGACAGCGAAACCGAGATCGCCGCAGAGTCCCTCGCCGACCGGCTCGCCGCCGGCATCCGAGGATCGGTGTTCGCCGAATCGGCCTACTCGGAGGTCTTCGGATGATCCAGACGCTCGTCGCGACGCTCATGTGGGCGCTCGTGGCGAGCCTGCTCATCTTCCGCCGCAAACGCACCGACCGAAGCATCACCTACGCCGCCCTCACCATCGCCATCGCGATGACACTGAACGTCGATGGCATCTACACGGTCGTCGATCCGCTCCTCGGCGGCACGAACATCGCGACGCTGATCGCCGACGCACTCCTGATGACCGGGCTCTTCTTCCTCGGGCGCGGCGTCATGAAGTCCGGCGAGTACCGGCCCAGGCTCGTCCGCGCCGCCGTCAGCGCACCCGTCCTGCTCATCGCGCTGCTCGCGATCACCGCATCGTTCCTGTTCATCAACCGCGGCACCACCACAACACGATTCATGAGCGACCTCGGCGCACAGCCAGCAACAGCGGTCTACTCGATCATCAACTTCAGCTACGGAGCACTCGTCATCGCAACGATGCTCGTCCTCGCCGCACGGCAGTATCGCCACAGCACCGGTATCCAGCGCCTCCCCGCCGCACTGCTCAGCCTGGGATCAGCGTTCGGTGTCGCGCTCTGCCTCGCCGTGATCGTCATGGACATCGCCCACGCCACCGGGCACCTCGGCCTCATGCACGCCATCCAGTCCGCCTACGATCCGCTCTCCGTTCTCACCTTCCTGTTCCTCTGCGCGGGGTTCGCGGTCCAGCCCGCCGTCCGCCGCGCCCCGCACCGCGCCCGACGACGGAACACGATCTCGTTCACGGTGCAGCTGGAGCCGCTCTGGCTCCGAGCGACACACGCGCGACCGGGGCTCAGCCAGGCCGACCCCCTCGCCGCCAACAGCGAAGACCCTGAAGGGCACCTCCATCGAGTGATCGTCGAAATCCGGGACGCGATGATCGACCCCCGCATCACCTTCGACATCAGCACCGACGACCGAGACCTACTCGAACGCGCCGAGACCCACCTCGTCGGAAGCGATAGCGCCCTCGCAGTGAGCTTGCCCGTTCCCAACGTTGAGGAGCGTGAAGCGTGATCGGCCGGATAGCGCTCGGTGCTGGGGTCGCGGCGGCAGCGGCTGCCGGGGTCGGGTGGGCCATCGCGAGACGGCTCACCGCACGCGTCGGTTCGCGTGCCTTCGACCTCACCGTCCGCGGAGTCGAGCACGCCGACGACGGCGACCTGATCGTGCTCGACCGCACAGACCAGACCGCCGCGCCTGGCATCTACAATCTCTGGTTCGAGAACGGAGGCTGGGCGCAACTCTCCGCCGAGATCGTCGATTGTGGACCCGCCCACCTCGCCCGCAGGATCACGGGGACGGCACGCGGCTTCGCCCCGAAGGTCGGCGACCGTGCCTCGTGGAGTGGCATCTATTACGCCACCCCAGCCGATGCCGGGCTTGACGCCCGCGACATCACCATCACGACCCCCGCAGGACCATGCCCGGCCTGGCGCATCGACGGCGATCCGTCGGCCTGGGCGATCCACATCCACGGCCTCGGCAGCACCCGCGCCGGCACCCTCCGCGGCGTCCTCGCTGCAACCGAGCGCGGCTACACCTCCCTGGTCGTCAGCTACCGCAACACCGCAGAAGGGACACCCGACGGCACCGGCCGATCAACCCTCGGCCGCACCGAGACGAGAGACGTGGACGAGGCCATCGGGTACGCCGTCCGACGCGGAGCCCGCCAGATCGTGATCTTCGGCTGGTCAATGGGTGCCCTGATCGCCCTCCAGCTCGCCGACCACCCGCGACACCAGGGACTGATCGCAGCGCTCGTACTCGACTCACCAGTCCTCAACTGGACCGAAGTCATCAAGGCCAACTGCGCCCGCAGCGGACTTCCCGCAGCAGCCGGCCACCTCGCGATCCCGTGGCTCACCCTCGCCCCGCTGGCGCGCACAGTCGGCTTGCCGGGCGGCATCCCACTCCGCTCCTTCGACTGGACATCCCGAGCCGCCGACCTCAGCAAGCCGATCCTGATCCTCCACGGCACGCGAGACGACTCCGTGCCGATCCGGCTCTCACAAGCACTCCGAGACGCCCGCCCCGATCTTGTGGAGTTGGAGACCTTCGACGCCGGCCACACCCTCTGCTGGAACGCCGACCCCGATCGGTGGCATAAGTCAGTGACCACTTGGCTCTCGGCCCGGCGCGACCCGCCTTGACCCACCACGCCCGCAAAAACCCAACTCAAACGGCACCTCTCCAGTAGGCTTGCGACTGCTGGCCTGACTGGCCAAGGAGCGAGGGAGGACCAACGTGGCTGAGCCTTGGCTGTCTGCCGACGACATCGCCGCCCACCTTGGGATCACCAAAGACACCGTCTACACCTGGATCGCCGGGAAGGCCATGCCCGCGCACAAGGTCGGGCGCCTCTGGAAGTTCCAGGCCAGCGAAGTGGATGACTGGGTGCGAAACGGCCACGCTGCATCGGAGGGCGACAAGTGACGCGCGAGGTAGCGAATCATGCGCGCTCGACCGCTTGCAGATGGTTTGAGAAGGAAGACATATGAGCGACTTGAGTTTGATCCCGCTGCGCACCGCCTGTGTGCCACGAGAGGATGTGCTGCAGGGCGGTCTCGCCGACAACCACTTCGCAGCTCAGCTCGACAAGGTTGTACGTGACGCCGAGCACTACCCGGTGTACGGCGACGCCGAGGCGTTCTTCGCTCAGACCTACCCGACTTCCGGGTTGAAGACCCTTCTCACCAAGACCTTCGGTCGTATCACTGGGGCGAAAGGCGTGGCAGGAGAGAACGGGGTCTTGCGGCCCACCACCTCCTTTGGTGGCGGCAAGACTCACGGCCTCACAGCGGTCTACCACCTGGCCGGTGGGGCGCGACCCGCCAACATCGCAGAGTTCATCGACCCAAGCCTGCTTCCGGACGGCGCCGTTCAGGTTGCCGCGCTCGTCGGCGATGCTCTCGACCCCACCGCCGGGGTCGACACCGATGGCCACCGCACCTACACACTCTGGGGCGAGATGGCGGCACAGATCGGTGACGACGCCTTCTCTGTGATGGCTGCCAATGACGCCGAGCGCACGGCGCCGGGAACAGGCACCATCAAGGCGGCCTTCGGCGGCAAGCCGACGATCGTCATCGTGGACGAGATCGCCAAGTACCTGCGAGCGGTGTCCTCCTCGGGCAGCGAGGACGTGCGTCGCATGGCCCGCGCGATCCCGGTGTTCCTCGGGAACCTGTTCGAGGTCGCGTCTGACCCGACCAACCGGGTCTCAGTCATCATCACCCTGGCGGCCACCACCAACGCCTTCGGTGCAGAGACCACCGAGATCAGCGACCTCACCGGCGACGAGAAGGAACGAGCCGACGCAGCGAACGCGGCCTCTGTCAAAGCAGCGGAAGAGACCGGGGACGTACTGACCCGCGCCGTGCAACCATCCGCGGTGATCCGCCCTGCCGACGACAACGAGATCGGCGAAATCCTCAAGAAGCGCATCTTTGCCTCTGTCGATCAAGCTGCCGCGACCGCTGCTGGTGACGCCTACCGAGACCTGTACGAGACGCTCGGCAAGACCGAGCAGTTGGCGGGCGGTGCCGAACATCCTGCGACCTACGGCGAGCTGGTCACCAAGACGTACCCGTTCCACCCCGAGCTCGTCCGTGTCCTGGACAAGCGCCTTGGCAACATCACACAGTTCCAGCGAGCAAGAGGCGCGTTGAAGTTGCTGGCTGAGGTTGTGGCACACATCTACGCGACGAACGATGACACCGCGATCATCAACGTTGGCGACATCGACTACGACAACGACCCGGTGCTGAACCATCTCACCGATGGTCTCGGACGGGCCGAGTACGCATCTGTGGCCGAGGGAGACTTCGCAGGCAAGAAGTCGCACTCCGCAGCAGTGGACGCTGATGTCTTCCCCGGCAAACCTGCCTACACCACCCGCGTCGCACGCACCGTGTTCACGCATTCGCTTGAAATGGTGGCGACCGCAGGAGCAGGCCGCAATGACTGGATCGTCGGCACGCTCCGCCCAGGCGAAGACACCGCCATCTTCGAGAAAGCACTCACGGAGTCCGAGAAAGTCTTCTGGCATCTATCGTTCGACGGGGGGCGGTGGCGCTTCAACATCGAGCCGAACGTCAACGCCATCATCGAGACCGAGAAGCGCAACGTCGCCAATACCGCTGTTGCGGCGATGGTCGACACTCTCATCCGCAACGCGTTCGCCAACGATGGTGGTGCCAAAGCTGTGCACTTCCCGTCAGGCCCCGCCGAGGTTCACGACGAAGCCGGGCTACGAGTGGTCGTACTTGACTACAACGTCGTGGCTGTCACGCAGAAGAGCGCAGAGCAGCCACCTGCCGCAGTCGTTGAAATGCTGGACAAGGTCGGCTCCGTCGGCGGCCCGCGGACCTACCGCAACGCCGTGGTGTTCGCAGTCCCCGACGAAGAGCAAATCGAAGTGCTGAAAGACCGAGCACGAGCTTTGATCGCATCCAACAACCTCGCCAGCGACACCGCTCGACTCGCACAGTTCAGCGCCGAGGTGCGCAACAAGGTGGAGGTCTACAACAAGGAAGCCACGCTCAATGCCCGTATCGCGGTGACCCGCTGCTACAAGCACATCTACTTTCCCTCTGGCGACAAAGCGACCGGGTACCTCCGCCATCGTGAGCTCCCGGCTCAGGCGCAAGGGGACACGAAGAATGCGACCTCGGCGGTGTTGAGCTTGCTCGAAGACGAAGACAAGATTCGGAGCAGTCCGTTCACGGCCTCCTACCTCCGGTCGAAGACCTGGCACGCTGCAAGCTCCGCGACCACACGCTCGATCGCCGACTACTTCTGGACTGACCACACGATCCAGATCGTCCGCAACCCGAACCTGATTCGTGAAGCGATCGTCAACGGGGTGAAGAACGAGAACTGGGTCTATTACGACGCAGGCACCGGGAAGACTTACACGGCAAGCACGATGGCCGGGTTCTCGCCCGAGATGAAGCCTGACGCCGAAGTGATGACTGCTTCCGAAGCACAGTCACGAGGCCTGCTCGTTCGCAAGCCGACCCAGACCGACTTGCGTGCCGTCATCACCAACGATGACCTCACCGGAGCCGAGATTCGCTCCCGCCTCGAAGCACAGTGCGGCGGTGAGCCCACCAAGACCGACGTCTTGGAGTTGCTCGCCACCGCGGTACAAGCCAGTGACTACAAGTGGTTTGTTGTCCTCGATGCAGAGCCCGCACCGGGCGTCCGAGCGCTATCGCCGTCTGCGATCAAGGACAAGGGACTCGACGGCCTGCGCATCCTCAGCAGAGAAGCTGCCGAGGCGCAAGAGATCGAGGTGCCGACCCGCACTCCGAACTCGAAGACCTTCAATGCAGCCGGCCCAGGCGGTGCGGCAATGCAGAGCCTCCTCGATCAGATTTCGGACTTCACGGTCCCGACGGTAAGCACGATGACCTTGAAGGTCACCGCCGACGAGGCCTCAGGCACCAGCGACATCGACCTCGCCGTGGCAGCGCTCGGCATGCTGCAAAAGCAGCACATCACCGTTCGTGCGACGATCCGCGCCGAGTTCAAGGGAGTCAACGGCGGAGTCCAGTTCCAGGGCACCGCAGACCGTCAGGACTTCCAGTCCGCGTATAACCATGTGAAGAAGTCCATCGCCGGAGCGAACAAGGTAGCGGGCGAAGTCACCCTCGTCTTCCGTTTCGCCCCCGCTCTGGACATCACCGATGCTCAGTTCGGCCAGATACACACGGTCGTCAAGAACCTCGGCATGAAGAGCACCACCATGACGGCCGAGGTGACCAAGTGAACGCGGTCAAGCGGTTCCGCCCCACATCCCATCTCGCACTGGTCGAAGGCGTCCGAGGGTTCCGACTCGTCATCACGCCGGGCCGAGGCGAAGCCTTCGGAGTAACGCTTGAAGAAAGCTACGGCGAGAACGGCAGCTCGATCACGGCACCGGTCAGCGTGGCCACACCCGTTCAAGCTGGACGCGTGATTGATGCGCTGTTCGCCGCGGTTCGCAAAGCCGGACACCAGCCGAGCGTGCTGGCTTTCAAACGCAAAGCGCCCATTCGCCTCGGCGAAGCCGAGGGCGTCCGCCTTGCGCTGGTCCTGCTCGCGACCCTACCCATTGCCAAGCATGAGCGGGTCCGGGCGCTCGTCGCCGGAATCAACGCCATGAGCGTCGAGGAGACCTACTACTGGTACTCCAAGTGCATGGGACTCGATGGCACCCGCGCCCGCAAAGCACTCCGAACCCTCCTCGCCGACTAAGGACACGACGTGACCAACTCAAGACCACGGGTCCTCATCGAGGACTGGCTACCCGTCGCAGAACTCGGAATCGAGTCGCGGCGAGAGCGCGGAGCGGCCTCCGCCCTACCACCGCTCTCGTTCCTTCACATCTGGTGGGCGCGTCGACCACTTGTGGCTTCCGCCGCTGTGGCTCTCGCTGGCGTCATGCCGACATGGACCGAAGAGTTGGCCGAATCGTTCCCAGACGCGCCAGAAGTACGCAGTGAATTGGCCTACAGGGCATGGCTGCTGCGCCTCGTCGGAATCCTGCGGGACCCCGTCAAGGGACGACGCATGATCGATGCCGCCAACGCTGCTGGCGTGAAGTTGCAGGGCAACGGGTACGGCTACCGTCAGGCGTTCCGAAACGCAGTGGCGCGCTCAGACATCGATCTGCTCCACTCCATTCTTCGTCGCACCTGGGGCGAGCTTCCGACCGTCGCTGACCCGACCGCCGGCGGAGGGTCGATTCCCTGGGCTGCGAGCCGACTTGGGCTGCCTGTCGTGGCAAACGACCTCAACGGAGTCGCGGCCAGCGTCCTGCGGGCGGGGGTCGAGATTCCTGCAACTCGCGGGCTTGACCTGTTGCCCGAAATCAAGAGATGGGGTGGCGTTCTCGTCAATCGCGTGGAGAAGCGACTTAAGGAGTTCTTCCCTCTGGACGAAGGTGAAAGCGTCACCGCCTACATCTGGGCAAATGCTGTCCCTTGTCCGCGCACCGGCCGACTCGTCCCCTTGCTGACGGACAAGTGGCTCCGCAAGCAAGCGGGCAAAGAGGCAACTGTGCGCTTGATTTTGTCAGCAGACGGTGCCGACCTTCAGGAGCCACGCTTCGAGGTCGTCCTTGGTCGGGACGTAGACAGGGGCGATGCAAGTGCAGGGACCATAGCGCGTGGGAAGGCGATCTCGCTTTACGACAATCTCGTTATTGATGGTGACTACATCAAGGAGGCAGCCCAGAGCGGCCAAATGGAGCAAGTCCTCTATGCCGTCGCCATCCGTAAGGCGTCGGGCGAACGCACCTTCCGTGCGCCAACCCGTGCCGATATTGATGCACTGCGGGCTGCGGATCGTCGCTTCGACGAAGTCAAAGATGGCTGGTTCGTTTCGGGCATCCTTCCTACAGAGGAATTCCCCGATGGCAATGACCTGCGGCCGAAACACTACGGGCTTGAGCGTTGGATCGATTTCTACACTCCGAGGCAGGCGTTGGTTCACGGCACGTTCGGTGAGGAGTTCGCCACGTTGATCCCCGAAGTGCGTGACGCTCTAGGCGACAGAGCGGACGACGTCCTCTTCGAACTCGCGCTCATGCAAGGCAAAGCTCTCAACTGGAACTCACGGCTTTCCTCATGGAACGTTGCGCGCCAGGGGATGAGAAGCGTCTTCGACCGCCATGACTTTTCTTTCAAGTGGACATTCGCCGAGTTTGAGGGTGCATCAGCGTTGTATTCATGGTGCCTCGACCAGCTCGACGACGCCTATGGTGGAATCGCGCGTCTCCTCGACGAGACCGGGGCGGCAGAGCTTGGAACGAACACGCGGCTTCATCGCGAGGTTACCGTCACGCAGGGTAGCGCAGCGAGCCTCACGCTCGATGCGGGCTCCGTGACTCATATCTGCATGGACCCGCCCTACTACGACAATGTCATGTACGCGGAGCTCGCCGACTACTTCTACGTCTGGGAGAAGAGGACTCTTGGGAGACTAGTTCCCGACTACTTCCGGGACGAGCTTACGGACAAAGACAACGAAGCCGTTGCCAATCCCGCCAGATTCGCGATGATGGGGAAGCGCAAGAGTGAGCTGGCCGACCTCGACTATGAGACGAAGATGACATCAATCTTCTCCGAGTCGCGTCGCGTTCTGTCAGACGACGGAGTCCTCTCGGTGATGTTCACTCACAAACGAGCCGAGGCGTGGGACACACTTGGTATGGGTCTCCTACAGGCGGGCTTCACGATTGAAACATCGTGGCCTGTCAACACTGAGTTCGAGCACTCTATGCACCAGGCAAACATGAACTCTGCAGCTTCGACCATCATGCTGGTGTGTCGAAAGCGAACCGACCGCGCCGACGGCCGCAAGGTCTATCTCGATGACATCGAGCACGATATCCGCCTCGCAGCACGCGACGCGGCGACACGATTCCAGCATGACGGTATCGACGGCGTTGACCTTCTCCTCTCGACTTACGGCCCAACGCTGTCCGTGATCTCGCAGAACTGGCCCGTCTACTCGTCCACTCCGGACGCTGATGGGCGGGACCAGTTGCTCCGCCCCGAAGATGCCCTGGCTCTGGCGCGCGAGGAGATCGTGGACCTTCGTCGTTCCCGCCTCGTCGGGCAGGCCGCAAAGGTGGATGGGCTCACTGACTTCGTCCTGTTGGCGTGGGATACGTTCGGTGCGCGGGAATTCCCGTTTGATACGGCCAGACTGCTTGCCCTTGCGGTGGGCGGCTTGGATGTGGACGACTTGGAGCGTGCCAAGATCGTGTCGAAGTCTTCCGGGAAAGTGTCACTGCTAACGCCGAAGGAACGGTTGCGGCGCGGTGCTGACTCGGGCCTTCCCGGCGTCACACCTGAAGCATCCTCGTTCGAGTACATTATTGACGCTGTCGACACTGCGCTCTACATTGCCGAGGTGGACGGCCAGCAGGCCGCCAAGCGCTTCCTCGATCGCCACGGTTACACCAGCGATGCCGGGTTCATTTCCACCCTGCAAGGTCTGGCGAACGCGATCCCACGTACCAAGGTCAAAGGTGCTTGGGTGGTGCCGGAGGCTGGGCTCATCGACACACTCTGCACGCTCTACTTCGATGATGTGGTTCTACCGGAGGCGGAGGAGATGGCCGCACAGACAGAGCCCAATGAGAACACGTTGTTCGACGTGGTGTGACATGACACTGGACGACAGCGACGCTCTATCACCTGGATCGTCGGCGCCACCTGGCGGACCGGCGAGTTCTGAGCTGTCCTCAGGGGACTCTATTTCGTCGCCGGATTCGTTCCAGACTGTTGATCTTGGAGCAACCTACTCGCCGGATGACCGTCCGTTCGAGACGTTCTATCTACCGTTGCTGTCTCGGGCGGTGACCTACGACAGAGCCGTGGGCTACTGGTCCGCGTCCGAGCTTCAGTACGCAGCGCAGGGCACCGCCCATTTCCTCGCGAACGGCGGGAAGATGCGCCTGATCGTCGGTGCGCAACTCGCACAGCGAGACGTGGACGCCGTCATCGAGGGCAAGCCGCTCGACGACGTAGTGGCGGCGAGGCTGCTCGCTGATCCGGACCTTGCTGGGACGCGGATTGTGCAGAGCGAGCATCTGAGCGTGCTTGCGTGGATGGTCGCTACGGACAGGCTTGAGATTCGTGTTGGTGTCCCGAGGGGAGAAGACGGTGAGCTGCTGACGCACCTACAGTCGGGACGCTACTTCCACACCAAGTACGGCATCTTCGCGGATCGGTACGGGAATCGAGTCGCCTTCAACGGATCGAACAACTCGTCGGTGACGGCCTGGGCGAGGAACCATGAGACGTTCGACGCCTACCCATCCTGGAATGTGCCGATCTGGGACTACCTGGGTGTCCACAAGGTGCTTGATTTCGAGAAGCACTGGACCGACAACGCTGATGCAGGATGGGCGGTCATAGACCTGCCGTCGGCAGTGCGGAAGCACCTCATCGAGCACGCCCCCGAGACCCCGCCGCTTCCACCCGGCGTTGTCTCGCCACCTTTGGAGACGCCGACCTCGTCCGAAGACGACACCGAGGAGTTCGATGTCGAGGCAGCATGGGACGAGCTCGTCGCACTGCGCGATGCACCAACCGCGTCGCCCTGGACGGGCGTCGGATCGGCATGGGCGCAGCCTCTCCCGCACCAAGCGGAGCTCATTAGCCGTGTCGTGAGCACCTACCCGCGCGGCTACCTGCTCGCCGACGAGGTTGGGCTCGGCAAGACCGTGGAAGCGGGCATGGTCCTCCGCGAACTCTTCACATCGGGCCGGGCGAAGAAGGCACTGCTGCTCGTCCCCGCCTCCGTGATGAAGCAGTGGCAAGAGGAACTCCACGAGAAGATGAACCTCGATGTGGCCCGCTTCGACAAGGGTGCTTTCGTAGATCGTTACGATGCGCCAATCCCGGTCGGTCCGAACGCGAATCCGTGGTCCGCGTTCCCCATCGTGCTCGCTTCGTCGCATCTTGCTCGGCGTCGCGACCGCCGGCGGCAGATACTCGACGCCGGTCCGTGGGACGTTGTCCTGGTTGACGAGGCTCATCACGCCCGGCGACGTGGCTCCAAGCCGACCGACACTCCGAACTCATTGCTGGCGCTACTTCAAGAGATGCGCGACAAGGAGATGTGGCGGGCGCTGTACCTCGCCACGGCAACACCGATGCAGATGAACCCACATGAAGCCTGGGACTTGATCTCCCTGCTCGGGCTCAAGGGTCGGTGGGGCGTCAGCGCCGAGGACTTCATTCGGTACTTCAAGCTGCTGGCAATCGACCCGATGCACCGGCACTGGGACCTGTTGTGCGCGATGTTGGAGGACTACTTCGCCGACCCGCAGGCCGAGCGGGACGCTGACCTCGAACGGGAGATCGACGACGCACTCGGCTGGACGGGCGCGTACGTGGTTACGGCTCTAGCCGGGAACCCGCCGAGCGCGGACCTGAAGGCCAAGTTCCCGAACGAGACCTCGGAGTGGATGGACAAGTGGCTCCGTCGCCACACTCCGATGCGGGATCGTGTCTTCCGCAACACCCGAAAGACCATGCGCGACTACCAGGCAGCGGGGATCATCCCTGACGATGTGGTGATCCCGTATCGCCACGTCAAAGATGAGTTCATCCCGCTACAACCGAACGAGCGACGCCTGTATGAGCGGATCGAGGAGTACATCCGCCGCCACTACAACGCTTACATGGCCGAGGCTGGCAATCAGGCGCTCGGGTTCATCATGACCGTCTATCGCCGCCGACTGACCTCCTCGTTCGAAGCGATCAAACGGTCTCTTCGCCGTCGGCTGAGTGTGCTGGAGGACGGCAAGAACCTCGCTGAGCTTCTCACTGATGACGACAACGTAGATGTCGAAGGCTCACTGTTCGAGCCGGAGGTGTTCGACACGAGGGCCGACCGGCTCCGCGATGAGATCGCCGAACTCAAGTCGTTCCTCCAAGACCTGGACAGCATCACTGGCGAAGACAGCAAGGCCAGCAAACTCGTTGCCGACGTAACTGAGGCGCTGAACACGTACTCGTCGGTGGTTGTCTTCACGCAGTATGCCGACACGATGGACTACGTCCGTGACCGGCTGCTCACGGCGGGGTACCGCCGCCTCGGCTGCTACTCGGGCCGGGGTGGTGAGGTCTACAACGTCGAGTCTGGAAGCTGGACCGAGGTTACGAAGTCGGAGATCAAGACCAGGTTCCGCAGTGGCGAGCTTGAAGTCCTCATCGGTACAGACTCCATGAGTGAAGGTCTGAACCTGCAAACGTCCGGGCGGCTCATCAACTACGACATGCCCTGGAACCTCATGCGTGTCGAGCAGCGAATCGGGCGCGTCGATCGCATCGGCGCGTCGTACAAGGACATCCGCATCAGCAACTATTTCTATGCTGACACCGTTGAGGAGCAGGTGTACAAGGGCATCGCCGAGGACTATGGCGACTTCACCGACATCGTGGGCGACGCGGCCCCAGTGCTCGCAAATATTGAGAAGGCTATCGAGCGTCTGGCACTGACTGGCCACGCAACGACCACCGAGATCGACTCCGAAGTCGGACGGATTCGCCAGCAGGTCGAGGACATCAAGAGTGAGCCTGTCGGCAACGACGACATGGGCGAACCCGGCGGTGACGGTCGGATCAAGCAGCCGCCAACGCTGGAGGGCGGTACATCTCTGCGAGACCTGGAACGTGTACTCACCGCGAACGGCCTAACCAGTGATGCCTTCGAGCCCGACCCTTCCCGTCCTCGGGTGTATTGGCTCAAGCCTCCGGCGGAAGCACTCTCAGCTCTGTCCTTCCGAAAAGACGATGGCGTGCACGACATCGAGGAATACTTCGACCCGTCGCCGCTCGCCCCGCTGCCGGTGACGTTCGACCGTGCTACATGGGATGAGAGCGACGACGCTGACCTGGTCTTCCTCACCTACGGCACCCCCGAACTATCCGCGCTGCTGCCCGCCGCATCGCACGACGACTAGAGATCGCCCGACCGTCCCGAGAGTTTCAGCGTCCGCAGAGCAGCGACAGCGTGCAGCGGAAGCACTCCGTTGCCGAGCGCGGTGATCTGTTGATTCTGCGTCAGCTGGTCAGTATCGGTGACCCATCCAGTCGGCAGACTCATGAGCCACTCCACGAACGCGGGTGCTGGGCGGGGGCCGCCCGCGTCGGTCAGGAGGGCTGGCGCTGGCGCGGGGCGTCCGGTGATGTGTTCCCACCGGGCGATGGCGTCGGCGTAGCGTCCCCAGCGCTGAACAGTCCGTCGATCAGGGACCACAGCGTCTCCGACTCGGCTCTCCTGCTCGGTGAGCCAGTCGGTCCGTGGAGCGCGAAGTCGATGATCTGGTGCGACAGCGCGATCGTCCCTCGTCTCGCTCGCACCTGGTCGAGAGTCTCTCCGCCGCGCGATGAGTCCGTCGCCAGCGGGGTGCGGAACAGTGCGCCGGGCGAGGGCGAAGATGCGGAAGCGTTGGTGAGGAGCTCCGACAAGGGAAGCCGGTAGGCCGATCCATCGTGCATCCAGCCGCAGGTCGGCCAGATCGCCGAGAACGGCGCCGAGAGCCCGTAGAGGTCGAGCTGCGTTGTCTCCCAGATGCCACGGGTCGGGTTCCATGCCGCGAAGGGTTGCGCCGTCGGGGGTTGCATCGTCCGGGTTGCGTCGGTCATGGTCGTCTCCTTCTGAGGGTGGCCGTATCGCGGGTGAGGACAGCAGCCCGCGGACGTTCTCGATGACGACCCATTCGGGCTGGAGCGCGTCGATGGCCACGGCCATGTGTGCCCAGAGCCCCGAGCGTGTTCCTGGCGCGAGGCCGGCGCGCTTGCCGACGGTGGACACGTCTTGGCAGGGGAACCCGCCGATGAGGATGTCCACGGGCTCGACCCGGCTCCAGTCGATGGTCGTGATGTCGCCGAGGTTCGGCGCGCCGGGCCAGTGGTGGGAGAAGACGCGGGCGACGGGCTCGCTGAGTTCTGAGAACCACAGGGTCTTGGCGTTGAAGACGTGCTCGACGGCGAGATCGAGGCCGCCGTAGCCGCTGAACAGCGACCCGATCCTGAGTTCTGAGTCGCCGCTGGCGTCGAGGTCGTGCATGAAGTGCGCTCCGGTGACGGTCGTTCCCGGCATCGCCTCGTCACGAAGCTGATGTCGAGCTGGTCACCTGTCAGGTGCACGACACCCACACGCGCCTGCCGCCCGAGGTCCTCTACCTCCGGCCTTCGCTCCAACCGCACTCGGAGGTCACACGCGTCTTGCAGGTCGAGGTTGATCCGGGCATTACCGCCGTAGAAGTCACCGGGTGCGGATGCTCACCTGCCCGGCAGGAGCGGAGGTGAGCATGACGGTTTCGATGCGCGTGATGTCGGCGGGTGATGGCTACAAGTACCTGCTCAAGACGGTCGTGGCCGCCGACGGCAACCGGCCGCTCTCGACGCCGCTCACTCGTTACTACATGGAGGAGGGCACCCCGCCTGGTCGCTGGCTTGGCGCGGGTGTAGCGGCCCTCGGCAAGGGCGAGATTCAGGTGGGCGACCGAGTATCAGGAGACCAGCTCCAGCTCCTGATGGGCACGGGCTGTGATCCAATCACCGGCGACAAACTCGGCTTGGGCTTCGCGACGTACAAGAGCCAGAACGAGCGGATCGAGGCACGGATCGCAGGCCTTGAGTCGACGATGACACCTGGGGCCAAGGGTGAGGCTGTCGCGCAGATCGTTGCCGAGGAGACTGCCCGCAGCACACGCCGTGCGGTGGCGGGTTTCGACTTCACCTTCTCGATCCCGAAGTCCGCGAGCGTGTTGTGGGCGGTTGCCGACGCCGGGGTCCAAGCGCTGATCGCGGAGGCGCATCATCGAGCGGTTGCGGAGGTGGTTGCGTTCATGGAGCGCGAGGTTGCAGCCACACGCACGGGTGCAACCGCCGGTGACGGCGCGGTTGCACAGGTCGATGTCACCGGGCTCATCGCAACCGCCTTCGATCACTTCGACTCCCGCGCCGGCGACCCCCACCTCCACACGCACGTCGTCATCAGCAACAAGGCCAAGACCGTCCTCGATGGGAAGTGGCGATCGCTCGACGGCAGACCGATGCACGCCGCCGTCGTCGCGCTCTCCGAACTGCACGAAGCTGCGTTCGCCGACCACATGACGCGCACCTTCGGCGTCTCGTGGGAGGCCCGCGAGATGGGTCGGGACCGGAACCCGGCATGGGCGATCACGGGAGTTCCGGAAGGACTGGTCGCGGAGTTCTCTACCCGTGCTCGCCACATCGACGTCGAGAAGAACCGGCTCATCGCCGAGTACGTTGCCCAGCACGGACACCAGCCGTCGAACGCGACGATTCTCAAACTGCGAGCCCAGGCCACGCTGGCTACGAGGCCTGAGAAGCAGGTCCGATCCTTGGCTGACCTGACCGCTGAGTGGCGGGATCGCGCGTCCAAGACCCTCGATCGGGACGCGACGACGTGGGCACGCGAGATGACCGACAACGACAAACCGCTCCTGCTGCGCGCCGACGACGTGCCGCTCGACGTGATCGGCGAGATTGGGCGTTCAGTCGTCGAGGTGGTCGGCGAGAAGCGCTCGACCTGGCGACGGTGGAATCTCATGGCCGAGGCATCCCGGCAGACAATGGGTTGGCGATTCGCCACCATGCAGGATCGGGAAGCCATCGTCGCGATGGTCACCGACGCCGCCGAGCTCGTCTCGCTTCGGTTGACCCCGCCCGAACTCGCGGCCTCGCCGGTCGTGTTCCGTCGGCCTGACGGCACCTCAGTGTTCCGTCCGAAGAGCTCTACCGTGTTCACCTCCGAGTCCCAGCTTGCTGCCGAGGACAGACTCCTCGAACGAGCTGCCAACCTGGCCGGGCCGACGGTGCCGCTTGCCACGGTCGAGAAGATCACCGCCAGACCCGACGCGGACGGCCTGATGCTCGGCGACGACCAAGCCGACGCCTTGGCCCGCATCGCGGTGTCGGGACGGGTGCTCGACGTGCTTGTCGGTCCCGCCGGGGCGGGCAAGACCACCGCCATGAATGCGCTCCGTCGCGCTTGGGAAGCCGAGCACGGCCCCGGCTCGGTCGTCGGCCTGGCCCCGTCAGCGGTTGCCGCCCAGGTCCTCGCCGACGATCTCGGGATCGAGACTGAGAACACGGCGAAGTGGTGGCAGAACCACCTCCTCCACGGCACCACCTTCGAGGCGGGTCAGCTCGTCGTCATCGACGAAGCCTCCCTCGCCGGCACCCTGTCACTGGACCGCATCACCCACCTCGCCCAGGAAGCGGGCGCGAAGGTGCTGCTGGTCGGCGACTACGCCCAACTGCAATCCGTGGACGCCGGCGGCGCTTTCGCAATGATCGCCAGAGACCGGGCCGACACCCCCGAACTGGTCGACGTCCACCGCTTCACCCATACCTGGGAGAAGACCGCCTCACTCGAGCTACGTCACGGACGCACGGCGGCTATCGACACCTACCTCGCCCACGAGCGCATCACCGACGGCGACTCCGAGGCCATGACCGACGCCGCCTACAACGCCTGGCGCGCCGACCGCGACGCCGGACTCGTCTCGGTGCTGATCGCCGAAACCCACGAAGACGTAACCACGCTGAACCGTCGCGCCCGCGCCGACCTGATCCTCAACAAGACGCTGAACCCCGACCGCGAAGTCGAGCTGCGCGACGGCACCGCCGCAGGCGTCGGCGACACCATCATCACGCGACAGAACAAGCGCGAACTGCGCACCCTGGCCGGGCGGGACTGGGTGCGCAACGGCGACATCTGGACCATCACCGCCGTCGGCGACGACGGGACCATCACCATCGCACGCGACTACGGAACCGGCACCGTTGTTCGCGACGACGGCACCAGCAGGGCTCGGAAGCGAAGGAGCAGGTTCGGCGGCAGCATCGTCCTCCCAGCCTCGTACGTGGCCGAGCATGTCGATCTCGGCTACGCAGTCACCGCCTACCGAGCGCAAGGCGTCACGACCGACACCGCACACGTGTTGGTCGAACCGACCTCGACGAGAGAGACCTTCTACGTCGCGATGACCCGAGGACGGCGCTCGAACCACGCTTACGTGACTCTCGACCGCGCAGACGACCATGCCCAGCCGCACCCTGGTGACGACCCGCATGCCACCGCGCGAAGCGTGCTCTACGGCGTTCTACGGCACAGCGGAGCCGAACTCTCGGCGCACGAGACCATCGTGGCCGAACAGGAACAGTGGGGCTCGATCGCCCAGCTCGCCGCCGAGTACGAGACCATCGCCGCCGCAGCCCAACACGACCGCTGGGCAACCCTCATCCGCGGCTCCGGACTCACCGACGAACAGGCCGAGAACGCCATCGAGTCCGAAGCGTTCGGCCCGCTCACGGCCGAACTCCGACGCGCCGAGGCCAACCATCACAACGTCGACGTACTGCTGCCACGCCTCGTCGCAGCGCGCGGGTTCGACGACGCCGACGACATCGCCGCCGTACTCCACTACCGGGTCGAACGGGCGACCGCCCGGCCCGCAGGCTCGGGCAGGACTCGCAAGCCACCGCGACTCATCGCCGGCCTCATCCCACAGGCGCACGGCGTCATCGACCCCGAGATGTACGCGGCGCTCGACGAGCGAGAGGAGCTGATCGAGGCGCGCGCCGATGCCGCGCTCGAAGCTGCGCTCGCCGAGAACGCGCCGTGGACGGACGCTCTTGGAGCGCAGCCGAACGACCGGCGACGAGCCGCCACCTGGCGCAAGGCCGCCCGCGCGGTCGCCGCCTACCGAGACCGCTACCGCATCACCGACGACGCACCTCTCGGTGCTCCGCCCGAGTCGGCCGCCCAGAAGATCGACGCCGCGCGAGCGCGATCCGCCTACGAAGGAATGCGCAGACAAGTTGGGGGCGTGGAGAGCATGATCGCCTCCGCCACTTCAGTGCAGCGCGATGCACCTAGGAGTCTCTGACCTCGCCATCGAGACCCGACCGTCGAAGGTCGACGAGCTTGCTCGGTGTCGGTGCGTCGCCTCCGCCGACCTGGAGGAGCGTGGGACCATTGAGGCGTCATGACAACTACTCACTAGGCGCAGCACTCTGGTCGGTCGCCTGAGAACAGGGACGCTCGGTGACGACCACCACTCAGAGACCCAAGAAGATACCGCCGTTCCCCACGGAGATGGTCAAGGGCGTGTGTGATGTGCTCGCGCAGACGGACTTTCCTGGCCTCACAGGTTCAGAGATCGACTCCCTTCTTCGCATGGTTCGAGTCGATCAGCGGGAGACTGGCGCGAACAAGCGCGAGAGTCTGTACGTCACTCTGCACAATGTTCAGGCCCGACAGCAGGCAGGCAACGTTGTCGGTGCCTTCATCGCCAGGGCCATGAGTCCAGGCAGGTACGTGACTCAGCCGAACCGGTTCAACGATCTGCGCGATCGGCTCAATGAGTTCCTCGTGTTCTATGGCTATTCGATCAACGAGACCGGCAAGCTCGTGACGGGGAAGAAGGCATCCACAATCGAGGAAGGGGCAGCGCTCGCGGGGCGTCTTCAGACCGAGCTGAAGCGTCGCGGCTGTCACTCCGAACTGCTCCGCTATTGCGATGAGGAACTTGTCAATCGCTCGCTGTTCCACGCGATGTCTGAGGCGTCGAAGAGCATCCCGGCCAGGGTCCGGGCGATAACAGGGCTCGCCGGCGACGGCGCAACGCTCTACGACGGGGTGTTCGGCACCAATCGCGAACGACCCATCTGGTCGATCAATGGTCACGGATCGGAATCCGAGATCAGTGCGCACCGAGGATTTAAGAACCTGCTGGTAGGCATCCACGGGCACTTTCGAAACCCGCGAGCGCACTCCAACAGAATCCTGATTGACGAAGAGCTCGCTGACTTCTACGACGCCTTCTCCCTCTTCTCCTATGCCCATCGTCAACTCGACGCCGTGAAGCGGCTGACCAGCGAGGAGCCAACGCCATGACTGACTCTGCGACACTGCGGCTCTGGGACGACAACCCTAGCCTCGACGACTTCCTCGGATTTGACGCTGTCGTCGACCCAATCGTGAAGGCGATCGGTACGGCCAACGTCGATCCGCTCGCGATCGGCGTTCACAGCCCCTGGGGCGGCGGCAAGTCCACGGTGCTCAATCTTCTAGAGAGTCGCTTGGAAGCCGCGGGGCGGTACGTCGTCATACGAACGGACCCTTGGCAGTACGACAACCACGATGACGTACGCGGCTCACTGATTGCCGAAGTGCTCGACCAACTTGGGGCCGCATTCCAAGCGGATAGCACCGTGAAGGATCGCGTCGCGGACCTCCTGAAGCGCATCAGCTGGACCCGCGTTGGGCTCGCCCTTGGCAAGGGCGCCCTCACCATGCAGTGGAAACCGGACGAGTTGATTGACGCGTTCACCCCGAAGGCACGCTCGGATGACAAGTCCATGAGCGGATTCAAGGACTCCTTCGGCAAGCTCATAGGCGGGCTACCAGACGTTGATCGAGTAGTCGTGATGGTTGACGATCTGGACCGTTGCCTGCCTCCTGCCGTCATGGCAACACTCGAAGGAATCAAGCTGTTCCTCGCTGTGCCCAAGATGGTGTTCGTCGTGGCTGCCGACCAAGAGATGGTCCGGGACTCCATCGCGGTCAGCCTCGGCGAGACCAACCGCAGCGGGGCTTTTGCCACCCGCTATCTAGAGAAGATCGTTCAACTTCCAGTGACCCTACCGAGGTTGGCAACAGCCGACGCCGAGGCATACATCGGCCTGCTGCTCACTCAAACCGAGGGAGCAACCCCAGACGAGATCGAAGCACTCGCAAACCACTGTTCCAGTCGCCGTCAACTGGGTCTATCGCCGCTGCTGGGAGACCTTGGCAAGCTAAGCCCGAAGCCGAGCGAGGAGAGCCTGAGCTTAGCTGCCCAGTTGGCCGAAGGGCTGTCCGCCGACCGATTGGCCAACCCTCGTCAAATCAAGCGCTTCCTCAACGCCTTCGGGGTGCGGTCGATGGTGGCTCACTCCCGGAAGGTCTCCATCGCTCCCGCAGTTCTCATGAAGATGTTGCTACTGGAGGACCTCCACCGATCCTCCTTCGAGACGTTGGCCGCAACTCCGAGACCTGAGAGGACTGCGCTACTTACCGCATGGGAAGGGTGGGCGCACGGTGAAGACGGTGTGACCCGCCCAGACAAAATCGGCGAAGACACCCACCACTGGGCGGCGAGCGAACCATCGCTCGCGGAGCTTGACCTAAGCCTCTACCTGGACCTCGCCGCATCGCTCCTAAACGTCCGCGCTGGCGAGGACACAAGTGACACAGTGATCCGTCTCGTCACGGACCTCCTTGGCACGGGTACCGCAGCTCGCGAAGCAGCACTCGTCGAGCTGACTGCGCTCGGTGAAGCCGAACAGCGAGCAGCGATGGAGCTGAGCCTCAGGCAAGGCCGACGACTCGACGACCTCGACGTCTTGTTCGAGATGACAATCCAGTGGGCCGACAAGACACCCAGCCTCGTCGAACTCGTCATCGAGGCCGCCGGCGAACTACTCCGTCGGCTGACCACGGGAACGGTAGTCAACATGAACGGCGCCACACTGAAAGCTCAGTACCAGCCGATCCTCCAACGACTTGCCACCGAAGACGGCATAGACGACATGGTGGCACAAGCGGCCAAGATGGAGATAGAGAGCACCAATGGGCACTAACGGAGCGTTTGGCGGGAGTGGCGCCGCCGCTTGGGATCAGGTACGTGACGAATGGACCTCATTGGGGGGCCAGTCCACTGATGCACCGAGTAATGACGCCCCGGGAATCGATGGCGACCCGGCTTACGACGCACTCCTCTCTGCAATCGCTGGAGCTCTGATTGGCGAGGACCCCGATGCGCGCCGTCCCTCTGTCCCGTCGTTCGCACTGTCGGATACCCTGCCGCGTCGCGGTGGTGGCCGAGGAGGCGGCGGGGGCTCGTCAGGCGGCGGGGGTGCTTCAGGAGGTGGCGGCTCATCGGGTGGTGGGCGCCGGGTCACGGCACAGGCAGCTCGGGGCGGCAGCGCTATCGGTGCCGCAACGGCGTACCGAGATCGCGACTCCGCA
>JAEXCA010000120.1 GCA_023393755.1 Actinomycetes bacterium | reverse complement strand
CGAGGACGACAGGCGAACCAGCCGGCGATCACGCCCGGGACGACGGTCGCGGCGAGCGTCAGCAGCGGGATCGTCCATGCTCCGGTCGCCTCGCGCAGGAGGCCCAGGCTGATCGGCCCGAAGCAGGCCAGCCCGTAACCGATGCCTTGCACGAAGCCCGACACGGCGGAGGCCGATTGCGGAGTCCTGGTCCGCCGGTTGATGAGCGTCATGCACAGCGGGAAGGTGCTCACGCCGATTCCCAGCGCGCACACCCAGATCAGCGTTCCCTCGAGTGGGGACAGGAGCAGGCCCAGATACCCGACGACCAGGACGACCGAGCAGGCCACGACCACGACGAACGGGTTGGCCATGCGCGTGGCGAACTGCGGGACCACCAGGGCCGCGAGCATGCCCCATGCGGAGTAGAGGGCGACCATGATGCCGCCCAGGGTCGCGCTGCCCCCGGCATCGGTGAGAACCGCCGGCACCCAGGTGACGATTCCGTAGTTGGACAACGACACCATCGCGAACAGGACCACGAGACCCCAGGCGGTGGACGATCGGCCGATCCGGAGCCGCGCGCCGCTCACCGCTGTGGGTGCGGGAGCGTGATGATCGGCGGGCAGCCTGACCGTCAGGATGAGCCAGACCAGAGCGGCGACAGCAACCGGGCCTGCCCAGACCCCCACGGAGAACCGCCACGTCGTCGCTTCGGCCACGGGAACCGCGATGAGCGGGGCGATGAACTGACACGCCTGCATCAGGATCAGATAGAGCGAGGTGGCCAGCGCCAGCCGGTCGGCGAACCAGGCCTTCACCAACGGGACGATCACGACGTTCGCGGCTCCGATCCCCGCCAACGCCAGCACCGTGGAGAGCACCAGCACGAACGGCGTCGGTGACAGGGCGCGGATCAGCAGCGACAGCGCCGTCAGACCCAGTGCCACAGCGGCGGTGCGCTCGAGCCCGAATCTCCTGGTCACCACCGGAGCGAGGAACCCGAAGACGCCGAAGGACGCCGCTGGCACGGTGCCGAGCAGGCCCGCCAACGCCATCCCGAAGCCGAGGTCGGAGCCGATGATCGCCAGCAGCGGCGTGAATCCCGTCACAGCTGTCCGCAGGTTCACTGCCGTCAGTGCGATAGCGAGTCCTGCCCACAGGGCCAGACGGCTGGGACGTGCGGTGCCACTCGGAGAGGAGGTTGTCGCCACGCTAAACTCCAAAGGTCAGTGATCAGCGGATGATGGGATCATGGGATGAATCAGGGGCAGTCTGGCACACCCCGGCCGATCCGTCGAACGGGGCTTATCGATCAAGCCGTCGAGCGCTTCCGCGAAGAGATCGTCTCCGGGCGCTGGCCGGTCGGCGAACAGATCCCCACCGAGACGGCGCTGGTGTCAGAGTTCGGGATCGGACGGAACACCGCCCGTGAGGCGCTGCAGTCCCTGGTGCACGCAGGCTTCCTGCGTCGCGAGCAGGGCAGAGGCACCTTCGTCATCTCCAGCTCCGAACTGACCGGTCCACTGGAACGCCACCTCGCCGGCGGCAGCCGGAGGCACTACCTGGAACTGCGGCTTGCCCTCGACAGCGCGGCGGCCTCCCTCGCCGCTGCGAACCGTTCGGACGCCGACGTCGAGCTGCTACGCGAACTGCGTGATCGCAGGGAGGCGAGCTGGTCGACCGACGACCTCGATCAGAGAGCCAGCGCAGACCTCGACCTGCACCACGCGATCGTGGCGGCGACGCACAATCCCCTCTACGTCAAGCTCTACTCCAGCATGCTCGACGTCTTCGCCGCCCACATGCGCGACGAGAAGAGCGAGGACGAAGTCGCGGCACACCGCCACCACCACGAACTGGTCGAGGCGATCGCGGACGGAGACGCCGATCGTGCGACCGCGTCAGTGGCCGCCATCTTCCGTCCCTTCGTGACCTGAGCCCACATCGCGGTCCGCCAGTCATTGACCGTCGAGACCGGTGCACCCAGTCGGTTCCGGGTGACTTCGGCACTCCTGCAACCCAAAATCCCTAGCGAGCCAGTGGCTCACTAGGGTTCTGGTCGGGTTCTCGCTCGCCGAGGCAGGCGAGCTGTACAGCGTTAGCCAGGAGCCCTCCCCGCCGTCAAGGGTGGCTACAACCTCATCCGTGTCCTGCTCAGTGACGTGGCAAAGCTGTTCCCGCCGATGCCAACCGCTGACCCGGACGACTACCTGAAGTGGTAGGCCCGATCGCCGTGGCCGGAGGTACCTGCACAGGACTCGTCAAGGCGCTTCCCTGAGTCCTGCCCTCCACTTGCGGCGGAGTCGGATGTCTGTGGGACAGGGTCAGGTCCTCGCTGGCTGAGGGCGGGTGTCGGTGAGTGCGAACCCGAGCAGTTTCGCCAGCGGACAACATGAGCGATTCGGCCAAGTCATGCGGAGGAATGAGCGAGGATGTCCGTTATGGACCGGCAACTTGGCACCTATCGCGAGGCGGCATCGCTGCTGGCCAACGACCTGAACCGGGCCGCCCCAGTCCCTGGCGGATGGTCGATCGACGTGTCCGAAGCCCTGGTTGTCCAGGTTTCGATGGGGGCACGCAGCGAGCCGGTTGCGATCTCCAGCGAGGTGTGGGACCCCGACTGGTTTGACGTCGGAGACACGCCTGAGGAGCGCCACGGGATGGCGGTCGCTGAAGCCACTGAGACGCTTGGCAGCGAGCTCCTGGAAGTGCTCGACGTGTGGGGCTTGGATGTTCTTCGCTGTGGCGCCGACGGGGCACCACTCGGTTTCTGCACCGGGGTTTGGGACTGCCAAGGCGCCCCGCACGCTGTAGGTGTCGTGGGCGAACTCCCGGCCGGCGCCATCGCGGTGACGCCCTGGATGCTGACGCCAGCTGCCGACCCACCTGACTGATGGACCGCAGACTCAGGAAGCTGGTCCACCGAAGGATGCCAGCGGGGCGCGCGCCCGTGGGCGGCCGGCGCCACCCGCTGGACCCCCATGGCGCGCCACTTCCCAGAGAGGGCGGCGGCAGAAGCGGCTGAGTCACGTCTACAGGCGTTGTCATACATGGTCCCCGTGTCCGTCTATGGCTCGTGTTCGGGACCGTTTTGGAATCACTCCGATTGGCCTAGGGACTTACGAGTTCCCTTGTGTTTGCAGGAAACCGGTCGGTTCCCTTGATCTGGGTGTAGCCGGTCGATTGCGGTTGTCCCTGGTTGATTGAGATGGGAAACGATGGGGGTGCTTGTATCCACAGCTGGGTGCCATCCCCGGCCATTCGGGGAGACCGCGGCCGACGAACTCCCGCCGAAGGGCAATCGCGCTTCAGGTGTCCAAGAGTGGCAAAACGATGGGTTTTTGATGGGACGGTTCAAATCTCTCAACGAAACAGCCCTAGGGAACCGGCGGTTCACTAGGGCTTTCGCTGTCGGGGTGACAGGATTTGAACCTGCGAGGAACCCGATTCTGGGTGACAGGATTCGCGGGCATTTGTAACTATGTGGCTAGGTGTTATGCATCTTGTCCACCTCAACGGCGATGTTCAGATTCGGGCAGCTTATGGGTACTATGTTGTGCATATGTTGTGCAGAATCGGAGGCCCGGATGCCCAGACCAAAGGCCGCTGAGCCGGCCCGCCGAGGCTTCGGTCGGCTACGTGCCGAGCGCTCTGGACGATGGTCCGCCGCCTACATCGGACCCGACACCAGACTGCACCGGGCCGCTGCGACCTTCGAGGCCAAGGACGACGCCATCGTATGGCTGAGCAAGGAACGAGATCTGATTGCGCGGGACGAGTGGACTCCGCCGGAGGAGCGCCGCGTCCTCAAGCTCAACCGCGGCCAGGCCTTCCGCGAGTACTCCCAGACCTGGCTTGACACCCGCCGTACCCGACGCGGCGACCTGCTCAAGCCGCGAACCAAGGACCTCTACGAGGGTCTGTTGAACCAGCACATCTGGCCGACTTTCGGCCACCTGCCGCTGGTGGCGATCACGGTAGACATGGTCGACCTCTGGTACGCCGGCCTGCTTCCGGACGCGCCCACCCGCCGAGCCCATGCCTACGCGCTGCTGTCGGCCATGATGAAGAGCGCCGCCACCGGACGGCGTCGCCTGGTCCGCGAGAACCCCTGCCAGATCGAGGGTGCGACCATCCGAAAGAAGCGGTTCGAACCGAAGCCCGCGACGACCCAGCAGATCAACACGATCGTCGGCGAGATGCCCGAGAAGTACAAGGCGCTGATCATGATCGCGGCCTACTGCGGACTGCGCTGGGGCGAGGTCTCCGAACTGCGCCGCAAGGACATCGACCTCAAAGCGATGACCATCCGCGTCGAGCGCGCCGTCGTCTGGCGCAAGGGCGTCCCCGAGGTCGGTACACCGAAGTCCTACGCCGGCATCCGCACCGTGTCGCTGCCGCCCAACGTAAGGGCACAACTGGAGAGGCACCTTGAGGAGTTCGGACAGCCAGGCCCGGACGGTTTGCTGTTCCCCAACGCGACGGGGACCGGCCACCTCCACGTGAACACCCTGTCGAAGACCTTCTGGCACGCCAGGGAGAAGGCAGGACGCCCAGACCTGCGCATCCACGACCTACGCCACACCTACGGCACGCTGACCGCCCAGGCTGGCGCCAGCCTCAAGGAGTCGATGGAGCTGATGGGGCACTCGTCTGTTCAGGCCGCGTTGGTGTACCAGCACGTTGCCGAAGGACGCAAGGCCGAGATTGCCACACGCATCGCAGAACTTGCCGAGCCAGAGGCGCCGAAGTCCGACTCAAAGCCCACGAAGCCTGGTGATGGAGCCGAGACCAAGTCCGCGAAGCCAGCGCGACTCAACAGGGGATAGGCGGGGAGTTGGCGGTGCCAGCCGTTGGCGACCTGTGCTATGTTCATCGACTCGGTATTCAGGGATGTTGAGCCCGGGTTCGAGCCAGAGCTGGCTCGAGGCATCTCGCAATCGCTTGGAAGGGTAGAGACATGACGGTCAATCAGGACCGGATTACCAGCGGGTTCCGTATCCTGCGTTCGGTTCTTGCGGAGTTCATCTGTAGCGGAATCCACGAGACGTTCGGCGAGGCCTGGTGGGCCGATCGGGTACTGGGAGTTTTGTATGCCGACCAGAAGAGGGATCTTCCGGGCGCAGGGCCACGTCAAGATCTAGTCGATTCCCTCGACATTCTGGCCTGCCTCCATTTGCTCGACCGGAACTGGGACACCGTCTTCAGATCCAAGCTCACCCCCAGCCATCGGTCGTGGGCAAAGGAACTGGTCGGAGTTAGGCACAAGAACGCTCATCCGGGCGGTAAAGATCTTCCTAACGACTACACGTGGCGAGCCCTGGACACGATGGCAAGGCTTTGTGACGGGGTGGACTCGGAAAGCGTCGAGGAACTTCTTGTCCTTAGGTCGTCCATCGACGTCGCGGGTGCCATGGCGCCTTCGGCTGCCGTCGCAGCCGGCACGAGCGAGGTTGTGGATGAGCCGAAGAAGCATGACTCCAGTTCTGCCGACTCGAGCCGCCAGGCCGCTGTGGCATCGCAGCTTCTGGGTGATGTGGCGACGGCTCCGTCAGAGGAGTCCGCGAGAGTGTGCGACGCGACTAGCACGGCAAAGAGAGATTTTCGAGGGGCAACGCTCAGATTCGTAGAATTCAACGGGGCATCCCTTGCTGGCGCTGACTTTGAGAGTGCGGATCTTTACCGGGCGCAGTTGGCTGGAGCGATTCTGAAGGGTGCGAATCTCAAGGGCGCGGACCTCATGGATGCGGATCTCACGAATGCTGATCTTGGTGGGGCGCATTTTGAGGAGACGACCCTGAGGTTCGCGAATCTCACGGGCGCGAGTCTTGATGGTGCGACTCTCAGCTTGGATGGCGCTGATCTCTACAAGGTGAGGCTATCTAAGGGTGCCGACCTGTCGGGGGCCGTCCTGTCGGATGCGGACCTCAACGAGGCGACCCTGGACGGCGGGGTCTTGGCGAGGGCGAACCTCAGGGGCGCGTCGCTCAGGCTCGCGAAGCTGAACGGCGCTTCGCTGGAGGGTGCGGATCTTGAGGATGCGGATCTTTACCGGGCGCAGTTGGCTGGAGCGATTCTGAAGGGTGCGAATCTCAAGGGCGCGAACCTCATTCAGGCCGATCTCACGAATGCTGATCTTGGTGGGGCGCATTTTGAGGAGACGACCCTGAGGTTCGCGAATCTCACGGGCGCGAGTCTTGATGGTGCGACTCTCAGTCTGGCTGGGGCAGATCTCTGCAGGGTGAGGTTGCCCAAGGGTGCCGACCTGTCGGGGGCCGTCTTGTCGGATGCGGACCTCATCGAGGCGACCCTGGACGGCGTGGTCTTGGCGAGGGCGAACCTCAGAGGCGCGTCGCTCAGGCTCGCGAAGCTGAACCGCGCTTCGCTGGAGGGTGCGGATCTTGAGGACGCGGATCTCCGCCAGGCGCAGTTGGCTGGGGCCAACTTGAAGGGTGCGAACCTCAAGGGCGCAGACCTACTAGGGGCGAACCTCAAGGATGCCAAGTGGGACTGATCTGCCTTCCCATGAACCCGGGTGCGGGACACAATGTTCTCTGCTGGCCCGCCTGACCTGACCGACGAGGGGACCGGCGTCTCCCCGCGATTGTCTGCGTCCATGGAGGCCGCCATCGCCGCGCGACTGGCGCACATCAAGGCGGTACCCGACGACGCATTTCCCGACGACCCACTCCCGGTCGCCTAGCCCGACCATCCGACCCGGCAGTAGTCCTCCCTCACGCCCAGACCGCCACTTACAGAGGACGCTCGTCCCAGAGTTTGACGGGTTGCTCCTGCTGCAAGCACAGGATTCACAAGCACGAGCACACCTACTGCACTCAGGATCTGGCCACATCTGCTCGCCAGTGCGGCGTTCTGCAGCGATCTGGCTGCCGTCGGGGAAGTTCGGGCTGGTCTCACTCTCCCTTGAGGTAGATCTCCACTCGGTCGCTCTGCCAGACCGGGATGCCGATGCCGAAGAAGTCCTTGTCCTCGGTCCAGATCGGACAGTTGAGTGCGAGTGCTGCCGCGACGATCGGCCAATCATCGGAGTCTCGACTACCGATGCGACGCAGCGCAGCTTCGCGCAGGTGCTCCGCCTGTTCGATCGTCAGGATGGCGACCAGGTCCTCCAGCGCATGGAGCGCCTCCAGCCACGGCGTGGGGTCGACACCACGGGCGGCAGCGATCAGGGGAAGGTGCTTGGCGGCGTCCCGAAACGCGATCTCGGGTGCGCCAAAGTCGACCTCATCGGCATACCTCGTGATCAACCTGCGGACCTGCTCGCCCAAGACGGCCCGGATCAGGATGTTGGCGTCGAGGACGATGCGTCTGGCGGTCACGCGTCCTGCTTCGCCCTGCGGCGAGTGTCGAACTCGGCGACGACCTCGTCTTCGTCGATGCCCATCTCGACCAGGAGGTCGTTCGCCTTCTTGGCTGCGGTGGCGTAGGCGTCGATGGCTGCCTGCCGGTCAGGGCGCACAGGGATGAACAGGCCGACCGTGTGGCCATGGCGGGTGATGGTGACAGGCTCGGCCTGGTCGATGTACTCGGCGAGGTCCTGTCGGAACTCGCGGACTCCCACGGTGAGGCTCATGATCGATCCCTTCTGATGCGTACCTCTGCGTACACAGTAGCTCGGGATGCGCCGCGACAACAAGGTCGTTGCCACCGAAGCCTTCGGTATCTGCCTGTTATGGGTGAACGAGAAAAGAGTTCGACCCAGATGTCCGGATCGGTACCTGCTCATCTGCCTATGGAGAGTAGTGGAGGTTTCTGATGACGTTGAGTTTCGCGACGGTGACCGCGGGCCACGGCTACCAGTACCTGACGAATCAGGTCGCGACAGGCGACGCCACGACCCGGGATCGGATGCCGCTCGCCGACTACTACGACCTCAAGGGTGAGGCGCCTGGTCGCTGGTACGGCGCGGGGCTGGCTGGTCTGGGGATCGAATCGGGAGAGGCGGTCAGTGAGGAGCAGATGCTTGCCTTGTTCGGACGCGGGGAGCACCCGCTGTCGATGGAGCGGCTGGCCGCGCTCGCTCCGGACGCGACCGTGGCAGAGAAGCGGGACGCGGTGCGGATCGGCAGGCCCTTCCGGCAGCCCGAAGCGGCGATCTCTGCGTTCCAAGAGGCCGTGAACCAGCACTTCGTTGCCTGGAACCTCGCGCACAGGAACCCCAAGCACGCCGCCGTACCCGCGAGCGTTCGGGCGAGCATCCGCACCAAGGTCGCGACGGCCTGGTACGCCGAGATCGAGGGACGGCTGCCCGACGCCCGTGAACTCGCAGGGTTCCTCGCCAAGGCATCGCGTCCCCCAGCGAAGGTCGTTGCCGGGTTCGATGGGACATTCTCGCCGATGAAGTCGGTGTCGGCGCTGTGGGCACTGGTCGACCGGGAGACGGCGACAGACATCGAGCAAGCCCACAACCTGGCCGTCGAAGATGCGCTCCGCTTCCTTGAATCGAAGAAGACCTTCACCCGCCGCGGCCGCGCCGGCGCGCAGCAGGTTGAGACGCGTGGGCTGATCGCGACGGTGTTCACCCACCGCGACACCCGCGCCGGGGATCCGGACCTGCACACCCACGTTGTCATCGCGAACAAGGTGCAGGCGGCATCAGACGGTGAGTGGCTGGCTCTGGACGGGCGGCCACTCCACAAGGCGATCACGGCCGCGTCCGAGACCTACAACACGGCCCTGCAGGCCCACCTAACCGAGCGTCTCGGCGTCGTGTGGCAGGACGTCCCCAGGACGGACGGCCGCCAACCCGTCCGGGAGATCATCGGGGTCGATCCACAGCTGACCAAAGCGTGGTCGAAACGTCGGGCCGACATCACCGACCGCGCGGGCGAGTTGGCTATGGCCTTCCATCACAATCATGGTCGCCCGCCGACCCCGGCAGAGCAGCAGGACCTGTACCAGCAGGCCACGCTGGAGACCCGGGAGGCAAAGCACGAGCCGCGCTCCCGCAACGAGCAGCGGGAAGCCTGGCGAGCAGAGGCCGACAGGGTTCTCGGCCAAGGCGGCGTGGAAGCGATGCTGTCCAGGGTGTTCAGCCAGACCGCGCGAGCAGCGCCGACACTGGACGGTTCGTGGTTCGCCCGTACCGCCGAACTCGTGATGGCGGGTGTGGAGGAACGACGCGGCCAGTGGCAGGAGGTCCATGTCCGTGCAGAGGCCCAGCGCCAGGTCCGTACCGCCGGTGTCCGGCCGGCTGACCTTGAGGCGACAGTCGAGCACTTGATCGCCCACGTCCTGGGGCGGTCGGTGCGGCTCACCCAGTCGGGCGATGGGATTGAGGAGCCGGCGGTCATGCGTCGCTTGGATGGCACCTCGGTCTACCGGGTGGCTGGGTCGGACTGGTACACCTCCGAACGGATGCTCTACGCCGAACGCCGGATCATTGACGCCGCTGGCCGCACAGGTGGACGCAGCGCCGACACCAACTCGATCGAGATGATGCTCCTCGCCGCTCGCGCCACTGACACCCCGCTGAACCCCAGCCAAACGGACATGGTGGTCGCGATGGCCACGTCCGGACGACGCGTGCAACTTGCTCTCGCACCCGCTGGCTCAGGCAAGACCACCGCCATGCGTGCCCTCAAGACAGCCTGGGCCAACAGCGGCGGGGACGTCGTCGGCCTCGCGCCGTCGGCGACGGCCGCCAAGCAGCTTGGTCAAGCTTTGGGCGCCGATGCCCCCACCGACACCCTCCACAAGCTCGCCCACGACAAGCACAAAGCCGCCTGGGCTGGCCGGATCACCGACAAGACCCTGGTGATCATCGACGAGGCAGGTATGGCCGATACCCTGGTCCTCGACCAGGTGATCAGCTACGCCCTCGACCAGGGCGCCAGCGTCCGTCTGGTCGGCGACGACCAACAACTCGGCGCGATCGCCTCCGGCGGCGTGCTGCGCGACATCGCGGCCCAGCACCACGTGCTACGGCTCGACGAGGTCATGCGCTTCCACGACCCGGCCGAACGCGCCGCATCCCTCGCGCTGCGCGAGGGCGACCCCGGCGCGCTCGGGTTCTACTACGACCAGGGACGCGTCCACGTCGGTGACCCAACGACCGCGGCTGCCGGCTTGTTCGACGCCTGGCTGGACGACAAACGCAACCGACTCGATGCCCTGATGCTCGCCCCAACCAGGGATCAGGTCGCCGATCTCAACCGGCGCGCTCGCGCCCATCGTCTCCGGGAGGCGCATTCCGGCATCGAGGCCGACCTGGCGGACGGGAACCGTGCGAGCAAGGGGGACATAGTCCTCACCCGGCACAACAACCGGCGGCTGCGCGCCGGCAGCGACGGATGGGTGCGCAACGGCGACCGCTGGACCGTCCTCGGTGTGCGCGGAGACGGTGGTCTGGACGTCCGTCACAACCAGACCGGCCGGAAGACCACCCTGCCAGCCGGCTACGTCACCCAGCACACCGAACTGGGCTACGCCACCACCATCCACACCGCACAGGGCGTGACCGCCGACACCTGCCACGGTCTCGCGACGGACGCGATGTCGCGCCAACAGCTGTACACGATGCTGACCCGCGGACGGCATGCCAACCACGCCTGGCTCGCCAGCGGGCCCAACGGGGACCCCGAGGCGCGCTTCCACCCCGCCACCATCAGCCCACCCACCCCGAACGAAGTCCTGGAAGGCATCCTCGCCCGCGACGACTCGCCAGTGTCGGTCACGACCCAACTCGCCCGTGCCGTGGACCCCGCGTCCCTCCTCGGTGAGGCCGTGGTGCGCTACCACGACGCGATCCGCTACGCCGCCGCGGAGTTCGCCGGCCCCGAGGTTGCTGCCCAACTCGAGCGGGCCGCCGACGCAACTGGTATCCCTCTGGTCGACGCCGACGCTTGGAATGTGCTGAAGAGCCACCTGCTCGTCCTGCACGCCAACGGGCTCGACGCCGCCAACATCCTCGTCTGGACCGCCAGCGAGGAGGGGGTCGAGGACGCCCGCGATCCGGCCGCCGTCATCGACTACCGGATCGACATCCACGACCTGCGGGTGGACGACACCCACCGTCCGCTACCGTGGCTCCCGGGCATCCCCAAGCTGCTCGATACCCACCCCACGTGGGCTCCCTACCTCGCGCAACGGGCATCTCTTGTCGAGACCCTCGTCCGGGACCTCCGCAGCCGGGTGCTCGCGGGCGAGGATCTCCCACGGTGGGCGAGGGAACTCTCCGAAGCGCCGAGCCGCGACGTGCTCGCAGACATCGCGATCTGGCGGGCGTCGCATCAGGTTGCTGATGCCGATCTGCGGCCCACCGGACCCGTCCGCAACCACGTGCAGGAGGCACGTGTCCAGCACCGCCTCGACGGACGCCTCGCGAAGGAACCGGCCGTCGTCCTGGACTGGGTCGAACGGATCCACGACGCCCACCCCGACACCATCGAGGACCCCGCCGTGCTCCGCACAGCTCGCGCCTGCGCCAAGGCTGACCCACACGGCGAATGGCTACCCCGCCGGCTGCTCGGGCCCGCGCGAGTACCGCTGCCCGATGAACACAAGGCCGATGCGCTCCGATCCCGTCTTGACGGCTTGCTCACGCCGGAGCGCATCGACCCGGACGCGTCACGGCGCGGCCCTGGTCGCGACCGACACGAACTCCCACTGCCCCGGCCAACCCGCAGTCCGGGCATCGACCGGTAGCCGAGAACACCGGCAGGAGAGATCCAGAAGGAAGGAGGCCAGACATGGCCAGCACACACCAAGCTCCGGAACCGGAGCCCCTGTTTCCCTTCGAGTTCATTCGCCAACCTGCGGATGATGGAGAGCCCAGGGGGACCGCCGACGTGGTGCCCCTCAAGTCAGCACCGAAGGAGGCCGACGAGCAGGGGCTGCCCGACGCACCCCGGCCGAGTAGCCGCGCTGCCCGCCACACCACCAGGAGACGGAGCCTGCGCGGCTCCGCCGCAGCCATCCCCGCGGAGGGTGATCGCTATGTATCGCTCGCCGAGGCCGGCGAGCTGTACGGCGTCAGCCAGGAGACTCTCCGGCGACGTATCCGCGAAGGAGCCCTCCCCGCCGTCAAGGGTGGCTACAACCTCATCCGCGTCCTGCTCAGTGACGTGGCGAAGCTGTTTCCGCCACTCCCGGCTGTCGATCCCGAGGACTACGTCACCTGGTGACTGGTGTCAGCGACGATCACCGAACTCCCGGCGCAGAGTTGCTAGGATGTCGCCAAAGGTTGTGCCTATCTGCCCGGTTGGATACCGGATCTGGTCCACGCCAGCGAGGTTACTCAGTACCTCGACCCCTTCCTCCACAACAGCAATAGCGCGCGGGAATCCGAGGTGCCCCTGGAAGAGGCCCAACTCGTGAACGACGTTTTGCCGTGGGCGCGCGAGGCCGGTCTCCATGAAGTCCTCCGCGGTAAGCACCAACACAGCGAAGCTGCTCTTTGATGCCATTTTGTCTAGGACAGCAGAGATGGACAGTCCGGCACGGGCGCCGACCTCGTACGCCTCCACCGCATATCCCTGCTTGTCGTGCAGGTGGTCCTTAATGGCACGCCAGTCGGCACTGTGCCCGTGACCAATGAACACGACGACCGGCGGCTCTGGTGGGGTGGCCGGTTTCGGAGGATCGGGGATGCGGTGTTGGCCGGCACAGGAAGTGAATACCTGCATGAGTCGCTCAACCTCGCCACGAGTGGGTGCCGTGTACCCGATCCGACTCTCGTCCCAGCGCGACGCGTACCGGAAGGTGAGCCGCGTATTAGTGCCGATATCGACGTAGATTTCAGCGGAGTCGCACCCGCGGTCATACTCGGCGTACCACTCGTGAATCGAGTCCAGATACCCGGCTGTGGACGCCCAGCACTTGCGTCCGGCAGGCGTCACAGGTGGGCCCGAGGCACACTCCGCACCATCGGCTCTCAGGCGGGAAGGGTCATGCTTGCATGGATGAGGTGGAGGCTGACCTCTCGCAGATCGTCACGCAGGAAGCGTCCAGGTGCAGAGTGATCGACGGTTCCAATCGCTTGCCTGCCATCGGGAGCCGTGTAGGTGACGGCATGGACGACCGCGTTCCTACGGTGCACAGCCGGTCGACCAATGGTCGCGGTCCAATCGACCTGGTCATATCTGCCTGCTTGCCTCGCGGCGTGCTCAAGGGCGTTTACCGCCTGCCCCAAGGATTTGGTGAACGGCTCGTCGGAGGGGAGCCCGTTGAGTCGGTTGATTGCGTCTCGAACGCCCGCGTGGAGCCGAGCGGCAGCCCACGTGACACGTCCGAGCTCTACCAGGAGCTCTGGATCGCAAGGCATCGTGTCGACATACGAGTCTGGTGGCAACGTCATGGAAGAAGCATGGCAGGAGGTCGCAGATCGGGTGCGGCGTGCACTCTCCCAAGGGAGACCGGGCAGCTGCTGAATCACACGGATGCGGTCACAACTCGACGGATCAGCAACGTTCCCTCGTTGTGCATATGTTGTGCAAAGATGAAAACACCGCCCTGACTGGTGGTGTTTCTCCTAGTCAGAGCGGTATTCCGCTGGTCGGGGTGACAGGATTTGAACCTGCGACCTCATCGTCCCGAACGATGCGCGCTACCAAGCTGCGCCACACCCCGATCGACCCCGACTTTGCGGTCAGGGCCGGGTGGCAGTCTAGCCCAATCCCACCCCGTTCACCCAACCGGCCGCGGGGTGAGGCTCACCAGGGTCGCTTCGGGTGGACAGGCGAAGCGGTACGGCGCCATCGGCGAACTGCCCAGCCCCGCGGAGACGTGCAGCCACGAGGTGCGGCCGCCGGCCTTGTGCTTCGACAGCCCCTTCGCCTGGCGGAGCGGTAGGTCGCAGTTGGTGGTCAGCGCCCCGTACAGCGGGACGCAGACCTGCCCGCCGTGGGTGTGCCCGGCGAAGATCAGCTTCACCTTGTCCGCCGTCATCGCGTCCAGCACCCGACGGAAGGGGGCGTGGGTCACGCCGATCGCCAGATCGGCGGTGCGGTCCGGCCGTCCGGCGATCGCCGCGTAGTTGTCCAGGCCGAGGTGGGCGTCGTCAGTGCCGCGCAGTTCGAGGGTCAGACCGCCGATCTCCAGCAGGGTCCTGGCCTGGGTGAGGTCGATCCAGCCGCCGGACGACAACGCGGCCTTCAGCCGCGAGGTGGGTAGCGGAGGCGCGCTGTCCAGGCCCTCCCGCGCGGTCGAGCGGATCAGATAGCCCAGCGGGTTGGTGAACAGCGGCCCGGTGTAGTCGTTCGAGCCCATCACGTACACCCCGGGACGTTCCAGCAGCCTCCCCAGCGCGCGGGCCAGGGTCTCGATGGCGGCCGGCTCGGCCACGTTGTCGCCGGTGTTCACCACCAGATCGGGCTCCAGGCCGGCCAACCCCTCGATGAAGCGGGCGCGCGCCCGGTTCCGCACCAGCAGGTGCGCGTCCGAGATGTGCAGCACCCGCAGCCGCGGTGACCCGGGGGGCAGGACGGGCACGCTCACCCGACGCAGCCGGAAGGCCTGGTTCTCGACCAGCACGCCGTAGCCGAAGCAGGCGGCGCCGGTCAGGGCCAGTCCACCCAGCAGCCGGCGGACGGTCACCGCCGTCTGCCGCCGCCGGCGTCCACCGGCGCGCAGTAGCCGGGCAGCGGCTCGGGTATGAGCACCCAGCCCTCCTCGCAGACCGGCGGTGGCAGATACTGCACGCACTGGGGAAGCAACTCGTTGCCCACCAGCCGGCACCAGGCCTCCGAGCCCTCCTTGGGGCCCTTCGAGATCTGAATCGCGACACCCGAGCCCTTCGGCGCCTTGCCACTGGGCTCGGTGCCCACCAGCGTGCCCTTGGCCGCGTCCGACTTCACCTTGATGCTGTAGGCGGAGAACCCGGCCTTCTCCAGCTTCTTCTCACACTGCTTCACGCTCGCACCGGAGCAGCTGGGCACGTCGACCTGCTCGCCGTTGAGAATGGACGCCGGCGGCTCCTTGAACTTGGTGCCCTCGAAGCCTTCCAGGTTCTTGACCGCGTAGCCGAACGCCGGACGCAGCAGGCGGCCGCCGGCGTCCTGACCGGAACGGGCCGCCAGCCAGCGCTTGGAGTACTTCATGTAGGCGCCCTGCATGTAGCTTCTGCGGTGCTTGTCCCAGAACGAATCCCAGGCCGGGTCGCTGTCGTAGGAGATCACCGCGCCGCCGACGAGTTCCGGGGTGTAGCCGATCGTCCAGACCGCGCGGGTGTCGGAGACGGTTCCGGTCTTGCCGGCCATCTGGACGCCGGGGAGCTTCGCCGGCCGGGCGGTGCCGTAGTTCATCGGGCCCTGGAAGATCTTGTTGATCCCGTCGGCCACGTCCTTGGAGATCACCCGCTCGCACTTGGTCTCGGGGGGCTCGATCGGGGTGCCGCTGCGGGTCTCGATCGAGGCGATGATGTTGGGCTCGCAGCGCACGCCGCGGTTGGCGAAGGTGCCGTAGGCCGAGATCAGGGAGAGCGGGCTGACCTCGACCGCGCCCAGCGTGAAGGACGGGACGGTGTCGTACGCCATCACGTCCGGGTAGCCCTTCTCGGGCTGCGGCTGGCCCATCTCCAGGCCGAGTTTGGTGGCCATGGTGACCGACTCGCATCCGCCGACGGCCTGGATCAACTGGGCGAAGTAGGTGTTGACCGACTTGGTCACCCCGGTGAACATGTCGATCATCGCGCCGCCGGCCCCGCCGACCGGATCCCACTTCCCCTGCAGGGTGAACGGACCGTCGCAGGATTTGAAGGTCTTGCCGCCGAGGTGCACCTGGTGGTCGGCCTTGTACCTGCCGTAGGCGCCCATGCCCGATTCCAGCGCGGCCGCCGCCACGAAGGCCTTGAAGGTGGAGCCTCCCTGGAAGCCCTCTTTACCGCCCATCTTGCGGGACACCGCGTAGTTGTAGTTGGTCAGGCCCTTCTTCAGGTCGTTGCCCCACTTGGGACGACTCTGCGCCATCGCGATGATGTCGCCGGTGGACGGATCCAGCATGGTGATCACCGCGACCGCCGGATCGCGGGCGTCGAGATACTCGGCGATCGTCTTCTCCGACTGCTTCTGGATCTTCGGGTCGATGGTCAGCGTGATCGTCAGGCCGCCGCGGTACATCCGGTCGAGCCGATCCTTCGCCGTGCTGCCCAGCGCGCTGGGCTGGTCGCGGAGCACCCGCAGCGCGTAGTCGCAGACGAACGGGTAGCGGGAGTTGGCGCAGTTGAGCTTGTCGTCGGTGACCTTGCTGGGGTCGAAGGGCTCGGCCTTGGCCGCGGCGGCCTCCTCGTCGGTGATGATGCCGAACAGCGTGGATTCCGGATCCTTCGACAGCTGCAGCATCCGGTCGATCACGTCGTTGCGTCGCGAGATCGCCTCCGCCGGATACTTCACCGGGTTGATGTTGGGGTTGCGGACCAGCCCGGCGAGCATCGCGGCCTGGGCCAGATCGAGCTTGGACGCCGAGACGTTGAAGTAGTGCTTCGCCGCCGCGCCGACGCCGTAGGCGCCGTCGCCGTAGTAGCTGATGTTGAGGTAGCCCTCCAGGATCTGATCCTTGGTGTACTTGCGCTCCAGGGCCATGGCGAACCGCATCTCGCGGATCTTGCGGGCCATGGTGTTCTCGACGGCGGCATTGCGGGCCGCGGTGTCGTTGGCGGCGTCCGCGGCCTGCAGCAGCAGCATCCGGACGTACTGCTGGGTGATGCTCGAACCGCCCTGGGTCACCCCCTGGCTGGTGCTGACGAGCGCGCGCAGGGTGCCGGTGACGTCGATCGCGCCGTGCTGGTAGAACCGGTGATCCTCGATCGCGACCTGGGCGGCGCGCATGATCGGTGCGACGTTCTCCAGCTTCTCGTTGACCCGGTTCTCCTTGTAGAAGTAGGTCAGGAAGGTGCCGTCGGCGAGTTCCACGCGGGTCCGCTCGGCGGCGTCGGTGGGCTCGAACTCGGCCGGCAGGGCGTCCAGGCTCTGCGCGGCGTCCCGTCCGCTGGTGGTCGCCATGCTGACCGCCGGTATCACCAGCCCGGCCACCAGGCCCCCGCCGAGGATCGAGACGCCGAGGAAGATGAACAGCGAGTACAACCGCTTACCCAGACGCATGGCATCAAGGGTACGCGACGCCGGGAAACAGGCCATCCTCAACCGGCCGCGGTGCCGGAGTGTCGTCAGCCGAGTTGAGCGTACTCGTCCGGAAAGTCTCAGTATCTGGGCTATTTCGTCTCAGCGCCAGTGTCCTGCCTAGCCACACGCATGGCAAATGGCCTAACCTTTAGGGGAAGAAGGCTAGACCGGCTCCACGGGCACTCGCGTGAGAGGTGTAGGGCATTGGCGCTGACGAATACTGAAGACTGGACGCTGCTGGCGCGTTGTCGCGGCATGCAGGACGACCTCTTCCCCGAAGGCGCCGATCAGAAGCGCGTGCGAGCGGTCTGCTACACCTGCCCGGTACGCAACGAGTGCCTGGCCGAGGCGCTCGACAACCGGATCGAATGGGGCGTCTGGGGAGGCATGACCGAACGCGAGCGGCGCCAGTTGCTTCGTCAGCGCACCGACATCACCTCGTGGACGTCCATCCTGTGCCCCAAGGGCGGCACCCGCTAACCACAGCAGCTGGGCTCGAACCTCGGCGGCGGTCGAGCCTGCCACCACCCGTCGTCATGCCGCCCGTCCTCGACGCTCCCGGCCCTTCGAGGGGCACGGTCGGCCTCCGCTCACGGTCGGTTCCGCCCGGCTGAGCAGCCGAGTGCGATGTCGGTCCCTTTCATTACTGTGTACCCATGACGAAATGGGAATACGCGACCGTCCCGGTGCTGATCCACGCCACCAAGCAGATTCTCGACACCTGGGGTGAGGACGGCTGGGAACTGGTCCAGATGATGCCCGGCCCCAACCCGCAGAACCTGGTCGCCTACTTCAAGCGTCCGCTGGGGCAGTGATGGACGAGGAACTCGGCGGCCTCCTGCCGTCCCAGCGGCTGGCTGAACTCGGCATCGAGCTGCCCCCGGTCGCGGCACCGGTCGCCGCCTACATTCCGGCCCTGGCCTCGGCCGGACAGGTCTTCACCGCCGGCCAGCTTCCGTTCGTGAACGGCTCCCTGGCCGCCACCGGCAAGGTGGGGGCCGAGATCGAGCCCGAGCAGGCCGCCGGCCTCGCGCGGGCCGCCGCGCTCAACGCGGTGGCCGCGGCGGCCAGCGTGACCGGCGGGGTGGACGGCATCCGGCGGGTGGTGAAGGTGACGGTGTTCGTCGCCAGCGACCCCTCGTTCACCGGCCAGCCGGCGGTCGCCAACGGCGCCTCCCAGCTGCTGCAGGAGATCTTCGGCGCCGGCGGTCGCCACGTCCGCAGCGCCATCGGGGTGAGCGTGCTGCCGCTGGATGCCCCGGTCGAGGTGGAACTCGTTGTCGAAGCCAACGCCGCCTCCTTCTGAGCCCGCCGAGAGCCGGCTGGCCCTGGTGCGGCGCGCCCGGGCGATCAACCGGATCCTGGGCGCGACCTACCCGGACGCCCACTGCGAGCTCGACTTCGGTACCCCGCTGCAGTTGCTGGTGGCAACGATCCTCTCCGCGCAGTCGACCGACCGGCGGGTCAACACCGTCACCCCCGAACTCTTCCGCCTCTACCCGGACGCCGCGGCGCTGGCCGCCGCCGACCGGGAGGAAATGGAGGAACTGATCAAGCCGACCGGTTTCTTCCGGGCCAAGACCGACTCGCTGATCCGGCTCGGCGCCGCGCTGGTCAGCGACTTCGGCGGTCAGGTGCCGGGCCGGCTCGACCAGCTGGTCACCCTGCCCGGCGTCGGACGCAAGACCGCCAACGTGGTGCTGGGCGACGCCTTCGGCGTCCCCGGGATCACCACCGACACCCACTTCATCCGGCTGGCCCAGCGCTTCGGCTGGACCAGGCAGGCCAAGCCCGAGGCCATCGAACGCGAGGTGGGCGAGCTGTTCCCCAGATCCGACTGGGTGCTGCTCAACCACCGGGTGATCTGGCACGGACGGCGGCGCTGCCACGCCCAGCGTCCCGCCTGCGGCGCCTGCCCGGCAGCCCGGCTGTGCCCCTCCTTCGGGCTCGGCCCGACCGACCCCGCGGTGGCGGCCAAGCTCATCCGCGAACCCCGCCGATGACCCGCCGGCCGGCGGGAGGCCGGCGTCCGGCTCGTCCCAGCGTCTCCTCGACCGCCGGCCGCGGCGCCGAGCGCTCGTCCCTGCCGCGCGACGCCCGACCGGGCTTGCGGGTGGGAACCGGTGTGGTCGGGGTCGTGCTGGTGCTGCTGGCCGGCTGCACGCCGGACGTCCCGCTGGCGACGCCGGCCCCGACCCACACCGACCTGGTGTCCGCCCGCCGGGCCGCCGGCATCGCCGACTGCCCCCAGCCGGTCGGCGAGCCGGTGACGGACGGCCTGCCCGACCTCACCCTGGACTGCCTGGGCGGCGACGTCACCGTCCCGCTGGCGGCGTTGCGCGGCCCGCTGCTGATCAACCTGTGGGCGCAGTGGTGCCTGCCGTGCCGGCAGGAGGCACCGGTGCTGGCGGAGTTCGCCGCCGCCCGGGAGGACGTGGCCGTGCTGGGGATCAACTACGACGACCCCGAGCCGGACTGGGCGATCGAGTTCGCCCGGATCTCCGGCTGGGCCTGGCCGCAACTGGCCGACCCGGACAAGACGATCCAGGCGTCGCTGGGGGTACCGGGCATCCCGATCAGCCTGCTGCTGGACGAGGAGGGACGGATCGCCGCCCGGCACTCCGGCGCCTTCACCGACCTGGACGAGCTCACCGCCTGGGTGGATCAGGGGCTGGCCGGATGAACGTCCCCGAGGAACTCCGCGACAAGGTGCGACGGTTCGACGCCGCCGGGGCGCTGGACCGCATCCAGGGTGCGCGTCCGCCGGGCGGCGGCCGGCCGGCGGCCGTCCTGATCCTGCTCGCCCGGCCCGACCGCGACTACGAGATCGTCTTCGTCGAGAAGAACGCCGACCTGCGCAACCACGCCGGCCAGATCGCCTTCCCCGGCGGGACCATGGAGCCGGACGAACACGACCCGGTGGCCGCCGCGCTGCGCGAGGCGGAGGAGGAGGCTGGGATCGACCCGGCCAGCGTCGAGGTGCTGGGAGCGCTGCCCAAGGCCCACATCCGGCGCAGCGGCTTCGACGTCACCTCGGTGATCGGCTGGTGGCGCGCGCCCCGTCCGCTCGCGCCGGGTGATCCGTTCGAGATCCAGGCGGTGCACCGGATCTCCGTCCCGAGCCTGCTCGACCCGGCCAACCGGCTCACCTGGGAGCTGCCCAACGGCTACCGCGGGCCCGCCTTCGTGATCGGCGAGCTGTTCATCTGGGGGTTCACCGCGTACCTGCTGGACGCGCTGTTCGACCTGCTCGGCTGGACCCTGCCCTGGGACGAGACGGTGACCGCGCCGATCCCGCCACGCTTCTTCAGCGAGCGGCTGTAGCGGGGCGCGGGCTCCACGTTCGCGCCTGTCGAAGCCCCACATTCCCCGAGCCTGTCGAAGGGTCGTTGCGGTGGAAGCTCAGCTGGCTACTGCAGTTCCGGACGCTTGGGCGCGCCGGTGAGCGAGAGCGAGTTGGCCTCGGCGAGCGCTCCCTTGACCGCGTCGCCGAGCACCTGCTTGGTCTGTTCGGCCTGGCTGATCGATCGCTCGGGCTTGGTGAACACCATCCGCTGCCGGGCGATCAGCGCCAGCAGCCCGGCGAGCAGCAGCAGCAGGATCGCGACGATGCCGAAGCCCCAGGCGGCCGCCCCGAACAGCGGCAGGCCGAACCAGGCGACGAAGCCCAGCGACAGCAGGAACGACAGGGCCAGGAAGATCAGCGTGCCGGCGGTGATCGCCAGGTAGGCGGCCGCACCCAGCAGCCCCGCGCCGATCCCGGCGGTCTTGGCCTGGGGGACCAGTTCGGCCTTGACCAGGTCGATCTCGCCCTTGACGATCGCCCGGACGTCGGTCTGGATGTCCTTGATGATGCCGGCGAGATCCTGCTGCTCTGCCATCGGGGCCCCCTTGTGCTGGTGGTGAGACCACCCTACTGAGTCGGCGCGGCGTGCGCGCCCCCCTGGTCCGATCCGCTCGCTACAGCCTGATCCGCAGGCCGGCGTCGTCGGTCTCCAGCGGGGCGGTCAACTCGGTGTGGTCGACCTCTCCCTGCCAGCAGGTGACGGTGTACGGCAGCAGCAGCGGGTCGGGCACCCGCGCCACCTGGTCGTAGAGGTTCCCGGCTTCGGCCAGGACGTCG
Source organism: Actinomycetes bacterium (assembly GCA_023393755.1). GTDB lineage: Bacteria > Actinomycetota > Actinomycetes > Propionibacteriales > Propionibacteriaceae > Propionicimonas. Next base: position 1,089 of record JAEXCA010000120.1, on the reverse strand, counting down.
TCGGCCACGTCGGGGTCGGTGTCGGCGAAGCCGTCCAGCCGGCGCACCATCGCCAGCAGGTCCGGCCGGGCTGCCGGCACCCAGCGGCGGAACTCCCGCCGGTGCAGCATCGGGAAGTAGGGGTTGTCGTGCAGCGCGGCTGCGGTGGCCGAGGTGGTGGCCCCGGTCATCGCCTGGGAATCGATCCGGCGGACGATCCCGGCCAGCCGGCGCACCCACGGCACCGAGTCGTCCCGGTCGGTGTGGACGACGGCGAGCCCGCCGCCGGGAAGCAGCACCCGGGCGAACTCGGCCAGCGCCAGCCGGGGAGGCAGCCGGTGCAGGGTGTCGACCACCACGACCCGGTCGAAGGTGCAGGGCGCGAACGGGAGCGCGTCCGGGGCGGCGGCGACCGCGACAGCGGCGGACGGCAGCCGGCCGGCCAGGCCCGCCGGATCCCGGGCCACCAGCGTCACCCGGTGCGCGTTCGGGCTGAGCCGGCCGGCGAGGCGGAGCGACGGGGTACCCACCGCCAGGACCGAGCCCGCCCCGGCGGTCAGCCATTCGACCGCTGCGGCCGGAAAGGCACTGGAGGGGGCCATGTGCGCATCGTACGTGGCGCGACGGGGCTGACTGGGCAGGCAGGGCCTGTGGATAGCGGAGGTTTTCCACAGGCGGGCGGATTGCCTGGCACATCCGGGTTCCCGCTGACCATGGTGTCGGACGTGGAACACGTCGACGTCCTGGTGGTGGCCGCGCCCGGGGAGACCCAGGAGGCGGTGCTGGCCGCCGCCACCGCGCAGGAACTGGTCGCCCGGACGGTGACCAGTGCTGCCGATCTGGCCGGTGGCTGGCGGGAGGCCGGCGCCGTCTTCATCGCCGACGAGTTCGCCGCCGCCGTGGCCGGGCAGGCGCTCCCGCAACGCGAGGGCGTCTTCCTGGTGGGCGCGGACGAGGCGACCCTGACCAGATGGTCGGCACCCCTGGGGGCGCGGGTGATCGGGTTGCCGGCCGGCCGGGCCTGGCTGGGCGTGGTGCTGGGCGGGGGCGGCCCGGCCGCACTGCGCACGCCGGTGGTGGCGGTGCTGGGCGGGGCGGGCGGCGTGGGGG